>CAZSSQ010000101.1:0-8913 GCA_964609465.1 uncultured Dehalococcoidia bacterium
ACGTTCACAGCCCACCTCCTCCATTCACGGTGTCACGCAACCTTGATCCGCACCAGGACGCGGTCTTGGGCACGCCGTGCCGCTCGCTACGCAGAGTACCTGGGGTGCAGAGCCAAGAGGGCCTTGGCGACCGCTTCCCTGTCGTCTGCTACAACCTCTGCAACACCCTTCAGGTCTTTGCCCTCCACACGCACGGTCACTCGGGCACCCCCTCGCAGGTTCCTCCACCACGTTCGATGGCTTCTGCTGACGACGGTGATCGTGTCGCCGTCACGAACGTAGTCCACAGGCGTGGTGTAGAGCCTTCCGGTCTTTCGTCCGCAGACAGTGATCAACGTGACGCGGTTGCTCACAAGGCCGTGCAGCGGCGAACGGAGCAAGACCCTTGTGGTCCCGTTGGCGAGCGTGGTTGTTATGTCGATTACCTTCACCGTGGTCTGCCCCCTTCCGTCCACGCGCTCTCAGGGGACCACGCGGCACCTTGCCGGGGTGCCCACGCCGCCCCAAATACACCAAGAACAGGGGAATTCTCTACCAGCCTGGGGGTGACGTCAACACACCTAACCAAGCCACGGCATTCTGCCCGGACACACTTGCCAACCGCTGTGCTTCCCCGTAAACTCGGGGGCACCGCGGCCGTCTGGCGCGCCGCCGACAGTGAAGGGTTGGCCATCGGCCGCAAGAGATGTCGCATATGCGGGCCATGATAGCCCGAGCGGAGGTGCGTCGGTGAGACAGTCTGCTATTCTCTTGATCGCGCTGTTGCTTATCGCGGGGGCCGTGGCTTGCGGAGGGGGCGAGGAGGAAGTGGCTGCGCCAACCGCTAGCCTGGCCCCAACCGGCAGTCCAGCAGCCTCTCCGAAGGCAGGGCCGGCGCCGGCCGTTGCCCCATCCCCTGGGGCGGTATCCCCGCCGGCGGCGCCTGCGGAGATAACATGTACCCACCACGTTGCTGCCGACGGCGACGACGACAACCTGGGCACCGCCGAAGCTCCCTGGCAGACGATTCAACACGCCGCCGATACGGCAGAGCCGGGCAACACTGTCTGCGTGCACGCGGGCACGTACTCGGCGCAGGAAGAGGGATCTGTTGTGACCTTCTCCCGCTCCGGCACCCCCGATGCCCCCATCACGTTCGCCGCTGCTCCCGGCGAGACGGTCATCATCCACGGAACAAATGAGCCGGTGAGCCTGGCCAAAGGCGCTTCCTACGTGAGCCTGGTCGGCTTCACGGTGGAGGATTTCGGCATCTGGGGTGTCACCCTGTCGGGCGACAACCACCACATTCTCCTTTCTCGCCTCCATATCGCCGGGGGCGAGGCCAGTGTCCGCTTCACCTACGGGGAGACCGAGGGAAGCCCTGAGGAGGGCCCGGTGAGCGACGTGGTTCTGGAGGATAGCGTCCTCCGGGACTGCCAGTACGAGGCGATGGACTGCACCCCCGGACCCTGCGACCGGATAACCTTTCGACGGCTGGAGATCTACGGCGCGGGGATGGCGCCAGGGGCCGAATATGGGGGCGACGGCCTCTCGATCGCGCGGGGAGAAGAGATCCTGGTGGAGGATTCCTACATCCATGACAACGGCGGCGATGGCATTGACTTGAACTCGCGTGATCGGGATGGCAACGTTCGCGGCATCGTCGTGAGGCGGAACAGGGTGGTGCGTAACCACCTGCAGGGGATCAAGCTGTGGGCAGGGGGACGGATGGAGAACAACGTCGTCTGGGGAGAGGGGATCGACCCGGTGTCGCTGGGCGACTATCCCGGCACTTACGAGGTAGTCAACAACACAATCGCTTACAACATGTACGACCATGCCTACAGCGAGCGAGGCTATGCGTTCAGGGCGGCCTACCCCGAAGAATGGGGCGCCGCGGAGATTCAACTGACGCTGGTGAACAACATCTTCGCCTTCAACACCGGCCCTGATGTAGGCGAGCCAACTGCTCTTTACCTGGGCCCAAAGGTACAGCTAACCGAGCACCACAACCTGTACTGGAGCAGAGAGGACGGCGAGATTCAGGCCGATTTCGTGAGCGGGCACGACGCCGAGTTCACCCGCGCCGAGATCACCGATGGCACCTGGACCAGCGTCACTGGTCAGGGCCAGGGAGACGTGACCGCTGACCCGCTCTTTGTCTCTGGCTGGTCAGAGGTAGACCTGCACCTGCAAGCAGGCAGCGCCGCTGTTGACGCCGGCAGCCCCGATGGCGCCCCCTCCGATGACGCCGAGGGTCACCCCCGTACCGGCACACCCGACATCGGGGCCTACGAGCGTTAAGCATCGGTCTCGCGGCAATGGCCGTTGTGCCCCGGAAGGAGGAGTGCGGTGAAGAGCAAGCTCTCGATGGGTCTCGTGGCAACGGCAGCCCTGCTGGCGATCCTGCTGGCCGCTCACGGGTCATCGCTACGCGCACAGAACGTCGCGAGCATCACCCTACCAGCGCCCGGCAGCACCGTGCAGCTCTACGCGGGGTGCAACAACATCAGCCTCACCTTCCCCGACGGGACCGCCAGCGAAACAGTGGTGGGGGCGGTAACCCCCACCGGTGCGGTCCAGGCGATGTGGCGCCACAACGCCTCTCTGAACAGGTTCGAGGGCTTCTCTCCGACGGCCCCGCAGGCCAGCGACCTCCTGGCCGTAGACTTCCTCGACGCGGTGTGGCTGTGCATGGCGGGGCCGGCGCCGGCCGTCGCCCCACCCCCTGGGGCGGTATCCCCGCCGGCGACATCCGCACAGCTAGCCTGCACGCGCAGCGTTGCCCCTAGTGGCAGCGACGACAACCCCGGTACTACAGAAGCTCCCTGGCAGACCATCCAACACGCCGCCGATACAGCCCAGCCCGGCGACACTGTCTGCGTCGCCAGCGGTGACTACTCGGCCGAGGGGGAGCTCTTTTTCTCCAACTCAGGCACTGCCGATGCCCCCATCACCTTCGCTGCTGCTCCTGGCGAGACGGCCACCGTTCAGGCGCTGACCCTCAGCCCAGGCACTTCCTACCTGAGACTTCTCAGCTTTGCCGTCCAGGGCTTCGGCATCTGGGGTGTCACCCTGTCGGGCGACAACCACCACATTCTCCTTTCTCGCCTCCATATCGCCGGGGGCGAGGCCAGTGTCCGCTTCACCTACGGGGAGACCGAGGGAAGCCCTGAGGAGGGCCCGGTGAGCGACGTGGTTCTGGAGGATAGCGTCCTCCGGGACTGCCAGTACGAGGCGATGGACTGCACCCCCGGACCCTGCGACCGGATAACCTTTCGACGGCTGGAGATCTACGGCGCGGGGATGGCGCCAGGGGCCGAATATGGGGGCGACGGCCTCTCGATCGCGCGGGGAGAAGAGATCCTGGTGGAGGATTCCTACATCCATGACAACGGCGGCGATGGCATTGACTTGAACTCGCGTGATCGGGATGGCAACGTTCGCGGCATCGTCGTGAGGCGGAACAGGGTGGTGCGTAACCACCTGCAGGGGATCAAGCTGTGGGCAGGGGGACGGATGGAGAACAACGTCGTCTGGGGAGAGGGGATCGACCCGGTGTCGCTGGGCGACTATCCCGGCACTTACGAGGTAGTCAACAACACAATCGCTTACAACATGTACGACCATGCCTACAGCGAGCGAGGCTATGCGTTCAGGGCGGCCTACCCCGAAGAATGGGGCGCCGCGGAGATTCAACTGACGCTGGTGAACAACATCTTCGCCTTCAACACCGGCCCTGATGTAGGCGAGCCAACTGCTCTTTACCTGGGCCCAAAGGTACAGCTAACCGAGCACCACAACCTGTACTGGAGCAGAGAGGACGGCGAGATTCAGGCCGATTTCGTGAGCGGGCACGACGCCGAGTTCACCCGCGCCGAGATCACCGATGGCACCTGGACCAGCGTCACTGGTCAGGGCCAGGGAGACGTGACCGCTGACCCGCTCTTTGTCTCTGGCTGGTCAGAGGTAGACCTGCACCTGCAAGCAGGCAGCGCCGCTGTTGACGCCGGCAGCCCCGATGGCGCCCCCTCCGATGACGCCGAGGGTCACCCCCGTACCGGCACACCCGACATCGGGGCCTACGAGCGTTAAGCATCGGTCTCGCGCCCCTGGCTGACGCAGGCACTGAAGGACTCCCTGCTGCAGCCTGAGCCGCCCGAAAAGAGACCTCCGGCCTGCATCCTGCAGACCGGAGGTGCCAAAGCTGGAGCGAGAGCTTCCCTGCCCTCGCGGGCTAAACCCCTTGCCCCACAATCCGAATCAAATATATCATACCGCACCGGGCGCGCACAGGCAAGAGGTGGGGGCTACCAGATGCCCAGGGCCATCTTCACGTCGTCGCTGGCCATGGTGCGCGGGTCCCAGGGCGGGCTGAAGGTGAGCACCGGGTCCACATAGCGCACCCCGGGGATGTCCACCAGGGCATCCTGGATCTGGCCGTCGATGACGGTGGCCAGGGGGCAGCCGGGCGTGGTCAGGGTGTAGGTGACCTTGACGGTGTCGCCGTTGATCTCCACGTCGTAGATGAGACCCAGCTCCACGATGCTCATCTGCAGCTCGGGGTCGAAGACGTCCTTCAGCTTCTCCATGACCAGCGCTTTGGACACCAGGTCCATCTCCCACCTCCGCCGGTCGCCTCAGGCAGCGCCGTTGTGCCGGTCGAGCGCGTCCTGCAGGGCATGCCAGGCCAGGGTGGCGCACTTGACGCGCACCGGGTACTTGGCCACCCCTTGCAGGGCCTCCAAATCGCCCACGTCCTCCTCCGGCACGAACTCCGGGTCGGTCATCATGCGCGTGAAGAGAGCCGCGAGGGCCCGAGCCTGGGCCACCGTCTTCCCCTTGATGGCCTCCGTCATCATGGAACCCGAGGCCTGACTGATCGAGCAGCCGCGCCCCGTGAAGCTCACGCCGCTGATAACGCCCCCCTCGATGTTGAGCCGCAGCTCCACCTCGTCGCCGCAGAGAGGGTTGTATCCCTCCGCTACCACCGCCGGCGACTCCAGGGACTCGCGGTTCCGGGGGTTGCGGTAGTGGTCCAGGATGAGCTCCCGGTAGAGCTCATCCAGCTCAGGCTCGGGTACCGACATGGCCAAAGAAGCGATCTGCCTCGCGGACGCCCTCTACCAGAGTATCTACCTCATCCAGTCGATTGTACACGTAAAAGCTGGCACGCGCCGTAGCCACGCAGCCCAACCGGCGCATGAGAGGCTGCGCACAGTGGTGGCCGGCGCGCATGGCAACACCGTAGCGGTCCAGCACCGTGCCCAGATCGTGGGGATGCAGGTCGCCCAGATTGAAAGACACGACTCCACCCCGGGCCTCCACGTCACGCGGGCCGTAGATGACCACCTGAGGCACCGCCGCCAGGGCCTCCAGAGCGTAGGCCGTGATCTCCTTCTCGTGGGCGCGCACGGCGTCCATGCCCAGCCCCTGGAGGTACTCGATAGCGGCACCGAAAGCGATGACGCCGGCGATGTTGGGCGTCCCGGCCTCGTATTTCCAGGGCACGTCGTTCCAGGTCGCCTCCTCCAGGAGGACGCGACTGATCATCTCGCCGCCGCCCAGGAAGGGGTCCATCTCCTCCAGTAAGCCCTGGCGGGCGTAGAGCACACCGACGCCCGTGGGGCCCAGCATCTTGTGGGCGGAGAAGGCCAGGAAGTCGCAGCCCAGTCCGCCTGAGGCGGATACGTCCACCGGCAGGTGGGGAACGCTCTGGGCGGCGTCCACCACCACCAGGGCGCCGCGGCTGTGGGCCAGCTCGACGATCTCCCTCACGGGGTTGATGGTGCCCAGGGCGTTTGACATGTGGGTGACTGAGACGACGCGCGTCCGGGGTCCCATGAGGCGCTCGAAATCGTCCCAGAGCAGCCTCCCCTCATCGTCAATATCGACGAAGCGGAGGCTAGCGCCGGTGGCCCGGGCCAGGAGCTGCCAGGGGATGAGGTTGCTGTGGTGCTCCATGACGGTGAGCAGGATCTCGTCGCCGGGGCGCAGGTACTTGCGGCCCCAGGCATGGGCCACCAGGTTGAGGGCCTCGGTGGCGTTGCGGGTGAAGACGATAGTCTCCGGTGCGGGAGCGCCGATGAAGCGCGCTACCTTGAGACGCGCCTCCTCGTAGCGGGCGGTGGCCTCCTCGCTCAGGGAGTGGATGCCGCGGTGAATGTTGGCGTTGTAGTTCTCGTAGTAGTGGACCAGGGCGTCGATGACGGCACGTGGCTTCTGAGTGGTGGCAGCGTTGTCAAGGTACACCAGCGGCCGGCCGTGTACCGTCCTCTCCAGGATGGGGAAGTCCTGCCTCACCCGGTTGACATCGATTGGTTCCATCGCCCCGCTACTCTGCGCTCACTCCAATCCCACCTTCACCACGCCGTCCTCGACCCGGACCGGGTAGCTGCGAACCGGCATGACGGCGGGGAGGGCCAGGGCGCGGCCGCTGCGCACGTCGAAGCGCGCCCCGTGGCGCGGGCACTCGATCTGATGGCCGTCCAGCTCCCCCTGATCCAGGGGGCCGCCGTCGTGGGTACAGACGTCGTCGATGGCATAGAAGATGCCGTCTACGTTGCAGAGGGCGATGCGCCGCCCCTGCACCTCGTAGACCTTCACCTGGCCGGGGGCCACGTCTGCGGTCCCGGCCAGCTTCACGAACTCGGTAGAGGTCTTCTCCATAGTCGGTCAACTCTCCCGCTGGTGTTCCATCAGGCCGCCAGCTTCCGCTGCACCGCCTCCGTGACCCTGTCGCGCAGGGAGTCGCCGGGCATGCTCTCCAGTACCTGCTGGAAGAAGCCCTCCACGATCATGCGCTTGGCGTCCCGCTCGGGCAGGCCGCGGCACATCATGTAGAAGAGCTGCTCCTCGTCCACGGGGCCGACGGTGGCGCCGTGCCCGCAGCGAAGGACATCGAAAGCCTCGATCTCCAGCACCGGCGTAGCGTCGGCCTTGGCGCCCTCGTCCAGGAGCAGGTTACGGCTCTCCTGGTAGGCGCTGGACTGCCGGGCCGACTTGCGCACCCGCGTCACGCCATAGTAGAGGGAGCGCGCCCGGTCCTTGACGGCGGCCTTGTAGAGGAGCTCGCTGATGCTGTGGGCACCCACGTGGTCCTGGAGCGTCACGTAGTCGAAGTGCTGGCTGCCGCTGGGCAGGAAGACGCCGAGCATCCGGCTCGCCGCCTCCTCGCCGTTGAGGAAGGCCCCCACGTGGCCCTTGCTGACGCGACCTCCCAGCCCGACTACTACGCTGGTCACGCTGCTCCCGCGCTCCTGGAAGCTGCGCAGGAAGTTCAGGTTGTGCACGTGCTGTCCCCAGCGCTGGATGTACACATAGCGCACGCTGGTCCCCTCCTCAGCGTGGATCTCGGTCAGGGCAGCGCTGAAGGCGCGCTCCTCGGCCTCCTCCGAGAAGTGCTCCTCGATGAGGGTGACGCGGCTGCCGGCCTCCGCCACCACCAGGGTGTGGGGGAAGACGGCGAGGCCTGACGCCGACATGACCACCGTCGAGCGCAGGGGGAGCGTCACGTCAAGGTCGCGGGGCACGTAGAGGAAGGCGCCGCCGCTCAGGAAAGCAGCGTGGAGGGCGACAAACTTCTCGTGTGGGCCGGGCACCTCCCGCGAGAGGAGGTAACGCTCGACCAGGTCCGGGTGCTCGTGCACGGCCCGGTCCAGGCTGCACCAGATGACGCCCCGGGAGGCTAACTCCTCATCGAGAACGTCCTGGATGGTCTCCGACTCGTGCTGCACCAGGGAGCCGGCCAGCCCCGTGTCCTCCCGTGCCAGGGAGCGCAGGGCCCGCGGCCACTCGGAGGGCGGCTGCCCGTGCAGGGGCGACGCCGCGTAGGGCAGGGCGTCATCCATGCGCAGGAGCGAGAGGTCGGTGCGGCGCCACTCCTCCTCCTGCCCGCTGGGTCCCGGCAGCTCCTCGTAGCGCCGCCAGGCCTCCAGGCGCCGCTCCCGCATCCACTGCGGCTCCTCCCTGAGCGCTGAGATATCCTCGACGGCGCGCCGGGAGAGGCCCGGGACGAACTCGGCTCTGCTCCTGACCTGTGTGCTCACTCTTGCCTCGGTCTCTTCGAACTGAGGTACCCGTAGGGTTAGTTCCCGAAGGCCAGCCTTCAGGCTGGCACGGCAGCCAGGCTCAAGCCTGGCCTTCGGCGGATTCCCGCTGTTCCTTGACCTCGCATTCCAATGCCACCCGTAGGGACAGAGCTTCAGCTCTGTCCTGACCATTCACCGCCTCGAGGGCCGAGCTGAAGCTCGGCCCCTACGCCGCGTGGGTGCGGCCTCAGCCCACCGCCCCCTCCATCTGGAGTTCGATGAGGCGGTTGAGCTCCACGGCGTACTCCATGGGCAGCTCCTTGACGATGGGCTCCACAAAGCCGTTGACGATCATCTTGGCCGCCTCGGCCTCCTCGATGCCCCGGCTCTGGAGGTAGAAGAGCTGCTCCTCACCCACCTTGCTCACCGTGGCCTCGTGGCCGATGGTCACCCTCTCCTCCTCGATGTCCATGTAGGGGTAGGTGTCCGAGCGCGAATTCTCATCCAGCAGGAGGGCGTCGCAGCGCACGGTGCACTTGACGTCGCGGCAGCCCGGATAGACCTTGACCTGGCCGCGGTAGCTGGTCCGTCCACCTCCCTTGCTGATGGACTTGGAGATGATGGTGGAGGTGGTGCGAGGAGCGCCGTGGATCACCTTGCCGCCGGCGTCCTGGTGCTGCCCGGGGCCGGCGAAGGCCAGCGACAGGATCTCGCCGTGGGCCCCCGGCTCCATGAGGTAGACGCTCGGGTACTTCATGGTGAGCTTGCTGCCCAGGTTTCCGTCGATCCACTCGCCGACGCCGTCGGCGTACACCTTCATCCGCTTGGTGACCAGGTTGTAGACGTTGTTGGACCAGTTCTGGATGGTGGTGTAGCGGACCCGCGCCCCCTCCTTGACGATGAT
>CAZSSQ010000102.1:0-8890 GCA_964609465.1 uncultured Dehalococcoidia bacterium
TGCCTGACTACGCCGTCGCCTGCGTGGGCGGCGGCAGCAACGCCATCGGTCTCTTCCACCCCTTCTACGCCGATCCGGTGGAGTTCGTGGGCGTGGAGGCGGCCGGCGAGGGCCTGGATAGCGGCCTGCACGCCGCCAGCCTCGTCCGGGGGCGCCCCGGCGTCCTCCACGGCGCCCTCTCCTACCTCCTTCAGGACGAGGCCGGGCAGGTGCGAGAGACCCACAGCCTGGCGCCCGGCCTCGACTACCCCGGCGTGGGGCCGGAGCACGCCTTCTACAAGACCAGCGAGCGCGCCCGCTACGTCGCTGTCGGCGACCGCGAGGCGCTGGAGGGCTTCCAGCTCTTGAGCGAGACGGAGGGCATCATCCCTGCCCTGGAGCCGGCCCACGCCCTCTACTATGTGTCGAAGCTGGCTCCAGAGCTGCCGCCCGAGGCCATCGTGCTGGTCTGCCTCTCCGGTCGGGGTGACAAGGACATGGAGATCGTGGCCCAGGCTCTGGAGGGCGTCCCCCCGGCTTGATTGTCAACAGCAAGAGCCCCGTGCTACCTTGAGGACACTCTCCACTGAGGAACTGACGTGCTGACTCAGGCGGAACGACCTTCCCTCGTGTCGCCCGGGGCCATAGCGTGGGGCCCGCGCGACATCATCTTCGCCCTGTTGCTGGTCCTCGGGATGGGCTTCGTGCTGGTCTCCCTGATCGTTGCGCCCGTAGAACTGGCCGTGGGCTCCAACGACGACCCGGTGGTGCTGACGGCCGGCCTGGTCGCGACCCTTCTCTTCGACGGCGCCCTCTTCGGTGCCGCCGCCGTCTTCTCGGTGATGCGCTACCGCTGTTCGTGGGGCGCCCTGGGCCTGAGGCTTCCCGGCAGGAAAGAGCTCTGGCAGGGTCTGGGCATAGCCGTGACGGCTCAGATCACAGTCGCCGTCTACGCCAGCCTCGTCCAGCTCCTGGGCCTGGACGCCCTCTTGCCCGGCACCAACGTCCCTGAGAAGCTCTTCGAGGAGCGGCTGGTGCTGCCCCTGGTTGGTGTGGCTACCGTGCTGGTAGCGCCCATCGCCGAGGAGACCTTCTTCCGGGGCTTCGTTTTCGGCGGGTTGCAACGCTACGGCTTCTTCTGGGCGGCGCTGGCCAGCGGCCTCCTCTTCTCGGCGGCCCACGTTAGCCTGGGGGGCTTGATACCGCTGGCACTGGTGGGCATGCTCTTCGCCTGGTCCTACAGCCGGACGGGCTCTCTCTGGACGAGCATATACGCTCACCTCATCTTCAACCTGGTGAGCTTCGTGGCCCTGACGGCGATCGTCCAGAGCGGTGGTTCGGTATGAGTCGCATCGGTCCGGCGCTGGCGGCGGCGCGGGAGCAGGGGCGGACGGCCCTGGCCCCCTTCCTGACCATCGGCTACCCGGAGCCGGCCGCCCTTCCGGGCCTGGTGAGGGCCCTGGTAGAGGGCGGCGCCGACATGCTGGAGCTGGGGGTGCCCTTCAGCGACCCCCTGGCCGACGGCGCCACCATCCAGCGAGCCAACTTCGTTGCCCTCCGGCATGGGGTGACCACCTCTGCCTGCCTGGAGGCGGTGCGGAAGTTGAGGGCCCAGGGGCTTGAGGTTCCGGTACTGCTTATGGGATACTACAACCCAATCCTGGCCTACGGCCCAGAGGCCTTCGCCGCAGACGCCGCGGCGGCTGGGGTGGACGGCCTCATCGTCGTTGACCTGCCGCCGGAGGAAGCGGGCCCGTTGCAGGAGGCCTGCCAGGCGAGAGGCCTGGACTTGGTGTACCTGCTGGCGCCGACCTCGACGGCGGAGCGGGTGGGCCTGGTGGCCCGTCAGGCGTCGGGATTCATATACTGTGTTAGCGTTACGGGGGTGACAGGGGCTCGCTCCTCCCTGCCCCCTGAGCTCCCCGCCTTCGTCGAGGGGGTGCGTCGTCAGACTACGCTGCCTCTGGCGGTAGGGTTCGGCATCTCGCGCCGCGAGCACGTGGAGGCCGTGGGGCGCATCGCTGAGGTCGCCGTCGTGGGCAGCGCCCTCATCGACGTCATTGAGGCTTCACCCGTCCGGGAGCGGGAAGCGAGGGTAAGAGCGTATGTGGAGGTGCTCGCTGGCCGTCGTGGGGCCGCCGGGGGTCGTCGTGCGGGATAGGCTTCAGCAGCCATCCTGCCTGCTCGGCCTTGTCCGTGCTCCTGCGGCCGGTTCCTTCCTGACCGCCCGTCCGGCCAGCCTGTCCGGCAGGCGGGCGCGTCCAGCCCGGCCAGCTCTAGGGGCATAGAGCGCGGTGAGGTCGGAGGGCATGCGCTGTCGGGGTATCCGCGGCGCAACCACCGTCGACGCCAACACCAGGGAAGCGATCTTCCAGGCGACCACGGAGCTCCTGTCGCAGATGGTGCTGGCCAACGACGTTCAGCCCGACGAGGTGGCGAGCGTCTTCTTCACCACCACCCGGGACCTGAACGCCGACTTCCCCGCTCTGGCTGCCCGCCAGATGGGCTGGAACGACGTAGCCCTCCTGTGCGCCCACGAGATGGACGTGCCCGGCGGTTTGCCCATGTGCCTGCGCATTCTCCTCCACGTCAATACGGAGAAGCGGGCCGACGAGATAGTGCACGTCTACCTCCGTGGCGCCCGGGCCCTGCGACCCGACAAGAACGCCTTTTGATGATACCTGGGGAGGACATGACCCGATGATGGTCATAATGAGGAAAGGACACACTGACCAGGAGCTGACCGGCATCCTCAAACGGCTCGAGGAAGTCGGTCTCTCCGGCCACACCATCGTGGGCGTGGAGCGCACGGTGGTGGGCGTAGTAGGCCAGGTATATCCAGAGCTGGCCGATGACCTGGAGACGATGCCCGGCGTCGATGACATCGTCCCCATCAGCAAGCCCTACAAGCTGGCCAGCCGGGAGTTCAAGCCCGACAACACCACGATCAAGGTCGGCGACGTTGTGATCGGGGGCGGCCGGACGGTGGTCATGGCCGGGCCCTGCGCCGTGGAGTCGGAGGAGCAGTTGATGGCCACGGCTCAGGCCGTGAAAGCTGCCGGCGCTCACATTCTGCGCGGCGGCGCCTTCAAGCCCCGCACGTCGCCCTACAGCTTCCGCGGCCTGGAGGAGAAGGGGCTCGAGATCCTGAAGGCAGCCCGCCAAGAGACGGGCCTGCCCATCATCACCGAGGTGATGACGGTGCGCGACGTAGAGCTGGTGGCGCGTTACGCCGACATCCTCCAGATCGGCGCCCGCAACGTCCAGAACTTCGTCCTTCTGGAGGAGGTCGGCCGGGTGGGCAAGCCCGTCCTCCTCAAGCGGGGGTTCGCCTCTACGGTGCAGGACTGGCTCCTCTCCGCCGAGTACATCATCTCCCAGGGAAACCGCGAGGTGATCCTCTGCGAGCGGGGCATCCGCACGTTCGAAACGGCCACCCGCAACACCATGGACCTGAGCGCCATCCCCCTGGTGAAGCGTCTCAGCCACCTGCCCATTGTCTCTGACCCCAGCCATGGGACCGGCAAGTGGTACCTGGTGGAGGCTATGTCCATGGCCTCCATCGCCGCCGGCGCCGATGGTCTTCTCGTGGAGGTGCATCCTAACCCTGACCACGCCCTCTCGGACGGGGCCGAGTCGCTGACCTTCGAGAACTTCCGCCGCCTCATGGAGCGGGCGAAAGCGGTCAGCGAGGCCATGGGTCGGCCCCTGGCGAAGCCCTCAGCTTCCCGTGCTGGGGTCTGACCAGGTGAAAGGATTGGGGAAGGGGCCGTCGGCGGGTGAGTCGACGGCCCCTTCCGCTCAGGACGTGTTCGAGATTAGGCTGCCTGTCTTCGAAGGCCCTCTCGACCTCCTTCTCCACCTGCTGGAAAAGGAAGAGCTCGAGATAACATCGATATCTCTGGTGCAGGTCACGGACCAGTACATGTCCTACCTGCACTCGCTGGATGAGATCAACATGGACTTCCTCGCCGACTTCGTAGCTGTAGGCGCAAAGCTGCTGCTGTTGAAGTCACGGGCGCTGCTGCCTCGGGAGGCCGGCGTCGCCGAGGAAGGCGAGGAGGAGGACGTTGGAGAGGAGCTCACCCGCCTCCTCATCGAGTACCGTCGCTTCAAGGAGGCGGCCTCCGCCCTCCGCGAGCGGGAGGACCAGGGGCTGCGGTCTTACCCCCGCCTGGGCACTCCGCCCGAGGTGCCGCTTTCGCTGGGCCTCGACCGCGTCACTCTGCGCAAGTTGAGCCGCATCTTTCGCGAAGCCCTGCAACGGCTCCCCGCCGAGGAGGAGGAGGGCACCATCAACAGGCAGGAGGTGAGCGTCCGGGAGAAGGTGGAGGAGATCCTCGCCGCCCTGGTCGAGAGGGGGCACCTCAGCTTCCGGCGCTTGGTGTCGACCTGCCGCTCACGGCTGGAGGTGGTGGTATCCTTCCTGGCTGTGCTGGAGCTCATTAAGGCTCAGCGCGTCGTCGCCGAGCAGGAGCGCCTCTTTGGCGATATCCGCCTTGTGGTGCTAGAGGAGGTAGCGTCCGGGCAGTGACCCGTCTGCCCGGGAGAACCGAAGGTGCGGCATTGCTGGTTTGGCCGGGCCTTAGTCGAGCAGCAAGACGGTCCGGATGACCGGGGGCAGCGCGCGGGCCACGGCGGTCCTCAGGCCGATGATGAGCGGTTGTGCAAGGCCGACGGCCAGGAAGCTCGCCAGGAGACCGAGCCCAGCAGCCGCCGCTATGTCCGCCGGATAGTGCAGACCAGTGTAGATGCGGGCAAGGCCCAGGGCGACGGCTGCCAGGAGCAGGCCTGATGCCAGGAGAAGCCGCCGGGACCAGAGGGCTGCTCCGGCGAGGCTGAAGGCCACGACGGCGTGCTCGGACGGCAATGACGGGTCAGCGCCGTGGTTGATGAGGAGGATCACGTCCTGGCGGTCGACGAAGGGGCGGGGGTGGACGTAGAGGTGCTGTATGAGAGAGGCGACCGCCAGGCTCAGAAGGGCCGCCGCTACTGCTCCCGCTACCATCGTTTGGTTGATGGCCCGCTGTCGACCTCTCCCCATCACCCAGTAGATGGCCACCGCGGCTGCTATGGCGAAGACCAGATAACGGGCAACAAACTTCACTAGGTCATCCGCCGCGGCACTGTGCCCCGCCAGCTCGTTGATGGCGTCGAAAAGGGCGCTGTTCATGGAACTAGTATCGAGGCGCGCCCTGACGCAGTCAACAAGCGTTGCGGCTCTCTGGCGACATCAGGCTCCTTCCTTTCGATGTCGCTGAACCCACCACAGCGTGACAGCCAAGCCCAGCGATGTCCCCAGCAGGTCGAGCCCGTACTCGGCCAGGCTGGCTGTCCGCTGCGGCACGAAGAGCTGGTGCACCTCGTCGCTGGCAGCGTAGAGGGCGGTGAGAGCGAAGGCTGGTGCGACCGCCCGGTTTCGGCGCTGCGGATCGGCGGCCAGGGCTCGGTGCAGGAGGGCCGCCAGCACGGCGAACTCGAACACGTGGGCCAGGGCTGAGGGCAGAGACGGCCAGCGCCGCCCCAGGGGGCGGGACTGCGAGGAGAGGTAGAAGATGGCCGTCGCCCAGGACAGGGGTGGCAGCCAGCGGAGCCAGAAGCTGGTACGCATGGGCCTTTCTATGGGCCCGGCAGGCTCGCCTTGAACCTGCTTCGGGGCTGTGCTAGTATGCCAGTTACCGAGACCCCAGACAACGGGAGGGGGATTTCCCCCTCTCTCCTTTTCGGCGATCTTCCCAGCCTATGAACAAGCGCGAGAGGGTGATGGCAGCCCTGGCCGGCAAGCCCGTCGACCGGGTACCGGCCAGCTTCTGGGGCCACGACTTCCTCCGGGAGTGGACCCCCCAGGGGCTGGCTGACGCCATGCTGGAGAGCTTCCGCCGCTACGACTGGGACTACATGAAGGTCAACCCCCGAGCTACCTACTACGCCGAAGCCTGGGGGTGCCGTTACCGGCCCTCCGGCAGCGCGACCCGCGGTCCGGAGGTGGTGGACTTCGTGCTCAAGTCCGCGGCCGACCTGGAGAGGATCAAGCCCCTCGATATCAGCGGGGGTCCCTTCGCTGAGCAACTGGAGGCCCTGCGGCTCATCGGCCGTGGCCTGGCGGGAGAGGCCCCCTTCATCGAGACCGCCTTCTCGCCCCTGGCCGTCGTTGGACGCCTGGCCAACAGCGACCTCGATGCCGTCCGCCGCTACATGCGGGAGGCGCCCCAGGCCCTCCATGGCGCCCTGGCCGCCGTGACCGATACCCTGGCCGCCTACGGCTGGGCCTGCCTAGAAGGCGGCGCCAGCGGCATCTTCTTCGCCACGGTGGAGTGGGGCACCTATGACAACGCCACCGCCGAGCAGTACCAGGAGTTCGCCCGCCCGTACGACTTGCGGGTGCTGGAGGCCGTGCAAGGGGCGGAGATGAACGTTCTCCACGTCTGCCGGCCCCGCAACATGTTCGACCTGCTGGCTGACTATCCGGTGCACGCCATCAACTGGGCGGCCGGCGAGCCCGGCAACCCCACCCTCAAGGAGGGGCTGGTCCGCAGCGAGCGCGCCGTCATGGGCGGCGTGAGCGTCGCCACGGTGGCGCAGGGCACGCCCAACAGGGTGGCGGCGGAGGTGCGCCAGGCCCTCTCGGAGACGGGTGGCCGCCGCTTCTTGCTGGCGCCGGGCTGCTCTATCCCCCCTCAGACGCCCGAGGCCAACCTGCTGGCGGTCAAGGGTGCCCTGTAAGGTGTGGGGTTGCTTGCGTCAGATGAGGGACCTTAGCGGTAGCGAGGCGAAGCCGTGATCCTGGCTCGGGAGGAGCTGGCCCGGGCAGCGCCCGGCACCGAGACCGCCGTCACCGTCGGCGTCTTCGACGGCGTCCACCGCGGGCACCTCTACCTCCTGGACCGTCTTCAGGAGAGGGCCCGTGCCCTGGGCCTGGTCAGCGGCGTCGTTACTCTGCACCCGGCGCCCTTCCAGGTGCTGCACCCCGAGAAGCCCATCGCCTACCTGTGCAGCCTGGAGGAGCGCATCGAGCTGCTGCGCAACGCCGGCGTCGACTTCGTGGCGCCGGTGACCTTCACATCGGAGCTGGCCCAGCTCTCGGCCCGCGACTTCGTGCAGATCCTGGTGGAGGAGCTCCGGGTCAGGTTCATGCTGGAGGGCCCCGACCACGCCCTGGGCCGCAGCCGCGAGGGCACCGTGGCCGTCCTGAATGAGCTGGGGCGGGAGATGGGCTACCAACTGGAGGTGCTGGACGCCTTCACCGAGGGCGAGCTGGTCGTCAGTTCCACGGCCGTCCGCTCCGCCCTGGGCGAGGGCGACATGCGGCGGGTGGCGGAGCTCCTGGGGCGACCCTTCTCTCTGCGTGGACCCGTCGTGGAGGGGGCGCGCCGTGGCAAGAGCATCGGCTTCCCCACCGCCAACATCGCTGTCGGCGCCGACCGCGCTCTGCCTCCCTTCAGCGTCTACGTGGCGCGGGCCTACCTGGGGGAGGCGCGCTACAAGGCACTGACCAACATCGGCCGCCGGCCCACCTTCGACAAGGGCGAGCGCACCATCGAGGTGTACCTGCTGGACTACCAGGGGGCCGACTTCTACGGCCACGACCTGCGCATCGACCTGCTGGAGCGCCTCCGCCCGGAGAGGCGCTTCGCCAGCGCCGACGAGCTCCGGGTCCAGATCCAGCGCGACGTGGCCGCTGCCCGGGCGGCCCTTCGGGAGGGCTGAGGAGCGCCATGCTACCTGTCGATGAGCAGATGCGCCTTCTCATGCGCGGCGTCGAGTACGGCGACGAGCAGATCCGCGCCGCCATGGACCAGGAGCTGCGCGAGCGCCTGGGGGAGGGCCGCCCCCTTCGTGTGTACCTGGGCGTGGACCCTTCGGCGCCGGACCTCACCCTGGGCCACACCGTCCCCATGTACAAGCTACGGCAGTTCCAGGACCTGGGCCACGAGACTGTCTTTCTCATCGGCAACTTCACTGGCCTGGTGGGCGACCCCAGCGACAAGGACACCCGCCGCCCTATCCTCACGCCCGAGGAGCTGGAGGCCAACGCCCGCACCTACACCGAGCAGGCCTTCAAGGTGCTGGACCCTGAGCGCACCATCATCGACTACAACGCCAACTGGTTGGGGAAGCTTACCTTCGCCGACCTCATCCAGGTGGCCTCCAACTTCACGGTGGGCCAGTTCTTGCAGCGGGAGAACTTCGCCCTCCGCCGCGACCGGGGCGACCCCATCTACCTGCACGAGTTCTTCTATGCCCTCATGCAGGGCTACGACGCCATCGCCCTCCACTGCGACGTGCAGGTCGGCGGCACCGACCAACTCTTCAACATCATGGCCGGCCGCACCCTCCAGCGCGCCTTTGGCCAGCGGCCCCAGGTGCCCGTCTGCGTCCCCATCCTGGTGGGCACCGACGGCCGCCTGCGCATGTCCAAGACGCAGGGCAACCACATCGCCCTCACCGACCCGCCGGACGAGATGTACGGCAAGGTCATGTCCCTGCCTGACCACCTCATCGTGGACTACTTCACGCTTGTGACGCGCGTCCCGGCCGAGGAGGTGGAGGAGATAGACCGCCAGCTCCAGGAGCGCTCCGTCAACCCCATGGACTTGAAGAAGCGCCTGGCCCGCGAGATCGTCGGCCAGTACCACGGCCCGCAGGCGGCGGATGCGGCGGAGCATGAGTTCGAGCGGGTGTTCCAGCGCGGCGAGGCGCCGGAACAGAGCGCTATAGAGGTGCCATGGACAGAGTTGCCGTTTGCCATCACGGTTGGCATATCGCAAGCTGAGGCCCTCCGCAAGAGGGGTGCTCCTGTCCTGCTGGCAACGCTGCTCTCGGGCTGGCTCGGTATCTCAATGAGCGAAGCGCGTCGGTTGCAAGCGCAAGGGGCGATAGAGGTGGATGGCAAACGGATCACGAAGTCAAT
>CAZSSQ010000103.1:0-8742 GCA_964609465.1 uncultured Dehalococcoidia bacterium
CTTCCTGCATCCTTCCCGCGGTGGTTGGAACTTTGCAGATATGGGAAGGAGCCTTCCATGCCATCGGTGCAGGCGGGTGACGTACGGTTGCACTACGAGGAGCGGGGCCGCGGCCCTAACCTCATCCTCCTCGTCCACGGCTACACGGCCTGCTGGCGCTGGTTGGAGCCCGTCCTGGAGCGCCTCGACCTCGCCCGCTATCACGCCTACGCCCTGGACCTGCGCGGCGCCGGCGAGAGCGACAAGTCGCCCTCGGGCTACAACATCGAGCAGTACGCCGAGGACGTCTTCCAGTTCTGTCGCGCCCTCAGCCTGCGCAACCTGGTGTACGTGGGCCACTCCATGGGCGGCATCATCGGCATCCAGATGGCCCTCTCGCACCGGGAGCTGCTCCGCGGCCTTGTGCTCATCGACCCTTCCCCCGCCGACCGCCTGGAGCTGACACCCCAACAGCAACAGGCGCTGGACGTGGTGACAAGGCAGATCACCACTAACCGCGACGTGGCGCTGGCCTGGTACCAGCTCTGCTTCCAGCGACCCCTGGCTCAGCCCCTCCTCGAGACCTTCCTGGAGGCAGGCATGTCGGTCAGCGCCGCCCACGCCCGCGACTCCATGCGCTCCATTCTCTCCACTACCCTCGGCGAGCGGCTGGGCGGGATCAGCACGCCCACCCTCCTCATCGGTGGCGACAGGGACGCCATCGTCCCCCTGGAGACGATGCTGGCGACGCAGCGCCGCATCCCCGGCTGCGGCCTGCACGTCTTCCACCGCGTGGGACACTCCCCCCAGATCGAGGTGTCGGAGGGCTTCGTCGGCGTGCTAACGGACTTCGTGGTGAACACGCTGCCGGCGAGCGTCTAGGACGGTTCAGCACCCGCTGGTTGTAGCGAAGGGCGCGGCCTGATCTCCTGCACGAAGCGGATGAAGAGGAGGGTGCTCAGCAGGCGACCGGCCCCCGAGAGACCGAAGAGCAAACGATAGCCGTAGACCTGGGCCAGGAACCCGCCCATCAGCGGCCCCAGGAACGCCGACAGGTACACGGCCGACTGATAGGCTGCGGCGTAGGTGGGGCGCTTCTGGTCCGGGGAGATCGCCAGCAGCAGGTTCAACGAACCCAGGTTGTAGCCGGCCCAGAGGAAGCCGCCAGCGACGTTGATGAAAATGACCTGCCAGGGCGCCTGGACCAGGACCCAGGCCCAGGGCAGGAAGGGAATGGTCAGGCCGCCTATCACCATCACCCACTTGGCCCCTCGGCGGTCAACGATGGGCCCGAAGTACGACAGGCCAGCCAGCCCCAGCGCGCCCGTGACGGTGGCAAGCACGCCTACCCACAGCTCTGAGCCACCCAGGTCCTCCACCAGATAGACGTTGAAGAAGGGCGACGCCGCGTAGAGCGCGAGATTCCACAGCAGCGCCGTGCCGCAGAAGAAAAGGAAGTTGGCATCGTCCAACAGGCGGCCCGGCCCCTGGCTCTTGACCGCGGCGGCCGGCGCTGGCCGCGGCTCCGGTATGCGTGCATAGGCGAGAGTGGAGCCCAGCCCCAGCAGGAAGGCCAGCAGCCAGGCTATCTCCCACCCACGAGGGAAGCCTGCCCAGCCGATGATGCCGCCCGCTAGAGGCGCCACCATCAGCGCCGACACCCCCATCCCCACGCTGCGCGAGGCAAGGAAGCGCCCCCGGATGGCGGTAGGCACCAGGTCCGCCGTCAACGAAGTCCAGGCGGGTATCCCTATGCCGACCATGAAGTAGCGCAGCGCCGCCACGCCCGCGATGATGAATACGACCTGCCGGCCCTCGAAGAAGAAGGGGAGCACGGCCAGGGCAAGCAGCGCGGGGCGGGCGCCCAGGCCAGCCGACAAGACCACGATGAGCTTCCGCCGGCCCCACCTCTCGGCCAGACGGGCGCCGGGGAGGAAGGCCGAGGCGCCGGCCAGGGCCACCATGGCGGAGAGGACGCCGATCTGCGCCGCCGTCGCTCCGAAGGCCACGGCGTAGAGCGCCAGGTACTGGACGACTATAGCCTCGCTGCCCCAGGCGAAGAAGCCGTCCCACCAGAACATGCGCATCCCCCTAGCCTGTCTGGGGGTGAACACCGCCTCGGTGGGGTCGAGGCCGTCGTATGCCCAGGGGACGACCCCGGGGACAGGCCGCCGGCTGGCGCCGGACGAAGGTTCTGCGACGGCTGAGTCCTCCGACTCCTGGGAGGGGGAAGGCATTACTTCTCCAGGCGCAGGACGGCCATGAAGGCCTCCTGGGGTATCTCCACGTTCCCTATCTTCTTCATCCGCTTCTTGCCCTCCGCCTGCTTTTCGAGGAGCTTGCGTTTGCGGGTGACGTCGCCGCCGTAGCACTTGGCGAGCACGTTCTTGCGCAGGGCGCGGATCGTTTCCCGCGCCACGACCCGATGGCCCACGGCGGCCTGGATGGGCACGTCGAAGAGCTGGCGGGGGATGAGGCGGCGCAGCCTCTCGACCAGGTCTCGTCCCTGGGCGTGGGCCTTCTCGGCGTGGGTGATGAGGGAGAGGGCGTCCACGGGCTGGTTGTTGACGAGGATGTCCAGCTTCACCAGCTTCGCCGGCTCATGGTGCGAGAAGCTGTAGTCCATGCTGGCGTAGCCCTGGCTCCTCGACTTCAGTTGGTCGTAGAAGTCCACCAGGATCTCGGAAAGGGGAATCTGGTACTCGATCTGCACCAGGGCGTGCCCGCGCTGCTCCGCCGCGCCAGCCATCTCGTGCTGGAGGTACTCCATGCGCCGGAACCCCCCCCGACGGCCCGTCACCAGCTCCATGATGGCCCCCAGATAGCGGTCCGGCGTGATAATGGACACGTTCATCCAGGGCTCCCGGATCTCCACCACCTCGTTAGGGGGCGGAAGCTCCGCCGGGTTGTCCACCGTCATCTCGCTGCCGTCGGTCTTGAGGACCACGTACTCGACGCTGGGGGCCGTGGCGAGGAGGCTGAGGTCGTACTCCCTCTCCAGCCGCTCCTGCACGATCTCCATGTGCAGCAGGCCCAGGAAGCCGCAGCGAAAGCCGAAGCCGAGGGCGGCGCTGGACTCGGGCTGGTAGGCGAGGGAGGCGTCGTTCAGCTTCAGCTTGTCGAGGGCGTCGCGCAGGAGGCCGTAGTCGTTGGGCTGGACGGGATAGAGGCCGACGAAGACCATGGGCTTGGCCGGCCGGTAGCCCGGCAAAGGGTCGGCGGCGGGCTGCTCAAGGTCGGTGAGGGTGTCCCCCACCTGACAGTCCTTGACGTTCTTGAGGCCGGTGGCCACGTAGCCCACCTCGCCGGTGGTCAGCGCCGCCGCCGGGCTCAGTGCCGGACGGAAGATGCCCACCTCCACCGGCTCGACGGGGCTGCCCGTGGCCATGAGGCGCAGGCGCCGGTCCGGTGGCAACTCGCCGTCCACCACCCGCAAGTAGGCCAGCACGCCCTTATAGGGGTCATACTTTGAGTCAAAGATGAGAGCGCGCAGGGGCGCCGCCTCGACGCCGTGGGGCGGCGGGATACGCCGCACCACCGTTTCCAACACGTCCTCTGTCCCCACCCCTTCCTTCGCCGAGGCGTAGATCATCTCTTCGGCGGTGAAGCCGAGGGCGCCCGCGAGGTCGACGGCAACGCCGTCGGGGTCAGCGTTGGGGAGGTCAATCTTGTTGATGACGGGCACGATGGTGAGGTTGTGCTCCAGGGCAGCGTAGACGTTGGCGATGGTCTGGGCCTGGACCCCCTGGGCGGCATCCACCACCAGGAGGGCGCCCTCGCAGGCGGTGAGGGCGCGGGAGACCTCATAGGCGAAGTCCACGTGGCCCGGCGTGTCGATGAGGTTCAGCTCATAGTCCAGGCCGTCGCGGGCATGGTACAGCATGCGGACGGCCTTGGCCTTGATGGTGACGCCCTTCTCCCGCTCCAGGTCCATCTGATCCAGCACCTGCTCGCCCATCTCGCGGGCGGCCAGCGTGCCGGTGGCCTCCAGGAGGCGGTCGGCCAGAGTGGACTTGCCGTGGTCGATGTGGGCAATGATGCAGAAGTTGCGGATACGGGCCTGGTCCATCTTGGGCTATGGTAGCATGGCCGCTCCGGCGCTTCCACCAAAGGGATGATCGTGCCGAGGGACTTACGTGCCGGCGGCCGACCGCGCCAGCTCGCTACGATGGCGGTACAACAGGGCTAGAGAGCAAACGAGGATCGAGGCCCCGGCCACGATCTGGGCCATGGGCACACCCGCCACCAGCCAGTTGCCCGTGCGCAGGGTCTCAATCCATATCCGCCCGGCTGGATAGGCGATGCCATACATGAGGGCGATGTCGCCTTCCCGGAGACGATGTGCCCAGCGCCGGGCCACGTAGAGCAGGATCCCCATCATGGCCAGGTTCCAGAGGCACTCATACAGGAACAGGGGCTGGAAGCGCTCACTGTCGATCCACTTCGCGGGCCGGTTCTGGACATCGATGGGGATGCCCCAGGGCAGGCTGGTCGGCGGCCCGAAGAGCTCCTGGTTGAAGAAGTTGCCCCAGCGCCCGATAGCCTGGCCCAGGAGAAGGGCGGGCGCCCCGCTATCCAGCCAGCGCGGCAGGGGCAGCCGGTACCACCAGGCGAACAGAAGGGCCCCGACCAGTATCCCGGCAACGCCGCCGAAGATGCCGATGCCACCTTCCCAGATGGCCGGTATGTCCTGTGGGTTCGCCCTGTATGTACCCCAATTGTGGACGACGTGATACAGCCTGGCCCCAACAAAGCCAGTGATGAGCAGAAACGGCGCTGCCTGCCAGGCGTAGTCGGGGTTATCCCCCTTGCGTCGCGCCTCGACGGAGGTGAGCCAGGCCCCGGCCAGGATGGCCAGAGCCATGGTGATGCCGTACCACCTCACGTGGAAGGGACCAAGCGTAAAGGCGACCTTGGATGGCATCAGCTAGGTGAGGTGTGGCACGCGTCCAGAGCACGGTACGACTCCCAGCCATTCTGCCGCCTCCGAACGCCTCTGTCAAAGATGGGCGCTAGTGGCCCAAGCAGCGCACCAGCTCGCTGGCGTCGAACTGCATCAGCTTGACGTAGCTGTCCACCTCACCCTGGAAGGCGCCGCTGTAGAGGGCGCAGACCTCCACGCCGGCGTCCTTGGCAGCCAGCTCCAGGACGCGGGCGTTGAACTGGGGCTCCTTGAACACGGCCGGCACGTTCTCTGCCCTGATCGTTGTCGCCAGATCGGCCACCTCGCCGGCGCTGGGCTCCTGCCCCGGCGAGCGAATGACGACGCCCACCACCTCCAGGCCGTAACGCTCGGCCAGGTAGGGGTAAGCGTCGTGGAAGGTGACGAGCTTGCGGCGCTCGGCCGGGATGGAGGCGATGCTCTGCTCCACCTGCCGGTCCAGGTCCTCCAGCTCGGCGAGGTACTTCTGAGCATTGGCGCCGTACTCCGCCTCGCCCGCCGGGTCCACCTGGATGAGGGCGTCGCGGGCGACCTCGACGTAGTGCATGGCGTAGCGGACGTTGAGCCAGAGGTGGGGATTCCCGGCCTCCTGGCCCCCTGCTTCCAGCACCGGCAGGCCAGCGGACATCTCGATGATAGGGACGCCGCTGCGGACGTTGTTCTTGATGACGTCCATAAGGGTCTGCTCCAAGCCGACCCCGTTGATGAGCACCAGGTCCGCCTCGCTGACATCCACGACCTTGGAGGGGACCGGCTCGTAGGTGTGGGGGTCGGCGCCAGCGGGTACCAGGGCGGTGACCTGCGCCCGTTCTCCACCCACCTGGCGGATGAGGTCCGCGAAGGGCTCGATGCTGGTGATGACCTTGGGGCCGGCCTTCGGGGGCGTCTGTTCTCCCTTCCCGCCGCAGGCGGCGGCCAGAGCGGCAGCCGCCATGATGAGCCCGATGAGCAGAAGAAGGAAGGGGAGCCCTTGGCGCCGCAGTGGCCTTGACGAGTGACTCATGTTGCGCCCCCTGGCATGTTGAGACCTAGTATCAATATGCCCTAACAAACACCCCGCACGGCCCTTGCCGCTCGCGGGCTACGCCTTCGCTCCTTCCGATGGACCAGTCACAGTCTGGACTGGCTCATTGATACCAAGTATCAATGCTTTTGTCAAGGACAGGCGGCAGTCCATTCTGCCGCCTCCTCGTCACTTGCTCGTTCCTACTCTGCTTCTTCCGCCCTCACGCCCTCTCACACGCGGTGGCAGGCTACCCAGTGGCCCCGGGAAACCTCTCGCCACTCCGGGATGTGTACCTGGCACTCCCCGATGGCGATGGGGCAGCGGGTGTGGAAAACGCAGCCCGGCGGCGGCCGCAGCGGGCTGGGCACGTCGCCGGTGAGGATGATGCGCTCGCGCTCGGCCTCCACTGTCGGGTCCGGGATGGGCACCGCCGACAGCAGCGCCTTCGTGTAGGGGTGCAGAGGATTCTCGTAGAGCTCATTGCGGTCGGAGAGCTCCATGAGCTTGCCCAGGTACATCACCGCCACCCGGTCGCTGATGTGCCGCACCACTGACAGGTCGTGGGCTATGAACAGGAAGGTGAGTGTGAACTGGTGCTGGAGGTCCATCAGCAGGTTGATGATCTGGGCCTGGATGGACACGTCCAGGGCGGAGACGGGCTCGTCGCAGACGATGAAGTCGGGCTCTACGGCCAGGGCGCGGGCCACGCCGATGCGCTGGCGCTGGCCGCCGCTGAACTCGTGAGGGTAGCGATTGGCGTAGAAGGGGTTGAGGCCAACGATGCGCATCAGCTCCGCCACCCGCTCCTTGCGGGCGCGGCCACGAGCCAGGCTGTGGATGGCCAGGGGCTCGCCAATGATGCTCCCCACCGACATGCGGGGATTGAGGGAGGCGTAGGGGTCCTGGAAGATCATCTGCATCTTGCGTCGGAAGGCGCGCAGCTCCCCGCCCTTGACCTTCGTCAAGTCGCGGCCGCCGAAGAGAATCTGGCCGCCGGTGGGACGGTAGAGCTGGAGGATGCAGCGGCCGGTGGTAGACTTGCCACAGCCGCTCTCCCCCACCAGGCCCAGGGTCTCGCCGCGCCGGATGGAAAAGGTGATGCCGTCCACGGCCTTCACGTCGGCGATCTTGCGCTGAAAGATGATGCCCGCCGTGACGGGGAAGTACATCCTCAGGTCCCGGATGTCGAGCAACACGTTATCCGTCTGGGTGGTGACCATGGTGCTGGCGACATCTGCTTCACGAGTCATCGGCGTTGGGCCTCCCCTGACTCACGTCCACCCAGCAGGCGGCGTAGTGCTTCTCGTCGACCAGCATCAAGGGCGGCTCCTCCTGTCGGCAGCGGTCGATGCGATATGAGCAGCGGGGGTAGAAAGAGCAGCCCGGGGGTATGTTCGCCAGGTCCGGAGGCAGACCCTCGATGGGCACCAGCTTGTCCCGTCGGGCCTCGTCCAGCCGCGGCACCGAGCGCAGCAGCCCCAGGGTGTAGGGGTGTCGCGGCTGGCCATAGATCTCGCGGGCGGTGCCCGACTCCACGATCTTGCCCGCGTACATCACGTTGACGCGGTCGGCGTACCGCGCCACCACGCCCAGGTTGTGGGTGATGATGATGACCGCGGTCTTGAACTCGCTGCTGAGGCGGGCCATGATCTCCAGGATCTGCGCCTGAATCGTGACATCTAGGGCGGTGGTGGGCTCATCGGCCAGCAGGAGTTTGGGGTTACAGGAGAGGGCCATGGCGATCATGACTCTCTGTCGCATGCCGCCGGAGAACTGGTGAGGGTAGTCGTTGAGGCGGGTGTGGCCCTCTGGGATACCCACCATCTCCAGCAGCTCGACGGCCCGGCGGTTGGCCGCGTTCCGGTTCATCTTCATGTGAAGCTCCAGGGCTTCCGTGATCTGGCGCCCGATGGTAAGGACGGGGTTCAGGGAGGTCATGGGCTCCTGGAAGATCATGGCGATCCGGTTGCCCCGGACGTGCCGGATCTCCTCTTCGCCCACCTTCAGGAGGTCCCGGCCGTCAAACCAGACCTCGCCTCCCACGATCTTGCCCGGAGGACTGGGGATGAGGCGGAGGATAGAGAGGGCGCTGACCGACTTGCCGCAGCCGCTCTCCCCCACCAGGCCCATGGTCTCCCCCTCCTGGACATCGTAGCTGATGCCATCTACCGCCCTGACCACTCCTTCGTCGGTGAAGAAGTGAGTGCGCAGGTCCTTGACCTGGAGCAGACCAGCCATCGTTCCTCCCCGGTCGCTGACACCGACCGTGTAGGACGGCGCGAGATCTTATGTCAATCCAGGCGCCGCTGCCCTCCCCTGCCGGGCTTCGGCGGGCTGGGCCCAAACTGGATACGAATGGTGGGGAAGAGGAGACTCGAACTCCTACGCCTTGCGGCACATGATCCTAAATCATGCTCGTCTACCAGTTCCGACACTTCCCCGCTGGTGAGCCGCCCAGGACTCGAACCTGGAACCCGCTGATTAAGAGTCAGCTGCTCTACCGATTGAGCTAGCGGCCCACACCTGCATTGTATTATAGGCTCTCTGTTGACGCCTAGTGCAACGAACGCCGGCCTTCCCTACGGAGGGCCGGCCCTGGTCGCCAGCTATACCGTCGCTCAGCCAGGAGTTAGCACAGGCCCAGGCCAAAGTCAAGAGCGGACTGTCGATCCCCGACTAGCAGCGCCTGCCCCGCCTTTGCCGGAAGCTGGACTTGCGTTGACTTGCCACCACGGATTTGCTACGATTCCGGCTGCGGGTGGTTAGCTCAGTTGGTTAGAGCGCTGCGTTGACATCGCAGAGGTCACTGGTTCAA
>CAZSSQ010000104.1:0-8733 GCA_964609465.1 uncultured Dehalococcoidia bacterium
CCCACAAGTGCTACGTAGGAAATCAGCCTGCGCCCGGTCTTCCGCTGGATTTCCTTGAACAGGGGCTGCCGGGTGGCGTAAGCGCAGCCGACCTCTGCCACAATACGATTAAAGTCGGCGCTGCCGTAGAGCCTTTGCTCCATTCGTCCCTCGTCCTGGGGCCGCTGCTCTTGAGCCTGCCGATCTGTCGCCATCGTCCCCTCACCTCCTAACGAATGTGTGACACAGGAGCACGATAGAACATGCGATCGCAGCTAGTCAAGACTGCGGCCGCCGGGACGCCCGAGGCACCCCGGCCGCCGGGGCGGGGAGCAATGGCCGGCCACGCGGGGGACGTGCGTCCCGGCGTCCGGGCGCGAGAGAGCTCGGCCTGGCTCCGGCTCCCGGACCCCTGCCTTTCACACACCCCAGCCTCAACGCTGACCGCCAGAAGCGGGACCCCCAAGCGAAAGCGGCCACAGAGGAGGCGTTTGACAGGAGATGGACCCCAAGGTACCATGCCCTCCGCCGGGCATGGCGGCCAGCGTGACCGCGTTGAGCGCGTCCGTGATTCGCTGCAAGGTCCTCGCCGCTTGGGGTGGGGTCATGTCTAGTCGAGGCAAGCGAGCGCCACCCATGAGCGAGACCACTCCGTCAACTGGTAGGCCGGGAACTGGAAGGAGTTGATCGAAGGTCTCCCCGAATGGAACGCTGGACGGAAGATGAGAGGAAGCAAGTCCGCCGGGAGCTCCGCCGGCGGCTTCGGGCAAGTCGCCCTCCTCTGGGCAAGGCGGTCCGGGAGGACGTGCGCGCCTTCATCGCGGGCAGATTCGAGACAGGTGGCCAGGGCCGGCTGGCCGCGCCCTTCCACGTGCTCCGGCTGGCCTGGAAATCCGACGCCTTCCTGGGCGTACTGCTCTACCGCGTTCGGGCCTGGCTTCAGGGAGCCAGCGTACCCATCCTTCCCACCCTCATCCACAGGATCTGCGTCGCCTTCTTCGACATGAGCATCGACGACTATCTGGTGCTTGGGGAAGGCGTCTACGTGCCCCACGGGTATCTGGTCATCGACGGGCCGGTGACCATAGGGCGCTGGTG
This sequence comes from uncultured Dehalococcoidia bacterium, assembly GCA_964609465.1. Lineage (GTDB taxonomy): Bacteria > Chloroflexota > Dehalococcoidia > DSTF01 > JALHUB01 > CAVSBT01. The sequence goes on from CAZSSQ010000104.1 coordinate 1,078, forward strand.
CGTGCTCTGCCCGTGGGTGAGCATAGGTCTCACCCCTGGAACGCTGGAAGCGCCGGAGCTCGGGGATGGGGTCTTCGTAGGAACGGGCGCGAAGATCCTCGGCCCCGTCAAGATCGGCGACGGCGCCATCATCGGCGCCGGTTCCGTGGTGCTCAAGGATGTTCCGGCGCACACCACTGTCGCCGGCGTCCCGGCGCGCGTCATCCGGGACCAGAGCCACGGCGTGGAGCCCCGGTCTGAGACGCCCTGAGCCAGTTGTTCGCGCCTGGGCATGACACTCACTGGAAACCCCTATGGAAGTAACCGAACCGAACGCCCGGCCTGAGGCCAAGCCCGACTGGAAACGGTTCTGGCGGGAGTACCATCGCCAACTCCGGGCGCGCCGACCGCCTTTGCGGAGGGCGGTCCGGGAGGACGCGCGGGCTTTTCTGGCGCACAGGTTGGAGACGGGCGGCCAGGGCCGGCTGGCCACGGCCTTCCACGTGTTCCGGCTGTCCTGGAAGTCCGACGCCTTCTTGGCAGTGTTGCTCTATCGCATCCGTACGTGGCTTGAGGGCGTGGGGGTTCCCATCCTGCCCCCTTTGATCCACAAGGTCTGCGTTGCCTTCTTCGACGTGAACATCGGCGACTATGTGGTGCTTGGGGAAGGCGTCTACGTGCCCCACGGGTATCTGGTCATCGGCGGGCGGTTGACCATGGGGCGCTGGTGCGTGATTTGCCCGTGGGTGAGCATAGGTCTCACCCCTGGAACGTTGGGATCGCCGGAGATCGGGGATGGGGTCTTCGTAGGAACGGGCGCGAAGATCCTCGGCCCCGTCAAGATCGGCGACGGCGCCATCATCGGCGCCGGTTCCGTGGTGCTCAAGGATGTTCCGGCGCACACCACTGTCGCCGGCGTCCCGGCGCGGGTTATCGCGAACCAGAGCCAGGAAGCGGAGCCCGGGGCCTAGAAGCGCCGCCGCGGGACCGCCGGGCGCAAGGCCCTGTTGAGTTGTCGTGCCTGGGCCAGATTAGGACACCTTGGGAAGTGCTGCCCGGGCGCAAGTCCAGTTCTGCCACTTGCCCTTCTAGTGCACCGCTCCACAGCGCGTAGACATCCCTGCCCCCGCGCCGAGCCCTTTTCCGGCGCGTCCTCGCCCGCTGCTGGCGACGCGACGGCGACGGCGGACCGAACCCTGGTGGGCCTGTCGTCTTAGCGGTGGTGAAGCCTGAAAGTCGGCACGCAGGCGCTAGCGGCCCAGGCGATAGCCGGCGGCGGCAAACAGGAGGCCGCCTAGAAGGGCAGCCCCCAAGCTCACGAGCAGTCCGACGCCGTCGCGACGGCCCAAGGCTGGCACCAGCAGTCCCCCGGCCAGCCCGCCCAGGGCAGCCAGGGGCAGCGCCAGCAGGACACCACGACCTCGCCGGGCCACGGCGCCCGCCAGCCAGCACACGGCTCCCAGCGCCGCCCACAGGACGAGCATGAGGGCCAGCGCCAGGACTTCGAAGTTCATACGCTAGAGAACGGCAGCGCAGACGGACTCGCCGCGTCGACCGTGTTGGCAAGGACTAATGGCTGTCACGTAGGGTCTCAGCGAGCCGCCTGGTAGATTGCCGGACGGTAGGCAGGTTTCGGGATGGCCTTGCCCTGTTGGCGCGCTGTGGCAAGCCACGCCTCCTTGGCGACAGCGAGCTGTGCCACAGCCTCCTCTGGCGTAGCGCCAAAGGCAGAGCAACTTACCAGGTCAGGTATGTCTGCTACATAGCAGCCGTCTTCGTCGCTCCAGAAGACGTTAATGTGATAATCTTTCACGCATCGTCCTCCAATTGGAGATCGTGACGCTCCACAAGCTTGAGGAACTGGCGCACCTGATAGGGCTTCGCCTGGCCATCCACTTCCTGGATGTTGATCAGCTCCGGGATGTCGGGATGGCTGAAGACATGATGACTGCCACGCACTCGCGCCAGCCGAAAGCCAAATCCTTCCATAAGATTCTGCAGATCAGTGAAGGCGACGTTGCGCGGACTAGCGAGAAGTCGGCGAAGCAGCCTGCTCCGTTTCATGCCTTCCCCATTGGCGCCTCGCCGGCGGAGCCGGTGAAGCGCAGTGCATCTCTGCGATAACCTTGTCCCCCTCCTCGATGAGGGCAGACAGGAAGTCCTTCTCGTCCACGGTGCGCACGACCTGCCCCTTGCGAAAGATGACGCCCCGACCCTTGCCGCCGGCGATGCCCAGGTCCGCCATCCTGGCCTCGCCGGGCCCGTTGACCACGCAGCCCATGACAGCGACGATGAGAGGTTTCCCTAACCGCTGGAAATGCTCCTCCACCTTGTTAGCCAGGGGGATAAGGTCGATCTCGATGCGCCCGCAGGTGGGGCAGGCGACGATGGTGGGGCCGCGCTGCCGCAGGTTCAGGGACTTGAGGATGTCCCAGCAGACCGGCACCTCCTCCCTGGGGTCAGCGGCCAGGGAGACGCGGATGGTGTCGCCGATGCCCTCGGCAAGCAGGATGCCGATGCCGACGGCGCTGCGGACGGAGCCGGCGCGCGGCGTCCCTGCCTCGGTAACGCCCAGGTGCAGGGGGTAGGCGATGCGGCCGGCGATGTCTCGATAGGCCGCCACCATCGTCGGCACGTCGAAGGCCTTCAGGGAGGCCTTGATGAGGTCGAAGTCCATCTCTTCCAGGATGCGGATCTCCCAGAGGGCGGCCTCCACCATGCGCTGGTGTACGGGGGGTGGCACCTCACCGTCGGCCAGGGGCGGCAGAGGAGGCAGGCTGCCCGCGTTCACCCCCACCCGAATGGGTACCCGACGCTGGCGGGCTTCCCGCACCACAGTTCGTACCTTCTCCGGGTCGCGGATGTTGCCGGGGTTGAGGCGCAGGCCGTGCACCCCGGCCTGGAGGACGGCCAGGGCCAGGCGGTGATCGAAGTGGATGTCGGCGATGATGGGAACGGGGCTGCCGCGCAGGATCGCAGGCAGGGCGGCGGCCGCTCCCCTGCTGGGCACGGCCACCCGCACCAGTTCGCATCCCAGCTCGGCCAGCTCCCGGACCTGGCGCAGGGTGGCGGCCGCGTCGGCCGTGTCGGTGCTGGTCATCGACTGGACGACGATGGGGGCATCGCCCCCCACCGTGACATCCCCGATCTGTAGGGGCTTCGATCTCCGTCGCTGGATCACCGGAAGAGGCTACCCCCCTGAATTATGCGCACGATATCAAAGTAGCTGATGACCACCACCAGAGTGAGGAGAGCCGCCAGGCCCACGAGGTGGACCAGGGCCTCCTTCTGAGGGGCGACGCGCCGGCCACCGCGCACCACCTCCAGCAAAACGAAGACGATGCGACCGCCGTCCAGGAAGGGCAGGGGTAGGATGTTGATGACGGCCAGGTTGACGCTGAGCAGGGCGGCGAAGTCCATGAGGACCTTCCAGCCGACCTCCTTCACCACTTCTCCCGTCGCCTGGGCGATGCCGATGGGGCCCGATACCTCTGGGTTGCCGCCTCCCTTGAACCAGGAGATGATCTCGTTCCGGGCCAGGGTCAGGGAGTCGATGGTGCTTCTTACGCCCAGGGGCACGGCCTTGAACAGCGAGTAGGACTGTGTCTCTGTGTACGGATACTGGGGTGCAATGACAATGCCCGTGGGTCCCTGACTCAAGCGCAGCTCCTGCCCCACCTCCAGCTTGTTCGGGTCAGGAAGGCCTGCGGCGATTCTCACCGCCTCCTGACTCACCCCCAGCCGTTGAGCCACCGAGGCTGCGGTGTCCCCCTCTTCCGGCGTATAGGTTACGGCGTCGGGCCCTTCCCCGATTGTGAGCGCCTGTCCAGGTTCCAGCGTAGTCTTGATGCCGGCTGCCTCCCTTACGCTGGCGGTGCTTAGGCCGATCTGCTTCGCGACGCTCTCGACATCCTCCCCGGGCTCAACGACGTGGACTATGTCGGGGTATGTCCAGCGCGCCCTCACTCGCACCTCCGAGAACTCCTGCCCACGCTTGACCAGCATTGTTACGGTCTCGCCGAGGTGGAGCCGGATGGCGTTCCCCGTCTCCCGGACGTTCCGGACCTCACGGCCGTTGATCTTCCAGATGATGTCTCCCTGCTGAAGGCCGGCCTCCTTCGCCGGGGAGCCCGGCATGACCTCCTGGACAATGGCCCGGCCGACAGCGACTTCACGCGGGATCATCAAGCCTGCCGTAAAGAGGACTATGGCGAAGAGGAAGTTCATGAAGGAGCCGGCGCTGAGGACGACCAGCCGCACGGGCCGTGGCCTGCTGGCCAAGCTCCGGGGGTCGGAGGGGTCTTCCTCGCCCACCATGCGCACGAAGCCGCCCAGCGGCAGGGCATTGATAGAATACTCCGTGCCCCAGAGCTTCTTGGCCCACAGCCGCGGCGGGTAGCCCAGGCCGAACTCCTGAACCCCGACGCCACCCAGCTTGGCGGTTACGAAGTGCCCCAACTCGTGCACGACAACGAGCACAACGATGATGGCAACGAAGGGGACTATGGAGTCGATGATGGTCACGTCTTCGCCCTCACCCAGTCCTCAGCCCAGGCGCGGGCCCAGGCGTCCGCCTCCAGCACTGCCGCCAGCGACAGGTCTCCGCCGGGGCGGTGAGCCTCCAGGGCTCTCTCCAGGACGGTGCCGATCTCCATGAAGCCCAGGTGGCTGGCCAGGAAGTGCTCCACCGCCACTTCGCCGGCGGCGGCCAGCACAGCCGGATAGGTGCCGTCTCGGGCGCCCGCTTCCAAGCCCAGGCGCAGGCAAGGGAAGCGCCGCAGGTCTGGCACCGCGAACTCCAGGCTTCCCACCTGGGCCAGGTCCAGGCGCGCCACCGAAGGGCAGGGGAGCCTGTCGGGATAGCAGAGGGCGCACTGGATCGGCAGCCTCATGTCCGGCATCCCCATCTGCGCCTTGATTGAGCCGTCCCTGAACTCGACCAGCGAGTGCACGATGCTCTGGCGGTGGAGGACGATCTCGATGCTCTGGAAGGGTACGCCGAAGAGCCAGCGGGCCTCGATGGCTTCGAAGCCCTTGTTCAGGAGGGTGGCCGAGTCCACCGTTACCTTGCGACCCATCTGCCAGGTGGGGTGGCGCAGCGCCTCGTCGGGCGTCACACGGCGCAGCTCCTCCAGAGAGCGATCGCGGAAGGCGCCGCCGGAGGCGGTGAGGATGATGCGGGCGATGGAGGAGCGCTCCTCGCCCCAGAGGCACTGCCAGACGGCGCTATGCTCGCTGTCAATGGGGCGGATCTGGCCGCTGCCCCGCTCGGCCGCCTCGGTGATGAGGTAGCCGGCCATGACCAGGACCTCTTTGTTGGCCAGGGCGACGACCTTGCCGGCACGCAGGGCCGCCAGCGTAGGGAGAAGGCCGGTCTTGCCAGCCGTGGCCACCACCACCAGGTCCACCTCCGGGAGGGAGACCATCTCCTCCATGGTGGCCCACGCCGGCGCTGGGGCGCCGAGGGTGGCCTTGAGGCGGGCGTAGTGATCCGCGCTCTCGCTACCCACCAGGCGAGGTGCGAATTCGCGCACCTGCTGCTCCAGGGCAACCACGTTTCGGCCGGCAGCCAGGCCGACGACCCGAAAGCGGTCGCCCAGGCCGCGCACCACGTCGAGCGTCTGTCGCCCGATGGAACCCGTAGAGCCGAGGACGACAAGACCTTTTAGGGCAGAATCCACAGTAGATAGTAGTATAGCACGACGCCCGTGAAGAGGACGCTGTCCAGGCGGTCCATGAGCCCGCCGTGCCCCGGGATGAGGGGACTGGCATCCTTGACCTGCATCCCCCGCTTGAGGAGCGACTCCGCCAGGTCGCCCAGCTCGGCGGCCAGGGGCAGCAGCACCGCCACCGGCACGATGAGGGCGGCCTCCTTGCGCAGCCCCAGGAAGTAGTTGAGGAGCAGGGCAGCGGCCAGCCCGAAAAGGACGCCTCCTATTGCTCCCTCGACAGTCTTGCCGGGGCTGACGCGAGAGGCCAGCGGCCGCCGCCCCAGGGCGCGGCCCACGAAGTAGGATGAGGTGTCGGTGGCGAAGGTGGCAAACAGAAGCAGCAGCACCCAGTCGCGGCCGTCGGGGGCCTGGCGGAGCAGCACCAGGTGGCTCCCCAGCCAGCCCACGTAGAGCACGCCCCCGACCGCCCAGAGCCAGCGCTGGAGCCCGGTGCGGGGGTCGCCAGCCAGGGTGACGAAGACCAGGGGCAGGAGCACCGCGCCCGTCCCGAACCAGGGAAGCCAGTCTGCCCCCACGAAGGCGCCCGCCGCCAGGGCCGCCGAGAGGGAGGCGGCGAGCAGGGCCAGGGGGTGCCACCAGCCCAGGAGGGGTGCCTCGAACTCCAGGGTGGCCAGCAGCAGGATCAGCGCCGCGGCCCCCGCGTATACCCCCCCGCCGGCCAGGACGAGGCCCACAATGATGGGGAGCCCCACCACGCTGGTTGCGACCCTTCGGGCTAGCATGTGGCCATCTGGGCCCTCAGCGGCTAGGAGGAAGCCGCCCGGTCCCCGCTGTCCTTCCCCTCCGCCAGGGGCGGATCCGCCCCGACGGGCGGCCGTCTGGCCGTCTTTGGCGGAGGCGGGCGGTCAGACGGCCGGGCGCCTGCCCGGACAAGCCCGAACCGGCGCTGCCGATGGCTGTAGACCTCCAGCGCCCGGTCGATCTCGGCGGCGTCGAAGTCCGGCCAGTAGGTGGGCGTGGCATAGTACTCAGCGTAGGCCGATTGCCAGAGGAGGAAGTTAGAGATCCTCAGCTCCCCCGCCGTGCGGATGATGAGGTCGGGGTCAGGCAGGTCAGCGGTGTACAGGTAGGAGCGAAAGACCCCCTCGTCGATGCGCTCTGGTGTGAGGCCGTCGGCTACAATGCGCCGCACGGCGTCCAGGATCTCGGCCCGGCCTCCGTAGTTGAAGGCTACGCTTACCGTCATTCGCCGGTTGTTCTTGGTGAGCTCGATGGCCTCCTGCACCTTCTTCTGGAGCCTGGGGGAAAGGGGGTTCAGCCGGCCGACGTGGCGCAGGCGGATGCCGTTCTCGTGCAGGGTGTTAATCTCGCGGTTGATGACGCGGCCCAGGAGACGCAGGAGGGCGTCCACCTCCTTCCTGGGACGTCCCCAGTTCTCGGTGGAGAAGGCGAATAGAGTCAGGTACTCCACCCCGCGCTCGGCGAAGGCCTCGATGACGCGGCGAATGTTCTCGGTGCCGGCGCGGTGTCCCGCCTGGCGCGAGAGCCCCCGTTGCGACGCCCAGCGTCCGTTGCCATCCATGATGATGGCCACGTGCGTCGGCACGCGGGTGAGCTTCTTGTCGGTAAGGCGGGGCGCGGAATGAGCTACCATGGCGGGAGCGGCTGCTGCCGCCCTACACCTCCATCAACTCCGCTTCCTTCTCCTGGCCCAGGCGGTCCACGTCGCCGATGTGGCGGTCGGTGAGCTTCTGGAGCCGGTCCTGCGCGCGTCGCTCGTCGTCCTCGGAGACGTGCTCCTCGCGTTGCAGGCGGCGCAGCTCCTCCAGGCAGTCCCGGCGCACGTTGCGCACCTCGACCCGGCCCTCCTCCACCTTCTTGTGTACCACGCGCACCAGGTCCTTGCGCCGCTCCTCGGTGAGAGGGGGGATGACCAGGCGGATGATGTGGCCGTCGTTGCTGGGGTTGAGGCCCAGGTCCGACTTCTGGATCGCCTTCTCGATGG
>CAZSSQ010000105.1:0-8716 GCA_964609465.1 uncultured Dehalococcoidia bacterium
CGGCGAGGCCGGCAGCGTGCCTCGACCCGTCATCGCTGCCCCCTTCGTCTCCATGACCGACGGCACGGGCGTGGTGCACATCGCGCCCGCCTTCGGCGCCGACGACTTCGAGATCGGCAAGCAGGAGAGCCTGCTGTACCTGCAACCGGTGGACCTGCGCGGCCAGATGGTCGCCAAAGGCACCCCCTTCGACGGGCTGTTCGTCAAGGACGCCGACCCTCTGGTGCTGGAGGACTTGCAGCAGCGCGGCCTCCTCTATCGCAGCGGCACCATCCGCCACACCTACCCCTTCTGCTGGCGCTGCGATACGCCCCTCCTCTACTACGCCAAGCCCTCTTGGTACATTCGCACCACTGCGGCCAAAGACCTCCTCGTCTCCGGCAACGACCAGATCAACTGGTACCCGGAGCACATCAAGTACGGCCGCTACGGCGACTGGCTCTCCAACAACGTGGACTGGGCCCTCTCCCGGGAGCGCTACTGGGGCACGCCGCTGCCCCTCTGGCGCTGCGAGGGCTGTGAGCGGGTGGACTGCATCGGCAGCGTGGCCGAGCTGGGGGAGCGGGCCATCGACCCCGCGCAGGTGGACGCCCTCAGCGACCTGCACCGCCCCTATGTGGACGCCGTGCTCCTCCGCTGCCAGGCCTGCGGCGGGACCATGCGCCGCGTGCCTGAGGTAGCCGACGCCTGGTTCGACTCCGGGGCCATGCCCTACGCCCAGTGGCACTACCCCTTCGAGAACCAGGAGACCTTCCAGGCCTTCTTCCCCGCCGATTTCATCTGCGAGGCCGTGGACCAGACCCGGGGCTGGTTCTACACCCTCCACGCCGAGGCCGCTGTCCTCCACTCGGTGGGGGCGGTGCCGGCAGGCATCGCCTTCAAGAACGTCATCTGCCTCGGCCACATCCAGGACGACCAGGGCCGCAAGATGAGCAAGTCCCTGGGCAACCAGGTGGAGCCCTGGCCGGTCATCCGGGACCACGGCGCCGATGCCCTCCGCTGGTACCTATACACGGCCTCGCCGCCGGGCAATCCCCGCCGCTTCTCGCAGGACCTGGTGGGCGAGGCCCTGCGCCGCTTCCTGCTCACCCTCTGGAACACCTACTCCTTCTTCGTCACCTACGCGGTCATTGACCGATACCAGCCAACGCAGGACGGGTCGGCCGAACTCTCCGAGCTGGACCGCTGGGTCCTCTCGGAGCTCCACCGGCTTGTCGAGCGGGTGACCAGCGACCTGGAGGGCTACCGTCCCACCGAGGCCGGCCGCGCCATCCAGTCCTTCGTCGATGACCTCTCGAACTGGTATGTGCGCCGCAGCCGCCGTCGCTTCTGGAAGAGCGAGGACGACGCCGACAAGCGGGCCGCCTACGAGACGCTCTACCGCTGCCTGGTCACCCTCTGCCACCTCCTGGCCCCCTTCACGCCCTTCCTGGCCGAGGAGATGTACCAGAACCTGGTGCGGTCCGTCGATGACGCGGCGCCCGACAGCGTCCACCTCGCCTTCTGGCCTGAGGCCGACCCCTCGCAGGTGGACGAGCGCCTGGCCGAGGACATGCGCCTGGTGATGCGCATGGCCAGCCTGGGCCGGGCCGCCCGCAGCAAGGCGGGCGTCAAGATACGCCAGCCCCTCTCGACCCTGTACGTCAAGCTCAGAAGCCGCGCCGAGGCGGAAGCCCTATTGCGGTCGCAGGGCGTGCTCCTGGACGAGCTGAACGTGAAGGAGCTCACGGTGATAGAGAGCGAGGAGGAGTTCCTGAGCTACGAGGTGAAGCCGGACCTGTCGGTGCTGGGCCCCCGCTACGGCGGCCAGGTGGCGGCCATCCAGGAGGCCCTGCGCCGCGCCGGCCCGGCGTCGGTGGCGCGAGCTGTGGCCTCGGGCGTGCCGGTGCGCATCGACGGCTGGGAGCTCACGGCCGAGGACGTCCTCGTGAGCAGCGTCGACCGCGAGGGCTACGCCTCAGCCGAGGAGGCCAGCTACACGGTGGTCGTCGCCACGGCGCTGACGCCGGAGCTGGCCGACGAGGGCGTCGCGCGCGAGGTCGTGCACCGCCTCCAGACGATGCGCCGCAACGCCGGCTTCGAGATCGCCGACCGCATTGTCACCTACTACCAGGGCGGTGACGCCTTGCGACGGGTCATGCAGCGCTTCGCCGACTACGTGCGCCAGGAGACGCTGTCCCTGGAGCTGGTGGAGGGCGAGCCGCCGCCCGGCGCCCACGTCGAGACCCACACCGTGGACGGCCAGGAGGTCACTCTCGGGGTTCAGCGGCGGGGCTAGCCGTTCGCCACCGAGGCTGTGGAACATCGTAGCCGAGGCTTTCCAGCCTCGGCTCCCACTACTCGGCCAGGCTAGAAAGCCTGGCCTACAGCGAAGGGTCTCCATCAACCAGATTCTGAGTCCGCCTCTGGCGGACTCAGAATGACGGGCGAGGTCTACGGCTTGCGGCGAGGCTGGGATGCCCGGCCGTCCGGCTCCTGGTGAACGAAGAGGCCCTTCAGGAACTCGAGCGCCTGTCGTCTCAGCGGGCGGGCGGGCCCTCCGGCTTCGCCGTAGAGGCCGTCTCGCACCCGCGGGTACTCAGACGCCAGCTCAGCCCCCAGGAGGATGATGTTGGCCGTTAGATACGTCCAGAGGAGGAAGAGGAGGATACCGCCCAGGGCGCCGTAGGCCAGGTCGTAGTTGTTGAAGTTGTCGATGTAGATAGCGAAGCCGTTCTTCAACGCCTCGAAGAGCACGGCCGCCAGCAGAGCCCCCGGCCAGACATCGCGGAACCCTAGCCCGACCCTGGGCACGTAGCGATAGAGAAGCAGGAAAAGCAGGAACGAGAACACGGCCGGCGCCAGGAAGGGCACGACCTCCCAGAAGAGGGAGCTCCCACTAGAGAGCGGCCCCAGGAGGTTGAGGCTCCTGGCCCGCAACATGTGCAAGAAGCCGGTGCCTGCCACCGAGATCAGCAGCACCAGGGCCAGGCCCAGGAGCATCCCCAGGTCCACCAGCTTCTGCTGAACCACCGGCCTCGCCTTCTCGACATCGAAGGCTATGTTCAAGCCCCTGCGGATAGCCGCGAACATGGCCGAGCCCGACCAGGCCAGGCCTGCCAGCCCCACGACGGTCAGGGGGACGCTGACCTGGCTCACCCCCTTGATTGTGTCACTCACCAGGTTCGCGCCCTGCTTCTGCTCCAGAGGTGTGGCCTGCACAATGCGGTCCACCAGCTCCTGTCGGGTGTTCTCGTTGCGCATCACGAACCCAAATATGGAGGCAAGGAAAATGGTCAGCGGCACGATAGAAAAGAGCACATAGTAGGAGATGGCCGCCCCCAGCAGCGAGCAATTGTCGTCGCTGTACTCGCGAACCGTGTGCTTGGCGAGAAGGAGGAGCGTCCTCATAGCTATGAAGGCCCGGCCTGATGCGCCGGGCCTCCCGACCAGTATAGCCTCGGCGCAGTCAGCGGATCAAAGAAGACGGCGGAGGGGCTCTATGCTGTGGGCGTGCAGCTTTGTGGAGTATGCCCGCCCCTGCGCACATTGATTGATCTTGGCCCCTCTCGGAAGGCGTAGGGAGCGGCGATCGAGAGCTTAGGTAGAGGCGCCGCCGACAAGCGGGGAGAAGAGTGACAGTCAGGTTCAGCCCCAGCCACCTAGACTGGGGTAGGGATCAAGGAGGGCTACCTGCATGTCAACCCGCGGCCCCAGGCGAGAACAGAGGAGCCTGCCTACAGACGGCGAAGCAGCGGGCGACCCCGGCGGGGCCGGGAAGCGACGCCCCGCCAGGAGGGCCCTGCCGACATCGCCACCGCACCCGGGAGCCGGGAAAGGGCAGTGCGCCTACCGAGGGGCCAGCGGCTCCGTTGCCAGCGCTCACTGGGAGGCCCTGAGCCAGGCCTACCACCGGCTCACCCAGGCCCTTCTCGCCCAGCCCGCCGTCCCGCCCGTCGACGAGCTGGACGCTTTCAGCGCCCTGGCCATCCGCAGCCACCTCTCCTCCCACGAGCTGGTGGCGCTCCACTACGCCACCCTCAACCAGCTCCTGGCCAGCGACGAGCGCTACGCCGCTGAGAGCAGCAGCGCGGCGCGGCGCGCTCTTGTCTGCGTCCTCCTCCGCCTGATGGGGGAGTACCGCCAGTCGGGCGGCGACATTGCGCCTGGCTCAGCCGTCGATCACCAGCCGTGCCAGCAGCCCGAAGTGGTCTGAGGGGTAGAGAGTGGGGTCGTCGGCATGGGGACGGTTGAAGGCCACCCGCGCCTCCATCACGCGTATCCCACGGCGTGACACAAAGATGTAGTCGAAGGTCCCGGGGGCCTCTGGCGGCTCTGCAAGGAGCGGCGAGGGCCAGGTGTAGTCGGGCTCCCGGCCCTGGGCCGTCTCGTGCGCGGATAGCAGGCGCCGCTTCATGAGCGCTATGGTGCGGCCCTGAGGCAGGGCATTGAAGTCACCCACCACCACCTGAGGCAGCGTCCGGTGCCGGGACATCCAGCGCAGGAGGTGTGCAGCCTCCTGGCGCCTTATCCGCTCTGCCGCCGCGTTCGCTGGATGGTGGAGGTGGGTGTTGTAAAGGTCCAGACGCACGCCCGCTCCCAGGTCCAGGAGGAGACGCTGGGCCACACGGTCCATGCTCAGGTAGTCCAGCCCCTCATGCTCCAGGACCGGCAGACGGGTGACGACGGCGATGGCCTGCACGGCGGCCTCGCGACCGGACTTGTTCTGATGGTAGGCGGTGTAGTAGGGAGCACCCAGCCAGAGGTTCAGGCGGTCGGCCAGCCAGTGGCCCTGATCGATGAGCAGGTCCACCTCCTGCAGGCCGATGACGTCGGGCGCCGCCTCCGCCACCTGCTCGACGACCAGAGGCGCGCGCTCGCCCCAGCGGCCCACCCGATTGAACAGGTTGAGGGTAGCGATGGTGACTTCAGGCATCCCCTACCTCATGGAAGCGGGGGCAGGTCGGCACTGGTCCGCCACCATTTGGGACTCCAGGGAGCCGCCTCTACGGCACGAGGAATGCGCGGGTGATCTTGGACTTCTCGGCGCCCGCCGCCTTCCACTCTGCCTCCTCGAAGGCATTGTTGATGTCGTCCAGCTTGTACTTGTGGGACACGATCTTGTCGAAGGGGTACTTGTTGCGGGTCCCCACCAGGAAGTCCAGGGCCTTCGGGATGACCCAGGGGTCGTAGGTGCCGACGCCGTAGATGCGGCGGCTGCTCGCCACGAGCTGTGAGGGGTCAAAGGGGGCCGTGTTGCCGATGCTGATGTTACCCATCTCCAGCAGCGCACCCCCGTTGCGCACGAACTGCACCCCTTCTGCGAAGGCCTCTGGAACCCCAACCACCTCTGCCACCACGTCGGCGCCCCGCTGGCCGGTGAGGGCCAGCACCTGCATGAAGCGGGCCTCTGGCGTCGTGTGCTCTCTCATGTCGATGACGAGGTCGGCGCCGAATTGCTTGGCCGCCTCCAGCCGCGCTGGGATGCCGTCGATGCCGATGACGCACTCGGCGCCCATCTCCTTGGCGACGGCGCAGGCATTGAGGCCCAGGCCGCCCAAGCCCTGTACCACCAGCGTATCGCCGAACCTGAGGCCGGCCACCGAGAGGCCGTAGGTGACCTGGGAGAGGGCGCAGTTGACGGGGGCCACCACCTCATCGGAGAGCTCGTCAGGGACCTTGAACACCCAGCCGCCCGGCTTCAGGTAGTAGTATTCGCCGTAGGCCCCCGAGAAGCGGCTGATGCTGGGCAACATGCCTATGAGCTTGGAGGGGCAGGCGGAGAACTCCCCTTTGTTGCACTGGTAGCAGCGGTTGCAGGGGTAGAAGTAGGCGTAGCAGACGCGGTCCCCCTCCTTGAGAGGGCGGCCGAGGGAGTCGGTGCTGATGTTGGCGCCCAGCTTGTAGACGCGACCTGTCATCTCGTGGCCTACCACCTGGTTGATCAGGAGCGCGAAGATGGGCGAGTCGCCGCGCCAGAAGTGGAGGTCGGAGCCGCAGATGCCGGCCATGCTCACCTTGATGACGATGCCGTCGGGCTCCGGGTCTGGGACGGGTAGCTCCTCGATCTGGTAGCCCTTGCCGGGCCCTAGAAAGATGGCCGCTTTGCCGTTCATAGGTGGACCTCCTTGCCAGCGGAGAGCGGACGACAGGTGCCCAATCCAGAGTGCCGAGGATGCCCGTATCTTATACCCGAGGGGAATAGTGTCAAGCTGAGAGAAGGCCAGGGGCTGTTGCAGAACCCTGTAGCCGAGGCTTTCGAGCCTTGGCGTCTTTTTTTGGTGGCCAGGCTGGAAAGCCTGGCCTACGGGGTCACGCCACACGCTCGAAACAAGGGAGGCGAGAGATGTCTCCTTCAGGGAACCATGGGCGCGCGGCGGCCGGGGCGGCGCTTCTCGGCCTCGATGATGGCGACCAGACGCTCAACCGCCTCCCCCAGACGGCCGCCGGCGTTGACGACCGTGTGCTGAAAGAGGCCCTGCTGCTCCATCTCGCGGCGGGCCGTCTCCAGGCGACGGCTGAGGACGGCTTCGTCCTCCGTGTGACGCCGGCGCAGGCGCTCCTCCAGCTCCTCCAGGGAGGCCGGCGCCAGGAAGACGAGCACGGCCTCGGGCAGCAGGCGGCGGAGGGTGGCAGCTCCCTGTACGTCCACTCGCACGACCACGTCCTCGCCGCGGGCCAGCGCCTCCCGTACCGGGGCCTTGGGGACCCCGTAGCGAAGGCCGTAGACCTCGGCATGCTCCAAGAGGCCACCGCTGGCCAGCAGGCGGTCGTACGCCTCGTCCTTCAGGAAGCGATAGTCGACGCCGTCGCGCTCCCCGGGCCGCCGGGGACGGGTGGTGACGGTGGGCACGCGGCGGAAGGGCAGCCCCTTCTCGGCCAGGCGCGCAAGCACCGAGTCCTTGCCTACCCCGGAAGGCCCGGAGAGGACAAGGAGGAGGGGAGGCGGCGCAGAAGGAGGCTCGTCAGCGGCTCTATGCACCCTCGCCCTCTTCGGGCCGGCCTGCCTGTCCGGCAGGCAGGCCGCTGCGGGCGGCGTTCACCCGACCGGCGATGGTCTCGGGCGTGATAGCGGCCAGCACGACGCTGCCGTTGTCCATGAAGACCACCGCCTTCGTTCGCCGGCCGCTGGTCATGTCGATGGTCAGGTTCCTCTTCCGCCCCTCTTGCACGAGCCGCTTGACCGGGGCGGACCCCGGTGAGGCGATGCCGATGACGTGGTTGACGGCCAGGTGATTGCCAAATCCGACGTGGATCAACTCAGTGCTCATGTCTTACTCCCTCTCCTCGCTACCCCCTTGACCTGCTCGCCCTCGCCGGAGGCGAGCCGGGTCAGGTCACTCCAGAAGCCGGGGTAGGAGACCTCGGCGGCCCCTGCCCCTTCAACGACCGTCTCGCCGTGGGCGAGGAGGCCCGCCACCCCCAGTGCCATGGCCAGGCGGTGGTCGCCGTGGCTCTGGCAGTGGGCTCCCGTCAGGGACTGCACGCCGTCGATAGCGAGGCCGTCGGGGAGCTCTTCGACGCGGGCGCCCAGGCGCCTCAGCTCCTGACAGGTGGTGGCTACGCGGTCCGATTCCTTGACCCGCAGCTCAGCGGCGTCCCTGACGACAGTGCGGCCCGGCGTGAGGGCCGCTGCCACCGCCAGCACTGGTATCTCGTCGATGAGGCGAGGGACCAGGTCACCCCTCACCTCCACCGGCGCCAGGCGGCTGGAGCGCACCGTGATGTCGGCCACCGGTTCGCCCCCCTGCTCGCGCTCCTCCGTCACCTCCAGGTCTGCGCCCATAGTACGCAGAACGTCGATGATGCCGGAACGGGTGGGGTTGACGCCGACGCCCGGCAGGTGCAGCTCAGCGTCCGGGTGGAGGACGGCGGCGACCATCCAGAAGGCGGCGGCGCTGATGTCGCCGGGCACCCGCAGGTCCAGGGGCGCCAGTTCCCCCTCCAGGGGTCCGATGCGCACCAGGCCGCCCTCTCCGGAGAGTCGAGCGCCCATGGCGCGCAGCATGCGCTCCGTGTGGTCTCGCGTCGGGGCCGGCTCCTCGACGGCGGTCTCGCCCTGGGCGAAGAGGCCCGCCAGCAGGAGCGCCGACTTCACCTGGGCGCTGGCCACGGGCATGCGGTAGCGGATGCCCCGGAGCTCGCCGCCACGAATGGCAATCGGGGGGTAGGCGTCACCGCCGCGGCCCCACATCTGGGCTCCCATCTCGCGCAGCGGCCCGACGACACGGCCCATGGGCCGCGAGCGCAGCGAGCTGTCGCCCGTAAGGACCGAGAGGAAAGGGTGGGCCGCCAGAACCCCGGCCAGGAGGCGCATGGTGGTGCCCGAGTTGCGGGCGTCCAGGACATCCTCGCTCTCCCGCAGGCCGGCGCGTCCCGGCCCGTGGATGGTCAGGGTCGCCCCGAGGCCCCCGGCCTCTTCCAGCGACCAGCTCACACCCAGGGCTCGGAGGCAGTCCAGGGTGGCGCGGGTGTCCTCCCCCACAAGGAAGTTCTCCACCCTCGCTGGGCCCGGGGCGATGGCATTGAGGATGGCTGCCCGGTGGGAGATGGACTTGTCGCCGGGGACCACGACCGTGCCCTGCAGCCGGGATGGCGACCGAACGCACTGCTCCATGGCACCGCTACGGCCGACGCCGCCTCCGTCCCTCTCCCTCCCGCTCCTTGCTCTGGTCCTCCAGGGCACGGCCCATATCCTTGACGCGCCGCACCCACTGCTCGCCGACCAGGAAGGACG
>CAZSSQ010000106.1:0-8491 GCA_964609465.1 uncultured Dehalococcoidia bacterium
CGCCCAACTGGCGCTTGAGCCGCTCGACGATGCCGCGGTGGGCGCGGGCCACCTCGGCTCATTCCGAAGGCCAGGCTTTAGCCTGGCCTTCGGTTTATGGTGTGCAAGTGTGATGCCAGGCAGTGATGAGGTATTCGTCGGCTGGCGCCTACCCGCGCAGCGTGGCGCCTAGCTGGCGCTTGAGCCGCTCGACGATGCCGCGGTGGGCGCGGGCCACCTCCTCGTCGGTCAGGGTGTGGTCCGGCGACTGGTAGGTGACGGAGAAGGCGAGCGACTTCTTGCCCGCCGGCACGGGCTCCCCCGTGTACACGTCGAAGATCTGCACCCGCTGCACGAGCGCCGCCGCCTGGATGAGGGACTGGACCTGCGCCGCCGTCACCGCCTCGTCCACGACGACGGCCAGGTCCTGGACCACGGGCGGGAAGCGGGGCACCGGCTCGTAGCGGCGCGCCTCCCTGCCTGAGAGGACTGCTAGCACCTCGTCCAGCACCACCTCGAACAGGAAAACGTCCCCGTCGATGTCGAACGCGGTGGCCAGCCGCGGGTCCACCTGGCCCAGCACCCCCACGGCTCGCTCGCCCAGCATGATTCGGGCCGTACGGCCCGGCACCAGGGCGAACTCCTCACCTTCCTCGAAGGTCGGCGTCACCCCCAGACGGGCAAAGAGGTGCTCCAGGTATCCCTTGGCGTCGAAGAAGTCCAGCTCCTTCTCCGCGACGTGGCCCCAGCGGTCTAGCCGCCTCCCGCTAACGACTCCGGCGGCGTGCTCCGGCTCCCGGGGCAGATCCTGGCCCTGGCTCAAGTAGACCCTTGCCACCTCGTAGAGGGCTACGGGCCCCTCGCGCTGGCGCTGGTTGGCGGCCAGCGTGCGCAGCAGGCTCGCCCGCAGCGTAGGCCGGAGCCACTCATACTCGGAGCTCATGGGGTTGGCCACGTGCAGCGGTGGGCTGGCGGCCAGCGCCTCCGGGGAGACGACGCGCTGGATGGCCTCCAGCGTGGTGAGGGAGTAGGTGATTACCTCCTGCATGCCGGCAGCAGCCAGTGCGTCTCTCACCCGCTCCCGGAGCTCCCGCAGGGCCTGAGGCGGCGCCGGTGGAATGGCGCCTCGTACCAGGCCCACCGGGATCTGGTCGTAGCCGACGATGCGACCCACCTCCTCCACCACGTCGTCGGGGATGCGGACGTCGGTGCGCCAGTATGGCACGCGCACCTGGTAGGTGTCCGGGGGCTGCCAGCGGCAGCCGAAGCCCAGGGCGGCAAGGACGCTCCGTACTCGGGAAGTGGGTGGGTCGATGCCCAGCACCTGCTGGATGCGGCCGCGGCGCACCTCGATGAGGGTCTCGGGCGCCTTGCCGGGGTATGCGTCCACGATGCCGTGGGCGGCGCGGCCGCCGGCCAGCTCGACGATGAGCTTGGTGGCCCGGCGGGCGGCGAAGGCGGAGAGCTCGGGGCTGAGGGCCTTGTCGAAGCGGGAGGAGGCCTCGCTCTTCAACTTGAGGGCGTTGCTCGTGCGGCGGATGTTTATGTTGTTAAAGTTAGCCGATTCGAGCAGGATGCTCGTCGTGACGTCCGATACCTCGCTCTCGGCGCCGCCCATGACGCCCGCCAAAGCCACGGGCTTCGTGGCGTCGGCGATGGCCAGCATCTCGGGGTCCAGGCGCCGCTGGACGCCGTCCAGGGTGGTGAGCGGCTCCCGTGGTCGGGCGCGGCGCACGATGATCTTCCCTCCGCCAATGCGCTCGAAATCGAAGGCGTGGAGGGGCTGGCCCAGCTCCATCATCACGTAGTTGGTGATGTCGACGATGTTGTTGATGGGGCGCATACCGGCGGCCACGATGCGCTCCTGCATCCAGGCCGGCGAGGGCCCCACCTTCACTCCCTCGATGAGGGTCGCCACATAGCGACAGCAGAGGTCTGGGTCGGCGATCTCCACCGACACCTTCTCCTGTATGGGTGGGCCCTCCTCGGGGTAGGTGTGAGGCGGCTCCCGCACCGAGCCGCCTCCGCCGGAAACGGCCAGACGGCCGCCCGTCCGGGCGGCTCCGCCCCAGGCGGAGGTGAGGGCGACCACCTCCCTGGCCACGCCCAGCACGGAAAGGCAATCAGGCCGGTTGGGAGTGATGTCCAGGTCGAGGATGGTGTCGCCCAGGTACTCGTCCAGGGGGGTGCCCATGGGCGCGTCGGCCGGCAGCACCAGGATGCCTTCGTGGTAGTCGGAGAGGCCCAGCTCTTTCTCGGAGCAGACCATGCCCGCCGATTCTACTCCCCGGATGCGGGCGGCGCGCAGCACGGTAAGCTCTCCCGTATGCCCGTCGATGAGCCGGGCGCCGGTGCGGGCGAAGGCGATCTTCTGGCCGACGGCCACGTTGGGCGCCCCGCAGACCACCGTCATGCGTTCGCCGTCGCCGAGATTCACTGTGGTCAGAGTGAGGCGGTCGGCGTTAGGGTGGCGCTCCACGGCCACCACCTGCCCGACGGAGATAAGGTCCCACTCTCCCCCGGTGGAGAGGATGGCATCGACCTCGGTGCCGGACATGGTGAGCCGGTGCGCCAGCTCCCTGGCCGGCAGCGGCAGGTCCACGTATTCAGCCAGCCACTTAAGGGAGACTCTCATTGTGCGTGATCAGAACTGTTCCAGGAATCGCAGGTCATTGCTGTAGAAGAGCCGGATGTCCTCGATGCCGTGGAGGAGCATGCAGATGCGCTCGATGCCCATGCCGGCCGCAAAGCCCGTGTAGCGGTCGGCATCGTAGCCCATGTTGGTCAGGATCTCGGGGTGCACCATGCCCGCGCCCATTATCTCGATCCATCCCGTTCCGCCGCAGGTGCGACATCCCTCGCCGCGGCAGAGAAAGCAGTCGATGGCCATGTCCACGCCTGGTTCGACGAAGGGGAAGTAGTCGCAGCGAAAGCGCACCTGGCGCTCCTGGCCGAAGAGGCGGCGGGCGAACTCGAAGAGAGTGCCCTTCAGCTCCGCCATGCTGATCCCTTCATCGACGGCCAGCACCTCTATCTGGTGCATCATCCACTCGTGCGTAGGGTCGGTGGCCTCATAGCGGTAGCAGCGGCCGGGCACCACCACCCGGATGGGAGGCTGGTGCTGCTCCATGATCCGCACCTGGTTGGGCGAGGTGTGGGTGCGCAGGAGCATCTCGTACTCGCCGTTGCGGCGGACGTCCACCCATAGAGTGGCGAACATGTCGCGGGCCGGGTGGCCCTTGGGGATGCGCAGGGCCTCGAAGTTGTAGCGGTCCCACTCCACTTCCGGCCCCTCAGCGACGTAGAAGCCCATGGCGACGAAGGCGTCGAGCACCTCGCGCAGCGTCTGCGTCACCGGGTGGAGGCGGCCCGTAGGGATGGGGTGTCCGGGAAGGGTAACGTCCAGGCGCCCGCTCTCGATGGTGGCGGCCACCCGCTGGTGGAGGACCTCCTCCCGCCTGGTCTTGAAGGCCTGCTCAAGGCTGTCCCTCAGGCGGTTGGCGGCCGCCCCCGCCCGCCGGCGCTCCTCGATGGGCAGCGCAGCCAGCCCGCGCAGGACCAGGGTCAGGTGTCCCTTCCGGCCCAGGTAGGCGATGCGCCACGCCTCGAGGGCCGCTTCGTCGACGGCGGCCGCCAGCGTGCCGGCCGCTTCTCGCTCCAGTTGCTCTACGTCCTGTGGCGTATCTGGCATAGCTCTCTCTGCTTCGGACGCCATTATGGGCGACGGCGGTGGGAGGGTCAACGGGCGGAGACGGGGCTTGACAGCCTGCGGGCCTGGCGTATCATCGGCCTGGGTCTGTCACGAAAGCACGAGCGGGAGGTATGGAAAACATGTCGGTGCGGGGCTATGTCCTCATCGAAGCAGATGTGGGGAAGGCGAAGGCCGTGGGTGAGGCCGTCAGGGCGCTCAAGCACGAGGACGCTCAGGTGGTATTGGTGGACACCGTCACTGGCCCCTTCGACGTCATCGTCCAACTGGAGGCCGAAGACCTCGACAAGCTGGGCACCTGCATCACTGACTGCATCCAGAGGGTGGATGGTGTCCAGCGCACCACCACCTGCCTCTCCGTGAAACTCGGCTAGGCCAGCGCCACGGGCAACGACCGAGGTTGGGCTCACCGTCGCCGACCGACATGATCGCAGGCCCAGACTTGGAGAGCCCGCAACCGGCTAGGGGCCTATCCAAGACAAAGCGGACACCTAAGGTCAGGCTTGCACTGGCCTCAGACCGGCAGCGGCCCGCCCGCGTCTGCCAGCAGCTTCTGCTGAAGGGTCTCTACCACCCCGGGCTCATCGGCCGCCAGGTTCTGCTTCTGGAGCGGGTCGGCCTCCATGTCGAAGAGTTGGATATCAGTCCCGTCGTTGCGGGTGATGTACGCGTAGCGAGCGTCGCGACACCAGGAGTAGTCGTGGAAGCCACAGGAGACATGCTCGCGCGGCGAAATGTGATCCGCGGCCAGATCCAGCAGATTCACGCCGTCCAGGGCAGCGCGCGGGGCCACGCCGAGGGCCGCGAGCACCGTTGGCGCGATATCGTGATGCTGCGCGAAGCTCTCCACCCTCTTGCCGGCGTCGAGGCCGTCGGGACGGCGGATCATAAGGGGCACGTCAACCAGCTCGTACCAGAGGCCCCGCGGCACCTTGCCCGTCAGCCCGTGCTCGCCGAACTGGTGACCATGGTCAGAGGTGAGAACGACGAGGGTGTCGTCCAGCATTCCTAGCTCGCGGGCCCGGTCCAGGAACCGCCCGAGCCAGTGGTCTACCAGGGTCACCTCGGCGGCGTAGCGGGCGCGCATGTGCTGGAGCTGAACCTCCGTCAGGTTGTCGCTGGGGCCGTAGCGCGCGTGCATAAGGCCGGGTCCGCGATAGTCAGGGTCAGCGTACAGTTCCAGGTACTTATCCGGCGGATCCCAGGGCTCATGGGGGTCAAACACGTCGACGAGCAGGAAGAACTCCTCCGCTTTCCGGTTCGCCTCCAACCACTCCATGGCCTCCCGGAAGACCCGGGGGGTCTGATAGTCCTCCTCTTTCTCGCGGTTGCCCTGGTTAGCGAGATGCTGGGTGAGGAGCCACCGTTCGTAGTAGGCCTCTGCTTCGGTGAGGCCTGGCCCGATGAGCGCCTCCACCTCGCTCGGGTCTATGTTCAGCGTTGAGCGCCAGGCATCGGATTCCTGGCCCCGCACCCAGGAATACTGCTCGAAGCCGCGGTGGAAGTTCTGAGACGGCTTGAAGTAGTGATAGGTATCGGTGACGAAGGCGGTGTGGTAGCCCTGTGAGATCAGGGTCTCCGAAAGGGTGACCTGCTCCTCAGGGATGCGCTGCCAGCCCTGAAGGGGGATGCCGACCCCCTTCTCCGGGATCCACTCTCGGAAAGGCCAGGTGCGCAGCCCCGTGTGCAGGCCTCGACGCATGGGAATGGTGGGGATGCTCTCCGGAAAGGCGCGGGTGAAGACAGTACTCTCTTCAGTCAGAGCGTCCAGGGTGGGCGTCTTGATCCAGTCATTGCCGTAAGCGCCCACGTGGTCGGCCCGCAGGGTGTCCAGGACGATGATGATGGCGCTGGCAGCAATGGCCCCGTTCGGCCTCAAGACTGACGCGGCTTCAGATGTCGTGCCCGCAGTCCCCGCGGCCCTCGGCTTCTCATTAGCGCCGGGACCCTTCTCATCGCCGCCGCACGCCGCCGCCAGGCCGAGGGCGCCCGCCGCGGCCGACTTGAGCAGCGTCCGCCTCGATACCCGCTCTGCGGCCATCCGCCGCCATCGCTTGAGATCTTCCATCGTTCGCTCCTCCTGACGTCTGTGTCCGTCCATCGCCTGAGCCCGCTGTGCAGCGAGGCGCGCCCATTCGTTGTATCATGGGAGTGTTAACTTGGCTAGAGGCGAGGTTCCCGCCATGATCAGCGTCGAAGAAGCGCTGGACCGCATCCTGCGCCACGTCAGTGTCCTGGAGCCCGAGGAGAAGCCCATCCTCGACGCCCTGGGCCAGGTGCTCGCTGAGGACGTCACGTCAGACATCGACATCCCGCCCCTCGACAACACCGCCATGGACGGCTACGCCGTCCGCGCCGCCGACACCGCTGGCGCCACACCAGAGAGCCCCATCCGCCTGCAGGTGGTGGGCGAGCTGGCGGCCGGCTACCTCTATGAGGGTGAGGTGGGGTCTGGCACCGCCGTCCGTATCATGACCGGGGCGCCGCTGCCACCCGGCGCCGACGCCGTCGTGCTCTTCGAGGACACCCACGAGTCCGGCGCCCACGCCTTCGGGCGCTTCAGCAAGGCCGTGGACTCGGTGCTGGTCTGTAAGGCCGTCCGGTCAGGGGCCAACGTGCGCCAGGCCGGGGAGGACGTAGGCCGCGGGGGTCTGGCCGTGGGCCAGGGCACTATCCTGCGGCCGGCCCAGATAGGAGTCCTGGCCTCGCTGGGTCGGACGACGGTGCGCGTCATCCGCCGGCCGGTGGTGGCCGTCCTCTCCACCGGCGACGAACTGGTGGAGGTGGGCCAGCCCCTGCGACCGGGCGCCATCTACGACAGCAATACCTACAGCGTCGCCGCCATGGTCCTCCACAACGGCGGCATACCCCGCATCGTGGGCATCGCCCGAGACACGGTAGAGGACCTGACGGCCAAGATCCGCCGGGGTCTGGACGCCGATATGCTCATCACCTCCGCCGGCGTCTCTCGCGGCGACTACGACGTGGTGAAGGACGTGCTGGCCCGCGAGGGAGAGGTGGACTTCTGGACGGTGCGCATGAAGCCGGGCAAGCCCCTGGCCTTCGGTGCTTTCACCAGCGACGAGCGCCGCGTGCCTCACATCGGCCTTCCCGGGAACCCGGTGAGCTCTATGGTGACCTTTGAGCTCTTCGGCCGGCCAGCCCTCTTCAAGATGATGGGCAAGAGCCGCTGGCAGCGCCCGACCATACGCGCCATCTCTGAAGACCGCATCACCAATACGGATGGACGGCGGGTCTTCGCCCGCGCCGTCGTCAGCCAGCGCGACGGCCGCTACTACGTCTCCCTGACCGGTCCCCAGGGCTCCGGCATCCTCACCTCTATGTCCCTGGCCAACGCCCTGGCGGTGGTACCGGAGGACGTGCCCGCCGTGGAGCCCGGCGAGGAAATCTCCGTCATTATGCTGGACTGGACCCAGGGCGAGGGCTGACGAGGAGGGAGCGATGCCTCCTGTAGTCTGCGTGGTAGGGCGCGATGGGTCCGGCAAGACCCGCATCATAGAGGGCGTCGCGCGGGAGATGAAGGCCCGCGGCCACCGGGTGGCGACGGTGGCCCGCAGCGGCGAAGGGCCTGCCCTGGAGTGCGTCACCAGGGACGCCGGCCGCTACGCCTCCGCCGGCAGCGACATGATCGTCGTTGGGTCCCCGGACGCCGTCACCTGCGTGCGCCGCGTGGAGGAGGAGGCGTCGCTGGACGAGCTTATCTGGACGGTAGGTGAGGAGTACGACCTGATCCTGGCGGAGGGCTTCCGGGAGAGCGGCTTCCCCAAGATTGAGGTGCACCGGGGGGCCGTGGGCGGCGGCCTCGTCTGCCGTAAGGACGAGCTCCTCGCCCTGGCGAGTGATACACCCTTCGACATCGACGCACCCCAGTACGGGCTGGACGACGCCGCCGGCCTGGCCGACCTCATCGAGGCGAAGGTCCTGCCTACCGTCCTGCCCGAGGACGCCTCGGTCTACGTGGACGGCGTTCGCCTGCCTATCGCCCTCTTCGTACGCAAGATGGTGGCCAGCACCATCATCGGCATGCTGCACAACCTGAAAGGCGTCAGCCAGCCGCGCAGCCTGCGGGTGGTGGTGCGGCTCCGGCGCGAAGGGCGGCGCTGAGGGAACAGAGGCTAAGGAGCCCCTTGCGGATCTCGTAGCCGAGGCTTTCTAGCCTCGGCACCCCTATGTGGCCAGGCTAGAAAGCCTGGCCTACGGCCGCGCGCAACGCGCCCTAGAACCGGACCTCGAAGGTGGCGTAGCCGCGGGGCTCGTCGGACCAGGAGGCCTGTACGTCATCCACGCGGGCCCCATAGGGCCCCTGCCGGAGGAGTTCCAGAAGGCGCTCCAGGGCGTCGGCTGAGCCCTCGGCCTCCACCTCGACGCTGCGGCCGTCGTCGCCGTTGCGCACCCAGCCTGTCAGGCCCAGGTGGGCGGCCCGCGACCAGACGAACTGGCGGAAGCCGACGGCCTGCACGCGGCCCCGTACCAACGCGTGAAGACGCCGGGGCACTCGGCGGCCGGCGTCGACGGGCTGCGGCTCACCCACGACGGCCCCCTCGGCTCTCAGCCACGCCGCAGGCCCGGCGCACCGCCTGCCGGACCAGGGTGTCGGGCACGTCGTCCCGGAGGACGGGGCGACCCACGTCCTCCAGCAGCACCCAGCGCACAGCCCGGCCGCTCACCTTCTTGTCCAGGGCTATGGCCGCCAGGGCGCGCTCGGGGTCGATGCCCGGCGTCTGCCACGGCAGGCCGAAGGAGGAGAGAACGGCGGCCTGCCGCTCTGCCAGGGCCGGCGGC
>CAZSSQ010000107.1:0-8330 GCA_964609465.1 uncultured Dehalococcoidia bacterium
GCCCTCCTCCAGCACCCGGGCCTGCCCCATCAGATCTTCGAGAAGCTGGGCGTCGACGTGCCCAAGCTGCGTGACCGCGTCGCCCAGCACCTGGCCCGCTCGCCCAGGCTGGAGTACGACGTGGTGCAGATCTACACCACGCCCCGCATCGTCAAGATGCTGGAGACGGCCAACGCCGAGGCCGAGCGCCTGAAGGACGAGTACGTGGGCGTCGAGCACCTGCTCGTCGCCATCGCCGACGAGCGTGAGGGGGAGTCGGCCCGCATCCTCCACGAGTTCAACATCGACAAGGAGCGCATCTACCGCGTGCTGGAGGAGATACGCGGCGGCGCCCGCGTCGATAGCCCCACGGCGGAGAGCAAGTACGGCGCCCTGGACAAGTACAGCCATGACCTGACGGAGTACGCCCGTCAGGGCAAGCTGGACCCGGTCGTGGGCCGCGACGCGGAGATCAAGCGCGTCATGCAGGTCCTCAACCGGCGCACCAAGAACAACCCCGTCATCATCGGCGAGACGGGCGTCGGAAAGACGGCAATCGTCGAGGGGCTGGCCCAGAAGATCGTGGCCGGCGACGTGCCCGAGAACCTGAAGAACAAGCGGGTGCTGGCCCTGGACATGGGGGCGATGGTCGCCGGCAGCAAGTTCCGGGGCGAGTTCGAGGAGCGGCTCCAGGCAGTCATGCGGGAGATCCGCGAGACACAGGGCGAGGTCATCCTCTTCATCGACGAGGTGCACCAGGTGGTGGGCGCCGGCGCCGCCGAGGGCGCCATCGACGCCTCCACCATGATGAAGCCGGCGCTGGCCCGGGGCGAGCTGCAGGCGGTGGGCGCCTGCACCCTGGACGACTACCGCAAGTACATCGAGAAGGACCCGGCCCTGGAGCGCCGCTTCGCCCCCGTCTACGTCGACGAGCCCAGCGCCGAGGAGGCGCTGGAGATGGTGAAGGCGCTGCGGCCCCGCTTCGAGGCCCACCACAAGGTGCAGATCTCCGACGCCGCTCTGGAGGAGGCCGTGCGCCTCTCCGACCGCTACCTGACCGAGCGTCACCTGCCCGACAAGGCCATCGACCTCATCGACGAGGCGGCCAGCAAGCACGTCATCGAGGCCCAGAGCATGACGCCGGAGCTGCGGGAGATGAAGAGCCGGCTCGATGAGCTGAACCGCGAGACGGAGGCGGCCGCCCAGCGCCAGGACTACGAGGCGGCGGCCCGCATCCGCACAGAGGTCGTCCAGATTCAGCAGGAGTACGAGGCCCGCAAGGCCCAGTGGGAGAAAGAGGAGAAGATCGACACCGAGGTCACCGAGGCGGACATCGCCGCGCTGGTGTCGTCGATGACGGGCATCCCCGTCTCCCGCATGCTGGAGGGCGAGGCGGAGAAGCTCCTGCAGATGGAGGAGCGCCTGCACGAGCGCGTCATCGGGCAGGACGCCGCCATCGCCGCCCTGTCCGACGCCATCCGGCGCGCCCGGGCCGGCCTCAAGGACCCGCGCCGGCCCATCGGCAGCTTCATCTTCCTGGGGCCCACCGGCGTCGGCAAGACGGAGCTGGCCAAGGCCCTGGCCGAGTTCCTCTTCGACGACGAGGACGCCATGGTGCGCCTCGACATGTCGGAGTATGGGGAGAGGCACACCGTCTCGCGCATGGTGGGCGCGCCGCCGGGCTACGTGGGCTACGACGAGGGAGGCAGCCTCACCGAGGCGGTGCGACGGCGCCCCTACCGCGTCGTCCTCTTCGACGAAATCGAGAAGGCGCACCCGGAGGTGCTGAACACTCTCCTCCAGATCATGGAGGACGGCCGCCTGACGGACGGCCACGGGCGGACGGTGGACTTCCGCAACACCGTCGTCATTATGACAAGCAACCTGGGCACCAGCTCGGAGGCGCGGGGGAGCTTCGGCTTCGTGACCAGCCGGACGGCCAGCCGCTCGGAGCGGGAGAAGCTGCGGGAGAACGTGGAGTCCGCCCTCAAGCAGCACTTCCGGCCCGAGTTCCTGAACCGCGTCGATGAGGTGATCATCTTCGAGCCCCTGACGGAGGCGGAGCTGATGCAGATCATCGAGCTGATGGTGAACGAGGTACGCAAGCGCCTGGCCGAGCACCACATCGAGCTGGACCTGACGGAGGCGGCGAAGACGGCGCTGGTGAAGGAGGGCTTCGACCCGGTGTTCGGGGCGCGGCCCCTGCGCCGGACGGTTACGCGGGAGGTGGAGAACCCGCTATCGAAGCGCATCCTGGCCGGCGAGTTCCACGAGGGCGACACCGTCGTCGTGGACCGGCCAGAGGGCGAGGAGAGCTACGCCTTCGCCCGCAAGGAGAAGGTGGCGGCAGCCGCCTCATAGCCACGTCGTAGGGGCGGTCGGCCGACCGCCCCTACTTGGTCAGCCTGAGGCGGCGGAGGTCTTCCTCCGTCCAGCCGGCGTCGGTAACCATCCTGCGCAAGGTGCCGACGGGAATGGTAGCGCCCGGGGAATGGATAGGCACCATTACTCTGTATCCGCCACGGCGATAGGTAGCGTGGCTCCCCGTCTGGCGAGTCTTGCGGAAGCCGTCTCTCTCGAGAGCCGCTATGATCTGGCGCGTGCGGATGTTGCGAAGCTCGGGGCTCAAACTGTTACGCTGGCCACCGGCGCGTCGATGATCTCTACGTCCTTGGGAAGAGGCTCACCGTGGGCGATCATGTCTTCAACACAGCACCTGACGGCATCCTGGATATAAGCCAGGGCTTCTTCTCTGGTGTTGGCCCAGGTGTAACAGGCGGGGAGGGCAGGCACGACGGCGTTCCAGCGGCCGTCCTCGTCCTGAGTCAGCTCCACCTTGAAGATGTAAGATTTCATGTGCCACGTTCTCCCGCAGCAGATTATAGCATGAGGCACGCCACCTCATGGAGAGCGATATAGTGGTGGACCGGCCGGAGGGCGAGGAGGGCTACACATTCGCCCGCAAGGAGAAGGTGGCGGCAGCGGCCTCGTAGCGCCCGTAGGGGCGGTCGGCCGACCGCCCCTACAGGGTGCGCCCCATCGGCCCGTACGGGGTTGGTGGATGGCCGGCGAACCCGTGCAGAATGAGAAGGTAGAGAGGTTGGTTTTCCCCGCCGGCGGGGATCGGGAACGATTATCAGCCACAGATGGGCACAGACAGACACGGATTCCAGATCATCCAAATCGATTCGCCATCAGTGCCAGCCCGGAAATCTGTGTCTTATGTGTCTGAATCTGTGGCAACCGTCGCGGTGTTATAGGGAGGCATCTTGAACCACGTTCACCCCCGGACGCGAAGCATCCTCGATACGGTGGGCGACACGCCCCTGGTTGAGCTGCACCACTTCGAGGTGCCAGCGGGCGTGCGGCTCTTCGCCAAGCTGGAGGGCCAGAACCCCACCGGCAGCGTCAAGGACCGCATCGTGCTGCACATGCTCCAGCACGCCCAGGAGGACGGCAGCCTCCGCCCCGGCGACACCGTGGTCGAGGCCAGCACCGGCAACACGGCCATCGCCCTGGGCATGATGGGGCGCGCGCTCGGCTACAGGGTGCGGGTCGTGATGCCGGAGAACGTCTACCCGGAGATACCAAGGACGGTGGACGCCTACGGGGCGGAGAAGGTCTGGATGCCGGCGGAGCGCGGTATGAAGGGGGCGATCGAGGAGGCGTGGCGGCTGGCGAAGAGCGAGGGCTGCTTCATGCTCGACCAGTTCGGCAACCCGCACAACTGCCTGGCCCACTACGAGACCACGGGCCCGGAGATCCTGGCCGACCTGCCGCGGGTGGACGTCTTCGTGGCCGGCCTGGGCACCGGCGGGACGCTGATGGGCGTCGGGCGGCGCCTGAAGGAGGCCAACCCGGAGACGCAGGTCGTGGCTGCGGAGCCGCACCCGGGCTTCCAGCTCCAGGGCTTCAAGGGCCTGTCGGATGGCTTCCTGCCCCCCATGCTGGACCTGTCGCTGCTAGACGGGAAGATCCTGGTGCGCTCGGCCCAGGCCCTGGCAGGCGCGCGGCTGCTGCTGGAGCGGGAGGGCATCTTCGCTGGCGTTTCCTCGGGGGCGGTGCTGCATGCGGGGCTGCGCTGGGTGCAGCGCCTGCGATCGGGCGCGCCTCGGCGGGTGGTGCTCCTCTTCGCCGACGCCGGCTGGAAGTACCTGGGGTCGCCGGCCTTTGCGCCCGAGGCGCATCCGCTTTCGGCGGACGCCGGGCCTCTTCCAGAAGGGGAAGTGGAGGCCCTGGACGATGTAATATGGTGGTGAGGAGGTGGGCCATGGGCATGACAGAGTATCGAAGCCGCCTGCGCGCCTTCTGGCGGCGAAGGCTGCTGCACCTGCGAGACCGCATTGATGCCCGCCTGGAGCGGCTGGACAGGAAGAAGGCGGACCTGATGGAATCGGCAGTCGCCGAGGAGGAGCCTTTGCCTCCGGCCCGCCGTCGCCCGGCACGGCGTCGGGGCCGGCCGGCGCGAAGGACGCCGCCAGAGGCGCAGCGGCCCGCCGAGGGCCAAGCGCCGTCGGCCTAAGGGAGAAGCGCCATGCGGTACCGAGGTTCCCGACGCCGGTTCGGCTTCGGGCCCTTTGCCTTCGACTTCGATTACGACTTCCGCCCCTTTGGCTTCTACTTCCACGGCGGCCGTCGCTTCCCCCGCCGCGAGGCGTACCTGCGCTGGTTGGAGGGGTACAAGGAGGAGCTGGAGGAGGAGCTGAAGGCGGTGGAGGAGGAGCTTCGCGAGGTCCGGCAGGCCGGCGAGTCCTCCGAGAGCTAGAAGGCCCTGGACAGGGACCGTGCCCGCCCCTGAGGCCGTCCTTCGACAAGCTCAGGATGCCCTTCGACAAGCTCAGGATGCCCTTGACAGGCTCGCGGTTGATGAGTCTCGCTCGTGGTTCGACAGGCCTGCCTGCCGGCCGGCAGGCTCACCACGAGCGGACTCATGGTCTGCCCGCGCCTCGCTGAAGCCGCCGCTTGCGCCTCGACCGGGCTGGCCGGAGTCGGGAGACGTAATCGAAGGCCGACTGCAACGTCGCCAGCGCCAGGTCTGTCTCTTCGGGGCGCGGGCGCCACTGCACCCACTCGCCAAAGGGCACGCCGGGCCGCATCAGGAAGGGAGCGGCATCGGGCCGGCTCAGGAGCCGCTCGCGGTCGGCGAGCGGCACCTTGAGCACGAGGCCCATGTCGCCCCAGAACGCGAACATGCGGCCCCCGACCAGGTAGCAGTCGCAGCCAAACATGCGGCGCTTGCTGACGCCGGGCCAGGTGAGGGCGACGGCGTCGAGTTCGTCAAGCATCTTCTCCATCCGTGGCCTTGTTCACCCAGCCCATTGTAACCCAGCGCGAGGCCGTAGACGCGGAGTTCAGCCCGTCCAGGGCCGCCCTAGTGGCCATGATCGACTTGGCTGGACCTGCCTGGGGATAAGTGGTTCTGCCCGCCCACCCGCCCTGGGGAAATGTTGAATCTGGGGGACACCCCCAGACCCCCGGCAGAGGGGGCAGGCCCCCTCTGCACTCCCCCAAGGCTGTGTCTGGTTATCCAGTGATGACCGCAACGTCCGCCCCCCCCATACGAGATCTGTGTGCGTGTACAGCCTGGTGGGATCAGATGGGCACTCATCCCGTCCACCACCCATAAGGCTCCGGCTGGAGGAGATACGCGAGAGGCGGCCTCTGTCGTATCATAGAGAATCATGAACCGGCGCAGGACGAAGCCCAAGACGCTGCCGCCCCACGTTCGCAACTACAGGACGACCTGCCCGCAGTGCGGTCGGACCTACGAGGGCAACTTCCCGATGTGGGTGCAGATCGGGCCGTTTCCCTGCATCTGCGGCGCCACCGTGCCCGCTCCGCGCAACCCCGCCCCTTCCTGGGACAGATGACGGCCTGAGGGTCCCTTTTCCTGGCAACCTCATTGGTGCAAGCTCGTAGCAATTTGGCGGCTCGACTCCTAAAATGGTGTTGGAGGGTAGCTCAAGGCTGCCCTTCGAAACGGGGAGGGTGAAGATGCCGGTGATCACGATCTCCGGCGCCCTGGGCTCCGGGGCCAGGGAAGTCGCCCAACTGGTAGCCGGCCGGCTGGGGCTGGACTATGTGGACCGGGAGATCCTGGCGCGCACCGCCCAGTCGCTGGGGGTCAGCGTGGCGGCGGTGGAGCAGCGTGACGAGCGGCCGGCCACCCTGGGCGAGCGTGTAGCCTCCATGTTGACCAACTTTCTCGAGCGGTCCGCCGTAGCGGGGAGCGATCCTGCGCTGGGACCTGAGAGCCTGGCGGTTCTCCTCTCTCGCACATACAGCGAGGCCGCTAGCGAGCGGCCCGGTGGGCCGGCAGAGCTGGACGAGCGTCGCTACATCCGCACCATCACCGGCGTCATCCAGGCGCTGGCCGAGGGAGGCAACGTGGTCCTGGTAGGGCGCGGCAGCCAGGCCATCCTCCGTGACCGGCCCGGCAGCTTGCACGTCCTGACGACGGCACCCTTGGAGACGCGGGTCCAGCGCATCGCCCTCCGAGAGGAGATAAAGGAGGGGGAGGCCAGGCGCCGAGTCCAGGAGAGCGACCGCGGCCGGGCCGCCTTCCACCGCAAGTTCTTCAAGGTCGACGCCGATGACCCGTCCCTGTTCGACCTGGTCATCTGCACCGGGCGCCTCTCCTACGAGGTGGGGGCTGACCTGACGGTCACGGCGGCTCGCGCTCTGGGGGCGCCTCCGGCCTGAGGGGGCAGCGGCCATGCTGGGTCCGACCCTCGTTGTCCTTGCCGCCTATCTCACAGGGGCTATCCCCGTCGCCTACATCTTCGGTCGCGCCATCAAGGGCATCGACCTGCGGGAGTACGGCAGCGCTAACGTGGGGGCCTCCAACGTCTACCGGTCGGTGGCGCGCTGGGCGGTGGTGCCCGTGGGACTGCTGGAGATCGCCCAGGGGATGGCCGGCATCATGCTGGCGAAGCTCCTGGGGCAGGACCTGGGGCTCCAGGTGGTGGCAGGGCTGGCCGCAATCGCGGGTCAGACGTGGTCTGTCTTCCTGGGCTTCAGCGGCGGGCGCGGCATCGGGCCGTCCATCGGCTTCATGCTGGGCTTGGCTCCGCCGGTGCTGGCCGCCTTCACCGTCATTTCCCTGCTGGGCTGGCCGCTGCGCAACTTCCCCCTTACCGTCGGGGTGGCCATTGCCCTCACGCCCCTGTCCTCCCTCATCACTGACGGCGCCGGCCCGGTGGCCGCCGGCTGTCTGGGGATGGCGCTCATCGTGTTCGCCAAGCGGCTCGTCACCAACCGCATCGGCCTGCCAGCCGAGCAGGACTGGCGCGACGTCCTCCTCAACCGCCTCCTCTTCGACCGCGACCGGCGCGACCGCGACGAGTGGGTGCGCAGGATGCCCGACGGGCGGGCCTAGGGAGCCTTCCCAGAGTCGCCGGAGGTCAAGATTCTTCGCCTCGCGTGCCTGTCGGTAGGCAGGCTCAGAACGACGGCCTAAGGGTCAAGTTCTGCCAGGGCTGCCAGAAAGCGCACTGGCGATACGATGGGTATGCCCTCGAATTCAGCCAAGCTCAGCAGGTGCGAGTCACCGGTAACGATGTACTCTGCCTTCGCCTCGACCGCCGCTTCAAGTACCAGGTTGTCGGCCGGGTCTTCAGCGATGACGCTTATTCTCCGGTCGGGCTCCACGACCGTAGCGACCTCCCCAACAAGGCCGACAAACTCCCTCACCTCTTCAGGCCTCCATGTCAGGTAGCGTTCTAAGCGATGAGAGCTGAGAACGCGTTCGAGCTCATCCAGTAGCGGTGCCGAGGTTACCCAGGAAAAGCGGTCGGCCCTCCAGGCTCGGATGATCTCAGCCGGGGGGCCCCTCAGGTTGATGGCTGCGCTTGCCACCACGTTGGTATCGAGAACCACATTCATAGCGCCTCCACCATGGGGAGCGCCTGGTCATCACGTCAAACGCTCAGCCGGTTCTGGACTTCATGTTTCGCTCCGCCTTCGCGCTTCCCTCAAGGCCTCGGCCACCTGCCGCTCGATCTCCTCGTAGGACGCGTCCTTGTTCCGAGCCCAATTGCCCTCTACTAGCTGGAAGAGTCTGTTGCGGGACCGCTCGAGGGACTCGTAGCGCGCCACGGGGATGACAGCAGCCATAGGCTTGCCAGCCCTCTCGATGATGACCTCATCCCCCCGGTAGTAGACGCCCTCCAACAGCTCCCCCAGGCGCCTGCGCGCCTCCAGGGCGTTAACCTTCCGCTTCAACCGCCAGCACCTCCTATCATAATTGACACGATTATACCACCTGCCTGAGCGAGCGGGGCAACAGCCTCGTGCTAGGCCAGGGCGATGATGGCGCCGACGAGGAAGACGGCCTGGAGGCCGACGGCGGC
>CAZSSQ010000108.1:0-5090 GCA_964609465.1 uncultured Dehalococcoidia bacterium
GAACAAGGCCGACCGGCCCGGCGCCGATACCCTGGTCCACCAGCTCCAGGCCCTGGTCTCCAGGGGTGGCGACGAGCGCGGCATCCCCGTGCTGAAGACGGTGGCTACCAGCGGCGACGGCGTCGTTGAGCTGGTGGACGCCATCGACGGGCACCGGCGCTACCTGCGGGAGTCGGGACAGCTCGAACGGCACCGCCTGGCCCAGGCGCGACACCAGGTGCTGGCCCTGGCCCGCCACGAGCTGCTGGCTCGCGTCCTGCGGGCTACAGAGGAGAATGGCCAGCTCGACGAGCTGGTGGGGGCTGTTGCCCAGCGCGACTTGGACCCCTACAGCGCCGCCCGCCGCCTCATCGAGAGCGCCGGCGGCGGCGCCGATGGCGGAGCGGGTCCCGCCCGCTAGAGCCCTGCCGGCCTGCCAGAACCCTCGAGAAGCCAGTGGCCCGTAGCGGCGACCTTCAGGTCGCCACCTACTTCACCCACGGGAAGCCCGTGGCGAGCTAAAGCTCGCCCCTACGGAGATTCCTCCCCATCCCGCTTCCAGCCCTCTCCTTTGACAGCCTTTCGAGTGCGTTGCTATGATCCGGGTGCGCCTGCCTGCGGCGGGCCGGGGCCGCCACGGTAAGGCGGTCCGGGGGCGCAGGCGGTTGAGCCGTCGATGCCTGAATACCCCTCACATATCCTCTCGCCTGTCCTGGCCCAGGGTGGGCTGGCCGTTAGCGGCCTGAACATCCCCCTGAGCGTCTTCATTCTGGTGGCCAGCGTGCTGGGCTACGCCCTGGTGAACAGCATCGAGATCGCCGTAGTGGCGGCGAATCGCATCCGCGTCCGCCACCTGGCCGAGGGGGGCAGCCGGATGGCGCAGGCCCTGGAGCGTCTCCAGGCCAGGCAGGACCGTTTCTTCTCCTTCATTGTCCTCTTCCAGAACCTCTTCGTGGTGCTGGCCTCTTCCATGGGCAGCGTGATTGCCGTCGAGGCGGCGGGCGGACTGGGCCTGGTGCTGGCGGCCATCATTGTCACTCTGTCTCTCGCCCTTATCGGCGAGCTGACGCCCAAGACCCTGGCCATCCGGATCGCCGACCGCTACGCACTGCTGGTGGCGCGGCCCGTCGAGTGGTGCATGACGGCCCTGCGGCCCCTGGTGTCGGCCATGGCAGCGGCCCCTGGGGTCCTGTCTCGCGTCCTCTTCGGCTCACCGGCCCGTGTCTCCCCCACGGTGACCGAGGCCGAGCTGCGTATGCTCATCGACATCAGCACTGAGGAGGGGGCGGTGGCCGAGAGCACGGGCGAGCTTCTGGAGCGCGTGTTCCATTTCCGCGACCGGCTGGTGAAGGAGATGATGGTGCCCCGCACCGAGGTGGTCTGGCTGGAGAAGGGGACGCCCCTGCGCGACTTCTACCAGACCTTCGCCGGCGCCCTCCACTCGCGGTTCCCCGTGTACGACGAGAGCATCGACAACGTGGTGGGCATCGTCGGCATCAAGGACGTCCTGCGGGCCGTGGCCCAGGGTGAGCTGGACGAGTCGTCGCCGGTAGACAAGGTCCTGCGCCCCGCTCTCTACGTGCCCGAGACCAAGCCCGTCGGGGGCCTCTTCTGGGAGATGCAGGAGGGCGGGCACCAGATGGCCATCGTGGTGGACGAGTACGGGGGTACGGCCGGCATCGTCACCCTGGAGCTGCTGCTCGAGGAGATGGTGGGTCGCGTGGTGGACGAGCTCGGCAAGCCGGTGCGCGAGTTCGTCGCCATCGACGAGCACACCACGGAGCTGGATGCCGGCATGAGCATATTCGAGGCCAACGAGGAGCTGGGCCTGGCTATCCCCGACGGCGACTACGAGACGGTAGCCGGATTCGTCCTTAGCGCCCTGGGGCACATCCCGAGGGAGGGAGAACAGGTCCTGGGCGATGGCTTCCGCATGGTGGTGGCCGAGGTCCAGGGGGTGAAGATCGAGCGCGTGCGGGTGACGAAGCTGTGACGGCGGCGGCCCCGACCAGGGTCCAGCGTTTCCGCGTCCGCTTCCGGCGGGGCGAAGAGGTCAAGTACATCACCCACCTGGACCTCATGCGCTCCTGGGAGCGGGCCATGCGCCGGGCCGGCGTGGCCCTCGCCTACTCGGAGGGGCACACCCCTCACCCGCGGCTTTCCCTGGCGGCGCCCCTGGCCGTGGGCGTGACCAGCTCGGCGGAGCTCATGGACGTCTTCCTCAGCCGCCGCATCGCTCCCCGCGACTTCATGCGCTCCGTGAGCGCGCAGCTTCCGGCGGGTATCGAGATCCTGGAGGTGGCAGAGGTGGGCCTGGGCCTCCCCTCTCTCCAGTCAGAGGCGCGCTGGGCACGCTACCGGGTCGAGGGGCCGTTCGGCGGGTCGCACGAGGAGGGGCGCTCAGCGATCGACCGCTTCCTGGCTGCCGAGAGCATCCCCTGGGAGCACATGCGAGACAAGGAGGTCCGCAGGTACGACATCCGCACCCTCGTGCGCGACCTGTGGGTCGATGAGGCGCCTTCCGGCTCCTACGCTCTCGGTATGGTTCTGCGTTGCGACAACACGGCCACCGGCCGGCCGGAGCAGGTGGTGGCCGCTCTGGGGCTGCCGGAGCCGACTGTCATCCACCGGCAGGAGCTTGTCCTGGCCGGCACCTCGCCGGCGCGGGAGGCCTGGCGCCGCGCGGGCCGCTTCGTCGAGTGAGGACGCTGCCCCCGCCCGACGGGGCCGTCAGTTGAGCGTCACGGTGAGACCCTGGGTGATCATGAAGTCGAGGGAGATGCGGCTGCCGCCCTCTCGCGGGGACACGTCGAGCATGGCCCAGTGGGTCATGAAGCCGTCCGGCCCCAGTCTGGCCAGGCGGACCCGGTAGGATGGGCTAGCCTCCTCTCGCAGCATCAGCTCCCAGTTGCCACTCTTCAGCAGGTCCTCATAGGTCGCGGCCAGGGCCGGGACGGGTTCGGCGCTGGTCCACTGCACGTGGTAGGGGAGCTGGGCGCCGCGGCCCGCCGATTCGACCTGCGCGTCGGCCGGGACCGGGAAGCCGGGCGGGAGCTGATCGAGGACGGCAGATGCGGCGAAGGGGTCGTCGTGGTGCCTGAAGGGCGGGACGTTGCCCACGAGAGCGGCGGCGAGATAGCCGAGCGCCAGGAACAGCCCTGCCAGCGTCAGGCGAATACCCAGGGG
Organism: uncultured Dehalococcoidia bacterium; assembly: GCA_964609465.1. Taxonomy (GTDB): domain Bacteria; phylum Chloroflexota; class Dehalococcoidia; order DSTF01; family JALHUB01; genus CAVSBT01. The sequence continues at coordinate 3,166 of CAZSSQ010000108.1, forward strand.
CCAGGCGCCGACCAGTTGTCGGCGAGCCGTGCAGGCGCTGGAGGTCATGGGACCCTCCGGGGCTCCGGGGCGTCGCCGGTGGCAAGGGGACTGGCGTCGCTCCGGCCACCCCGCTGCGCCGCGACAGCCAGGAAGCAGACGGCGGCCAGGGCGGCCGGCGTCACCCAGTAGAGCCCTCGGGTGCCGATGTCGCCCACGGCCAGGGAGAGCTGGTCGCCTGTCTGGACCACGCTGACCTGTAGATCCTTAATCGGCCATGGCGTCGCCGCCTGGGTGGCTATCAGGGCCACGTAGAGTCCGACAATGACGACCGGGAGCAGGCTCTTCCAGCGGACATCGGCCCGTAGCAGCAGGGCGCCGGCCACTACCAGGAGGCCCCAGTCGTAGAAGTTGGCGTAGGGCGCCACCAGGAGCATGCCCAGGGCCGCAGCGGCCGCAGCCGTCGGCGCATTGCCTCGGAGCCAGACAAGCATCACCGCCGCCAGGCTCAGGGCGAGCGCGTCCGCCACCAGCAGAGGGTTTGAGTCGAGGCCGGCGCTGATCAGGAAGCCCGGCCACGCGTACTGCCAGGCCTGCTGCACGGCCAGCAGGTTGTCGCGGGAGTCGGACCCCATGTCCAGCAAGCCCTTGACGTAAGGCCCGATCTCCCCGAACCCGGCCGCCGCGAATCCAGCCGTCTCCAGTACCGCGGCGCCTGCCAGCAGGGCGACCAGGGCGCGCCCGTTCCTCGTCCACAACAGGTAGAGAGCAGGGATCGGCGCGTACTGGGGCTTGAGCACCAGGAACGCGAAACAGAGCCCCGCCAGATAGGGACGCCGGCGGAGCAAGAGGAACCCTCCAAGCGCCGCTAGGGCCAGGAAGGGGGTCAGGTGGCCGAAGCGCAGGGCCCAGTGCATCTGCGGTATCGAGATGACGCCCAGCGCCACCGCCACTTGCGCCTCGATGGGGCGGATGCCGCGCTGCGCGAGGTAGGCGATGGCCACCACCGCCACTACCCCCAGGCCGGTGTAGACGCGATAGGCATTCGGTTGATCCAGGAGGGTAAGCGGATAGAGCAGAAGGGACAGGCCGGGGCTGTAGAGCCCGTTGGGCTTGAGGTCCCGCGCTGCGTTGAGCAGGAGCTGAAAGTCGGGGCTGGGCCTCCCCTCCCGCCAAATCGCCACGGTATCGGGGAGCAGCGCTACCAGCGCTGCGAGCTCGATGCCTACCAGCGCCAGCAGCAGGGCCGAGCTCAGCTCCGGCCACCACGCCAGGCGGACGGCCCCGGTCCGACGGCGAGCAAGGGCGCTGAGAGCGAAGGTGGACACGTCAGCGGCCTCTCACGTGTCCTTCTGTCGCCTCGCCTTGGCCAGGGACCTGTGCTGGTCGTCGCGGAGCGCCAGCCAGGCGACAGCTATAAGCGCTGTCAGGTCGAAGGCCCCCAGGAGAGTGAGAGGAACCAGGGTGGATGTGGGCTGCCGCTCCTTGGCCTCGGCCTTCCCTGGCGAAGTCGCATTCCGAGCTTCCATGCCAATGCTCCTCGGTCTATTCTCGGTCGGCCAGGGAAGAAGTTGAGCCCTTGTTGCTTGACCTATCCCCTGATACCCTCGTTGCGGTGAGATGCGACTCATCCTGATCCGCCACGGAGAGACGGAGAGCAACCGGGAGCGCCTGGCCCTGGGGCGAGAGGACGTGCCCCTGAATGAGAGGGGCCGCCGTCAGGCGGTGGCGGTGACTGCTTCGCTGGCCGGCGAGCCCGTGGCCGCCATCTACGCCAGCCCCCTCTGCCGCGCTGTCGAGACCGCCCGTCCCCTGGCCGAGGCCCGGGGCCTGGAGGTGCAGGTCGATGACGATCTCATCGAGATGGCGGTGGGCGACCTGGAGGGTCTATCGCCGCGGGAGATGCTCGAGCGCTACGGCGACTTCTTGGGGAAGTGGTTCTCCAC
>CAZSSQ010000108.1:5190-8324 GCA_964609465.1 uncultured Dehalococcoidia bacterium
ATCGTCATCTCCCTGAACGACACCTGCCACCTGGAGGCTGAGGGCCTCGTGGAGGCCGGCAGCTACTGGTGATCCTCATAGGCGCGTGGTAGAGCCAGCCTGGTGACGACGCATGGCCAGAGCTTGCCAGTACCTCCCTCGCTTGTGAACCTGTGCTCGTTATGGTACATTGACAGCCGGACTGGTGGCGGGCAGGGTCGAGCTAGCTATGCGGCTGACTTGGTCTGCCTACCTGGCCCTCCTGATTGCCCTGGTCGCTGCCTTCGTGGTGGGCTACCTGCTGTTCAGGGCGGGTGGTACCGGTCTTCAGTCCTACCGGCTGGCGGGTCAGGAGCAGCAGGTCAGGCATGAGATAGCCGACCTCCAGCGCCAGCACGACGAGCTGGTGACGCTGCGCGAGTACCTGCGCTCGGACGAGTACATAGAGAGCGTTGCTCGCCGCGTCCTCGGTCTGGTCAAGCCGGGCGAGACCCTGACCGTTGTCAGCGGCCCGCAGGGAGAAGAAGCGGGAGCTCTAGCAGAGGAGAGCAGCCGGCCCAATCGGCCCTGGTGGGAGGAGCTGTTCGGGCCCTGACGGACGGGAGACGGATGTGAACGGGGCGGCCCTCGAGAGGGCCGCCCTGCCTGTTTGAAGACAGACGGACGCCCGCAGGTTCGAGTGGCACGGAAGGCGAAGCCGTGGCGCAGAGTCGGCCGGGACGAATCGACGGGAGGCGCCGCAACGCTGCCGTCGAGAGGCGGGTGCTGCGGTACGCGCGCGACCGGGCGGTTCTCCGTCCCGGAGAGCGCGTGCTGGCGGCCGTCTCCGGCGGCCCCGACTCCACCGCTCTCCTGCTCATCCTGTCGCGCCTGGCGCCAAGCCTGGACCTTGCCTTGACCGCCGCCCACTTCGACCACGGCCTGCGGGGGCGGCCTGCTGCCCGCCGCGAGCGGTCCTACGTGGAGGCCCTCTGTCGCCGCCTGGGCGTGCCTCTCCAGGTGGGCGCCGGCGACACGCGGGCGCAGGCCCGGACTCACGGCCTCTCACGCGAGGAGGCGGCCCGCGAGCTGCGTTATGCTTTCCTGGCCGAGGCCGCCGCCGCTGCTGGTTACACGGTGGTGGCCACCGGCCACACCGCCGACGACCAGGTGGAGACGGTGCTCCTGCACATCATCAGGGGCAGCGGCCTGGCCGGGCTGGCGGGCATGACCGCCCGGGGGCCCTGGCCCCTGACCGGTCGAGAGGGGCTGGCCGTGGGCCGGCCCCTGCTCTGCCTGCGACGCCAGGAGGCGGCCCGCTACTGTCAGGAGGAGGGCCTGGAGCCCGTAGTGGACCCTAGCAACGTCTCGCCCGCCTTCCTGCGCAACCGCGTTCGCCTCGAGCTGCTGCCACTCCTCCGTCAGTACAACCCCCGGATCGACTCGGCGCTGCTGCGGCTGGCGGAGGCTGCCGCTGCCGACCTGGCGGTGCTGGAAGGGATGGCCGCCGATGTTCTCTCGCCCGGTGGGAACACGCAGGCCGTCGTCCTCTCCCGGAGGCGCCTGGCGGGGCTGCCGGAGGGCGTCCGGCGCCATGCTCTCCGGTTGGCCGTGCGGCGGTTGCTTGGCGACCTCCGCGACCTGCACGGAGACCACATCGATGCGCTGCTGGCGGGCCTGGCCCGAGGCGTCGGCTATCACCTGGACCTGCCCCGCGGCCTCCGCTTCGACGTGGGATACGGCGAGGCAGTCCTCGCGCCGGAACAGGGGGATGCCGCCGCCCTCCCGCCGGCTCCGTCGAGCGTTTCCCAGACTGCCCCTCCTGAGGCACCTCTGACAGTGCCGGGCGTCACCTCCTGGGGGCCGTGGCTGGTCGAGGCGGAGCTAGCGGCGGTGGGCCTGCCTGCCGGCCGGCCGGACAGGCAGGTGGAGCAGGAAGCCGCCGAAACGCCGTCCGCCGATCCCTGGCAGGCTTGCCTGGACGCCGATGTCACGGGCGATGACTTGCGGGTGCGCTCGCGGCGCCCCGGCGACCGATTCCGGCCCTTGGGGCTGGGGGGCGAAAAGAAGCTCCAGGACTTCTTCGTCGATGCCCGAATCCCCCGTGCTGAGCGCGATGCCGTGCCCCTGGTCTGCGGCAAGCCCGGCATCGTCTGGGTCGTGGGGCATCGTATCGACGAGCGGGCGCGGGTCACGGAGGCCACCCATCGTCTGCTGCGACTACGCTTTCGACGGGTCGCAACCCCTTGACAGGGCTCGATAGCGGTGTTAGATTCTTTGTAGCCGCCGGAGCAAAGGCGGCGTTTGTCGGCAACTTATCAGGCCTGAGGGCTCAGAACCTAGCGGCGAGGTAAAGGGCGCCGCAGGGGAATCTGTGTCTTGCGGCCGGCCGACGAGGCACCTTAACAACTGGATAGCGGAAGGAAACCGGCTGGGCTCCGTCAATCTGGAATCCGAGCTGACGAAAGTCAGTTAGGATTACTTCAACGGAGAGTTTGATCCTGGCTCAGGATAAACGCTGGCGGCGTGCCTTATGCATGCAAGTCGTACGGTCCATCTTCGGATGGGCAGTGGCGGACGGGTGAGTAACACGTAAGCAACCTGCCCGGAAGTGGGGGATAACCCCGCGAAAGTGGGGCTAATACCGCATGTGGTCGTCTTCGGTTCGCTGGTGACGACTGAAGCCTTCGGGCGCTTCTGGAGGGGCTTGCGGCCGATTAGCTTGTTGGTAGGGTAACGGCCTACCAAGGCGACGATCGGTAGCTGGTCTGAGAGGACGGCCAGCCACACGGGGACTGAGACACGGCCCCGACTCCTACGGGAGGCAGCAGCGAGGAATCTTGCGCAATGGGCGAAAGCCTGACGCAGCAACGCCGCGTGGGGGAAGAAGGCTTTCGAGTCGTAAACCCCTTTTGCAGGGGAAGAAGATCTGACGGTACCCTGCGAATAAGCCACGGCTAACTACGTGCCAGCAGCCGCGGTAATACGTAGGTGGCAAGCGTTGTCCGGATTTACTGGGCGTAAAGCGCGCGTAGGCGGCTTGTTAAGTCTGGGGTGAAATCTCCCGGCTCAACTGGGAGGGGTCCTCGGATACTGGCAGGCTGGAGGGGAGCAGAGGAGAGCGGAATTCCCGGTGTAGTGGTGAAATGCGTAGATATCGGGAGGAACACCAGTGG
>CAZSSQ010000109.1:0-8275 GCA_964609465.1 uncultured Dehalococcoidia bacterium
CGGCCGGCGCCTACGCGGGGCTGGCCGGGCTCGGGGCTGCGGCGCTCCTGGCTATCGCCGCTGGCGGCTGGCACGTCAGGAGGCGGCGGGTCAGATAGCCCTGTCACTCTGAGGGCAGCGAAGAATCCGGCCCATCCGGACCCCTGGCGTCGCTCAGGGAAATTGACGACCCCCGCCTGGAGGCGAGGGCACGGATTGGTATCACGATGCCCCGGCCTTCAGGCTGGGGTCGTGTCGGGACGGCCCGGCCGGTCGCCGGCGGGAGCGGTGGGCGCCGCCGATTCCGCCAGGTAGGCCTCCGCATCCTGGCGCAGGCGGGCCTTCTCGGAGGGAGTCATCGGCTTGTAGGTGCGGGCAAGAGCTACGTTCTCCTCCACCTCCCACGGGAAGCGCATGCCGGGTATGGCCACCGACAGGTAGCGGTTGGAGAGGACGTAGCGGAGGAGGGTTGTCGGGTTCAGGCGGTCCCAGAAAGAAGACGCCTTGAGCGCTCCCGCCATGCCGAACCCACCCAGCGCCTTCATGACGATGACGCCGATGTTCTTACGGTGCGCCAGGCGGATCAGCTCCTCGTTGCGGAGGTTGAAGACGCTGTACCTGAGCTGGACGGTGTCGAACTCGCCGCTCTCGACAGCCCGCCGCAGTACCTCGTGGGAGTGGCTGGCGATGCCCACGTAGCGGACCAGCCCCCGCTCCTGGGCCTCTCGCAATCCTTCCAGGGCGCCGCCGGGGGCCATCAGCTGCTCCCAGTCGTGGCGGCGGACGTCGACGAGCTGGTAGATGTCCACCTTTGGCAGGCCCAGGTGCTCCAGGCTTCGCTCCAGGTCGCGCAGGGCAGCGTCCCGCGAGCGGCCGATGGTCTTGCTGGCGACGTGCACCGAAGCCCCGCGATCGGGGAGCTGGCTGAGGGCGCGGCCGATCGTGTACTCGCTGCCCCGGTAGATCCGACCCGTCTCGACGAAGTTGACACCTAGGGCGAACGCCCTGAGCAGCGCCTCCTCACCTTCGGGCGCGATGGCCACGTTGGCGGCGCCAAAGCCCAGGTCGCGGACCAGCAGGCCCGTGCGCCCCAGCCGCCTCACGCGCAGCTCTGACACGGGACTCCTCCCCCCGTCTTGCGGTGCTGGCGCTCTGGGCCCCACCTACGCCAGCCCCAGTGAGGCCGAGACGATCACGCCGACGCTGGTGAGGATGAGCAACATCAGCACCAGGAGCCGGAACAACTCCTCACGCACCCGGTACCTTAGCCAGGCCCCGATGACCAGCCCGACGACCAGCGCCGGCAGTGCGATGGCGCTGGTGCGCACCACGTCCGGCGTGACGCGACCCACGGCCGCCAGCCCCACGATTGTTACCAGACTCATGGGAAGGAAGAAGGCCAAAATGGTTCCCCGAAAGGCCTCCACGTCCTTCTCGACGCCCAGCAGATAGAGGACGGCCGGCGGACCGCCCATGCTGGTGCTGGCCCGCAGGACGCCGCTTACCACTCCCGCAGCCACCGCCGGCATCCCTCCGGCCCGGATTGCCCTGACCTCCCGCACCCGGTAGACGAGAACGCTGGCGGCGATAACGGTCAGGCCGACCAGGATCTTCAGAGCCTCGGGGTCAATCCAGTCCAGCAGGAGTATCCCCACCGGGATACCGGCCAGGCTGCCCGCCAGCAGGGCCGCCACCGCCGCCAGCCGGACGTGCCGTCGCGCCTCGAAGACCAGTGGCAGCAGGGCAAAGGTGCCGAGGACCGTACTGGTGACCACCGCCGACTTGACGTCCCAGGCCAGCGAGAGCAGCGGCACCATCACCAGGGCGAAGCCGAACCCCGTCAGGGACTGACAGAGGGCCGCCCCACAGGTAATGAAGATAGCCGCCACCACGGCTGCGTCGCTCAAAGCATGCCTACCCCTCGCCTGCTCCTCACATCATAAGATACAATGCCGTTAACGCGCCTCGCAGCCGCGGCGCCAGCTATCGCGCGGCTGGTTACGTCAGGCGGATCGCCAGCCGGCAGCCCCACCCAGCATTGAGTCCCACGGAGAGAAGTAATGCCGTCTAAGCAAGAGATACAGGAAACGCTGGCCCGAAGACTCCTTCTGGGCGAACTGGTAGCCCGCAACGCCCGCAAGTTCCCCGACAAAGAGGCGGTCATCTTCGGCAACACACGCCTCACCTACAGGGAGTTCAACGCCCGCATCAACCGGCTGGCCCACGCCTTCCTGGACATGGGGATAGGCAAGGGCGACAAGGTCGCCATCCTCATGTTCAACTGCAACCAGTACCTGGAGTGCTACTTCGCCCTCGGCAAGATCGGGGCGGCGGCTGTCCCCCTCAACTTCCGGCTCCACCCCGACGAGATCGCCTACATCACCAACAACGCCGACGCCATCGCGATGGTGGTGGGCGAGCAGTTCATCGACACCATCAGAAGCATCCAGAAGGACCTGCCGCTGCTCAGGCAATACGTCTCTGTCACGGCGGCGCCGGTGGAGGGGATGCTCCATTACGAAACCCTCATCCGGAAGTACCCGCACGACGAGCCGCTTGTCCTGGTCGACGAGGAGGACCCCGCCTTCATCATGTACACGGCAGGAACCACCGGGAGACCGAAGGGAGCGGTGCTGACCCACCAGGGCCAGGTAATAATGTGGACGCTGGCCAGCATCCAGTATACCTCCGAGCCCGGAGTAAGCGGCATCTGGGACTTCCGTGTCTGCGCGCCTCCCCCAATCTTCCACCTGGCGTCTTTCGGCTACTGCGAGGCGCACTTGCTTATCGGGGCGACAGTGGTCCTACCCACTCAGGTCTTCAACCCGACGGAGGTCATGGAGATCATCGAGCGGGAGAGGATCGACTCTATCCTGCTCATACCTGCCATGGCCAACTTCCTTCTCCAGCTACCCGACCTGGACAAGTACGACGCCAGCTCCCTGAGGATCTGGGCGTCGGGCGCCGCCGTGCTGCCCACCCAGACCCGCAAGGCGATGATAGAGCGCTTCCCGGGGCTTCTGGTCTACGACTGCTTCGGGCAGACCGAGACTGGCGCCCTGGTGTGCATGCTCAGGCCCTCGGAGGGCGAGCGGAAGGTGGCCTCCGTGGGCAGGCCCCTGCCCCTCATTCAGGTCCGCGTGGTCGATGACGAGGACCGGGACGTACCGATGGGCGAAGTCGGCGAAGCTGTCTACCAGGGGCCCAACATAATGAAGGAGTACTACAAGAACCCCGAGGGCACTGCCCAGGCCATGAGGAACGGCTGGTTCCACTCCGGCGACCTGGTGCGCCAGGACGAGGAGGGCTACATCTACATCGTCGACCGCAAGACGGACATGATCGTCAGCGGCGGCGAGAATATCTACCCAGCCGAGGTGGAGGACGTTCTCTACCGACACCCCAAGATCCTGGAGGCGGCCGTCATCGGCGTCTACGACGAGCAGTGGGGCGAGGCGGTGAAAGCGGTGGTCGTGCCCAAGCCGGGCGAAACGCTGACCGAGGAAGAGGTCATCGACTTCTGCAAGCAGCACCTGGCCAGCTACAAGAAGCCCACCTCCGTCGACTTCGTAGACGCCCTGCCGAGGAACCCGGCCATGAAGGTGCTGAAGAGGGTGATCAGGGAAAGGTACGGGAGGGTGGTAAGGTACTAGCACCGCCTTCAGGCGCTCTCTAGGCCAGCTCCGCCAGGACTCTCATCCAGTCCTGACGGAGCCAGGGGACAAGTAGCAAGGAGACTCCAATGGCCTTGACATCGGAGGCCAGCGTCGAGCTGGTGGATGGGATGACGTTCAGAGGCGTGTCGGGGTCCGGCCACGCCGTGCTCATGGACGCCGAGCCCGCTGCCGGCGGGCAGGAGCGGGGCCCGCGTCCTATGGAGGCGATGCTCCTGGCCTTTGGCGGTTGCACCGGCATGGACGTCATCTCCATCCTGCGCAAGATGAGACAGGACGTGGTCGGCTACGAAGTCCGGCTCGTGGGCGACCGCACGGAACAGCAGCCAACCGTCTTCACCGACATCACCGTCGAACACGTAGTGCGGGGGCGCAACCTCAACGTGGACAACGTGCGGCGCGCCGTCGAGCTCTCGGTCACCCGCTACTGTCCCGTCTCGGCGATGCTCAGCAAGGGGGGCGTGCACATCACCGATCGCTATCGGCTCATCGATGAGGCCAGCGGCCAAGAGCAGACGGGCGTCCTCGAGAAGACGTGAGAACCCCCGACCCCCACAGGTCACAGCCCCAATAGCTTGTCCATAACGCAACAGTGGCGGTTGGCCGCTGTGGGCAGACCTGAAGGTCTGCAGCTACGGAACCGAGGGCAGGCAGGATCGTAGCTGCAGGGCTTCAGCCCTGCCCCCGTCGGGTTGTTTCGCTGGTGACCGTCAGGTTGGGGCGTCTTCGAATCCCTCAACCAGCGCGGGGCAAGGCCCATCGAAGCCACGCGAGGCCGAGGCCCGCCTCGAACCTGCTGAGATTGACGGGTAGAGTCTATCGCAGTATCGTACGGGCACCACAAGCACGAGGCTGACGGCTCTACCCTCACGCAGGCCCCCAGCAAGGACAAGGTCCGGTGCGGCCGGATTCGCAGGAGAAGCCAGCGAGGAAGGTGCGACACGAGACGTGACAGGAACAGGCTCGGTGGACCTCGACCGGTTAGAGTCCCGCGGCCGCTGGCTCCGACGTGGAGCCCTGCTGCTGATCCTGGCTGCGGCCGTGGCTGGCGGGATCCTGATCTGGCGGTTCTGGCTTGGCGGCAATGGGCAGGAGAGCCGTCAGTTGGAGACCGTCGCCGTGAGCCGGGGGACCATCCGCGCTACCATCGCAGCCTCCGGTACCGCCGAAGCGGCCGACGAGACCCAGCTCCGCTTTGCCACGATTGGCCGCGTCAGCGAGGTCCTGGTGGTCCTCGGCCAGGAGGTGAAAAACGGCGACCCGCTGGCTGTCCTCGAATCGGACGACCTCAAGGACCGCCTGTCTTCCGCCGAGGCCAACGTGGCCTTGGCACGCATTCGCCTCCGCCAGCTCCTCAAGGGCGCCGACGAGGCTGATCTCCTGGCCGCTGACCAGGGCGTCGCCACCGCCCAGGCGGCCGTCAGCAAGGCTCAGCGCGACCTCAATGAACTGCTGAATGGGGCCTCGGAAGCGGAGCTGGCTGCCGCCGAGCAGGCAGTGGCGGCGGCCCAGTCAACCCTGGACACGGCCCAGGCGAAGCTGACCACCCTGGTTCAGACCCCTTCCCCTGCCCAGATGGCCTCGGCCCAGGCAGCCGTGGCCAGCGCCGAGGCGGCACGCACCAAGGCCCAGCGCGACCTGGACGCACTGCTGGAAGGGCCCTCGGAAGCCGATTTGGCCACCGCTGAGCAGGCCGTCGCCGCGGCCCAGTCGACACTGGACGCGGCTAGAGCCAAGCTCGCTGCGCTCCAGGCCTCTCCCTCGGACGCGGATCTGGCGGCAGCCCAGGCAGCCGTCACCGTTGCCGAGACCAACGTCAGCACCGCCGAGAACCTGGTCGTGACCGCCAATGCCGGCCTGGACTCCGCCGAGGCGGTCCTGAGAGCGGCCGGCGCCGCCTACTGCAACGCCGTCCCCAGCGACCCGCACTCCCTCTGCTCCTCCTTCCCGGTGCCCGTCGGTCAGTCGGCCATCAACGACCTGCAGGAAGATCTGAGTAACCCGTCGACACCCGCGGCGCACCTAAGCTACATATCGGCGGTAGTGCAGGCGAACAGCGCCTACATCTCGGCCAGAAACGCCGTCGATAACGCCCAAGCGAGCCTGGAGTCAGCGAGGGCCGGCTTGGCCTCCGCCCAGGCCAGACTCAACGACCTGGGCGACATCCCGACGCCTGAAGACGTTCAGGCCGCCCAGGCCGCCGTCACCGCCGCTCAGGAGGGCCTGGCGGCGGCAAACGCGCGCCTGGCAGAGCTTCAAGCGGCAGCGGACCCCGCCGTAGTGCGGGCAGCGCGAGATGCCCTGGCCAGCGCCGAGGCCAGCCTCAGGTCGGCCCAGGCCCAGTTGGACGGCCTGGCGCCCTCCTCAGAGGACCTGGCGGCGGCGCAAAGCGCCGTCGATTCTGCCGGCGAGAGCGTCCAGGCAGCGGAGGCGCGATTGCAGGAGATCCAAGAGGGCCCGAAGGCCGACGACGTCCAGGCGGCGGATGACGCCGTGCGCAGCGCCGAGGCCAACGTGAACGCCGCCATAGCCAAGCGCGACAAGCTCCTGGGGGGCGCCGACGCCGACGATGTGGACCTCCAGGTGCAGCAGGTCCGCCTGGCCGAGATCACCGTGAGCGAAGCACAAAGAGCCGTCGACGAGGCTACCCTGAAGGCCCCCTACGACGGCTCCGTGTCCAGCATTGACATCCAGATCGGCGATCTCGTCAGCTCCCAGCTCCCTGCCATCACCCTCCTGACGCCGGGGGCCCTCAAGGTGCGCCTGGCCGTGGGCGAGACGGACCTTCCCAGCCTGCGCGTGGGCATGGTGGGCGTCATGATCTTCGACGCCCTTCAGAACCGGCCCTTCCCGGTGGTGATCACGCACATTGCCCTGGGGCCCAAGGTGGAGCAGGGCATCGTGACATACGTGGTGGAGGGCGCCATGGCCGGCCTCGGGGAAGAGGTGACTGACCGGCCGGTGCCGGGAATGAACGGCTCGGCCGTTCTTGTCACTGAGCAGCACCAAGATGTCCTGGTGGTGCCCAACCGCGCCATCCGTCGCCGCGGCGACCAGGTCGTGGTAGAGGTGATGGCAGAGGGCAAAACCGGATTACAGCCCATCCAGACGAGCCTCAGCGACACAGACAACACCGAGGTGGTTTCAGGACTGGAAGAGGGAGACCTGATCGTCCTGCCGTACACCACCACAGCGGCGCAGGAGACGGAACAGGAGAGCCTCCCTGAAGGGATCCGCTAGCCATGGCAATGATCCTCCTGCGGGGCGTCAGCAAGGTCTACCAGATAGGGTCCATGACCGTGCAGGCGCTACGGCCGCTGGACCTGGAGGTGGAAGGCGGCGAGTTTGTCGCCATCATGGGTCCGTCAGGGTCAGGCAAGTCCACCCTCATGAACATCCTGGGCTGCCTGGACAAGCCTAGCAGCGGCCTCTACGAGCTGGACGGCCTGCCGGTCAGCTCCTTCGGCGAAGACCGCCTCGCCGAGGTGCGCAACCGTCGCATCGGGTTCGTCTTCCAGAGCTTCAACCTGCTTCCGCGCCTGCCCGCTCTCCAGCAGGTGGAGCTACCCCTCGCCTACCGGGGCATCCCCCGGCGACGCGAACTGGCCGCCCGCGCCCTGCGCGAGCTGGGGCTGGCCGACCGCATGAACCACCGGCCGACGGAGATGTCGGGGGGTCAGCAGCAGCGGGTGGCCATCGCCCGCGCCCTGGTGAGCAACCCGTCCCTCATCCTGGCCGACGAGCCCACCGGCGCCCTGGATACTTCCACCAGCCACGAGATCATGGACGTCTTCCGCCGCCTCAACGAGGAGCGGGGCATGACCATCCTCCTGGTCACCCACGAGAGCGAGGTGGCGGCCTACGCCGGGCGCACCATTCGCCTGCGCGACGGCGCCATAGCGGGCGACGAACGCAACGGGTCGCGGCCCGCGCCCGGCCCGGGAGTTCCGGCGTGAACATCCTCGACACTATGGGCACAGCCCTCAGGGCGCTCACAGCTAACAAGCTGCGCTCGTCCCTCACCATGCTGGGCATCATCATCGGAGTGGGCGCGGTCATCGCCCTCATGGCGGTGGGACAGGGAGCACAGGAGGACATTACCCAGCGCATCCGGGGACTCGGCACCAACCTCCTCTTCATCCGGCCCGCGCAGGTCGGCGGGGTCGGCACGGGTGGCGGCCTCCAGGGCGAGGCGCTGACCCTGGTGGACACCGATGCCGAAGCCATCGACGACCCGGGGCGCTTCCCCTACATCGACGGCGTCACCGCCCAGACCATAAACTTCACCGGCACCTTCGTCTACGCCGGACAGAGCGTCCGGGCCCCCACTGTCGGCATCACCCCCAACTACCAGTATGTGCGGGAGTTTTATGTCAACAAAGGGACCTTCATAACCGAGGCCGATGTAGCGCGAAAGGGACTGGTAGCGGTCATGGGGAGCCGCACCGCCGAGCAGCTCTTTGGAGACAAGAACCCCATCGGCGAGGTGGTGCGTCTCTCGGTGGGCGCTGGCCGCTTCTCGATCAACTTCACGTTCCGCGTCGTTGGTGTCATGGAGCCCAAAGGCGCCACCAGCACCGGCGACGAGGACGACCTGGTCTTCCTGCCCCTGCCGACCATGC
>CAZSSQ010000110.1:0-8216 GCA_964609465.1 uncultured Dehalococcoidia bacterium
CCATGCCGAGCCAGGCCAGATTCTGGTCCCCACGGTGGTTCGCGAACTGGCGGCGGGCAAGGGGTTTCTATTGGCGGACCTGGGCAAGATAGCCTTGCGTGGCTTCGAGGACCCGGTGCGGCTGTACGAGGTGCGGTGGGCAGACTGACGATCTACCGCGCGCCCGCCTGTCCTGCGCTTGCGCCTGCGGCGCTGCCCTGTCGGCCGTCTTCCCGCTTCAAGCCTTCCCTCACACCAGCAGGCTGATGGGATTCTCCAGGAACTTGCGGAGCTCGGCCAGGAAGCGGGCGCCCAGGGCACCGTCGGTCACCCGGTGATCGGCGGAGAGGGCTACCTTCATCCGCTCCCTCACCACGATCTCTCCATCCTGCACCACCGGTGCCTTCCGCACCGCGCCCACTCCCAGGATAGCCGTCTGCGGCGGCGGAATGATGGCGATGAGGGTCTCCACGTCGTACATGCCCAGGTTGCTGACGGTGAAGGTAGCGCCGGTGTACTCCTCGGCCTTGAGGACACCCGAGCGGGCGCGCTCCGCCAGGTTCGCGCTGGCGCGGGCGATATCGGCCAGGCTCTTCTGGCCGCAGTTCAGGATGGCGGGGGCGATGAGACCCTCCTCGAGGGCCACGGCGACGCCGATGTTGAGAGCCTCCTGCGGCTGGACCTGCCCATCGACGAACCAGGAGTTGAAGATGGGGTGGCGTCGTAGAGCCTTCGCTACCGCCTTCACTATCACATCGTTGACGCTGATGTGGAGCTCGCCCTCGGCGGTCTCGTTGAGCTGCCGGCGCAGGCGCTCAGCCTCCGTCATGTCGATGTCCATGGTCAGGTAGTAGTGGGGGGCTTCGCGCTTGCTCTGGGTCATGCGCCGCGCGATGGCCTGGCGCATGCGGCTCATGGCCGGCGCGGCAACCGGCCCGCCTGCCGGACGGGCAGGCGCTGCCGGGGGAGCCGCCGCTAAGGGAGCGGCCTCGGCGACAGGTGCCGCCTCTACCGCCTTCGCTGCCGCCTCTTCGATGTCGCGGCGGAGGATGCGGCCGTCGGGGCCCGTCCCCTGGACCAGCGATAGGTCCACTCCCAGCTCCTCGGCGAGACGACGCGCCGCAGGCGAGGCGTGGACGCGGCCGGCCTCGGCTGGCGGCGCCGGACGCTCAGGCACCGCGGCGACGGGCTCGGGCCTCGCCACCCCTGCCGCCGCCGTGGGCGCTGCCGCCGCCTCGCCCGCCTGCCGGACGGGCAGGTATTGCGAGATGTCGTCCTCGGGGGCGGCGATGACGGCGATAACCTGACCCACGGGGACGGTGGTCCCCTCGGGCAGCAGGATGCGGCGGAGGACGCCCGATTCGTAGGCCTCGATCTCCACGTTCGCCTTGTCGGTCTCGATCTCAGCGATGATCTCGCCGCGCTGGACGGCATCGCCCTCGCGCTTGAGCCAGCGGAGGATCGTGCCCTCCTGCATGTCGGCGCCCATCTGGGGCATCACCACTTCGCTGATCATGGGCGCCCTCCTACATCATCCCCCTCACGGCCTGGACGATCTGCTCCTCCGAGGGCAGGGCTGCCGTCTCCAGGCGCTTGTTGTAAGGCATGGGCACGTCGGCGCCGCAGACGCGGGCCACCGGCGCGTCCAGATAGTCGAAGGCGCGCTCCTGGATGAGGCTGGAGATCTCGCCCGCGAAGCCGCCCGTGCGCCAGTCGTCCTCCACCACCACCGCCCGGCTCGTCTTCTTGACCGACTCGACGACGGTGTCGATATCCAGGGGGCGCAGGGTGCGCAGGTCGATGACCTCCGCCTCCAGCCCCTCTTCGGCCAGCATCGCAGCGGCCCGGAGGGACTGGTGGACGCTCCCCGAGTAGCCGACGATGGTCACGTCCCTTCCCTGGCGGTAGACGTTGGCCTGCCCGAAGGGGACGTAGTACTCCCCTTCTGGCACCTCGCCCTTCGTGGCGTAGAGAGCGGTGTGCTCGATGAAGATGACCGGGTTCTCGTCGCGGAGGGCAGTCTTCAGGAGTCCCCTGGCGTCGTAGGGGGTAGCAGGCACCACCACCTTGAGGCCGGGGACATGGGCGTACCAGCCCTCCAGGCTGTGCGAGTGCTGGGAGCTAAGCTGGCTGCCGCCCCCGCTGGCCATGCGAACGACCAGGGGCACGTTTATCTGACCGCCCGACATGTAGTGGAGCTTGGAGGCATTGTTGATGATCTGGTCGAAGGCCAGGAAGCTGAAGTTGATGGTCATCAGCTCCACCACGGGCCGGAGGCCGCCCATGGCCGCGCCGATGCCGGCACCGACGACCACGGACTCCGAGATGGGGGTATCGCGGACGCGGTCGGGCCCGAACTCCTCCAGGAGGCGCCGGGTAACGCCGTAGGAGCCGCCATAGGCGCCGATGTCCTCCCCCATGAGGACGACGCGCTCGTCGCCCAGGAGCGCCTCGCGGAGGGTTTGGCGCAGAGCCTCTCGGAAGGCGATCTCAGCCATCGTTAGGCGGAAATGGGACCTAGGAACTGGGAACTGGTCTCACGCCCACCGGGTGGGGCCGGGTGGCCCAGTTCCTAGCTCCTGGTTCCAGGTTCCTACTCCTTGTAGACGTACTCATACAGTGCCTCAGGGGGCGGCTCCGGGCTCTCATCAGCGAAGCGCACGGCCTCGTTGACGGCCGCCTCCACTCCCTCCTCCAACGACCGGGCCTCCTCTTCACTGATAAGTCCCTCGCCCTCCAGGTAGCGGCGGAAGCGGAGGATAGGGTCCTGGGCCTTCCAGCGCTCCACCTCCGCCTTGTCGCGGTAGAACTCCGGGTCGGCCATGGAGTGGCCCCGGAAGCGGTAGGTCACCGCTTCCAGGAAGTAGGGACCTTTGCCGCCTCGGGCCCAGTCAACGGCGCGACGGGCCGCCTCACGCACGGCCAGGAGGTCCATGCCGTCCACCCGCTCGGCGGGGATGTTGTACCCGCAGGCGCGCTTGTGGATCTCCGGCTCGGCGGAGACGCGGCGCACGTCGGTGCCCATGCCGTAGAGGTTGTTCTCGCAGAGGAAGACGACGGGCAGCTTCCACACCGAGGCCAGGTTCAGCGACTCGTGGAACTCGCCCTGGTTGACGGCGCCATCGCCGAAGATGTTGAGGACGATGCGCCCATTCTTCAGGTAGGAGGAGGCCAGGGCCAGGCCCACCGCCAGGGGCATGTGTCCGCCGACGATGGCGTAGCCGCCCATGAAGCCGCGCTTCACGTCGAAGAGGTGCATGGAGCCACCGCGGCCCCGGCTCACCCCCGTCGCGCGACCAAAGAGCTCGGCCATGAGGGGGCCTGGCTCCAGGCCGCGGGCCAGGGCGTGTCCGTGCTCGCGGTAGTGGCTGACGACGTAGTCACTGGGGCCCAGCGTAGAGATGGCCCCCACCCCTACGGCCTCCTGGCCGATGTAGAGGTGCAGGAAGCCCCCGATCTTGCGGCGGGCGTACATCTCCGCCGCCTTCTCCTCAAAGCGGCGTATGAGCATCATCTGGCGCAACAGGTCGACGAGCTGCCCTCTATCCGGCTGCTTTTTCGCGGGGCGACTACGTCTTGGAGTGGCCATATGTCCGAAGCCTGCTATGGAGGCCTAAAGGCCTCCGCTACGTTGGTTGGCTCCTTCGCCCGGTAGCAGGGCCGTAGCGGAAGGCTTCAGCCTTCCACATGAGCCCTAAGGCCTTCCACGGGCTGGTCACCGCTCCTCCCTCCAGAAGTGGATGGCCTGCCCGTAGGCAGCCAGGGCCGCCTCTTTGAAGGCCTCGGAGAGCGTGGGGTGGGCGTGGACCGTCAGGCCCACCTCGCGGGCCGTGCTCTCCACCAGAGTGCCCAGGGACGCCTCGGCCAGAAGCTCCGTCACGTCCGGCCCGACCATGTGGCAGCCGAGCAGGTCGCCCTGGTCGCCATCCACCACCAGCTTGACCACCCCCTCCGTCAGGCCCAGGGCGACGGCCTTGGCGTTGGCCCGGAAGGGGAAGCGGCCGATCTTGACGGAGTAGCCGCGCTCTCGCGCCTGAGCCTCCGTGAGGCCGATGCTGGCTACCTGGGGCTGGCAGAAGGTGGCCCGGGGCATCTTGACGTAGTCCAGGGTCGGCGGCTCCTGGCCGGCGGGCAGAAGCCCGCCCGCCTGGGCGATGCCCTCGACGGCGGCCACGCCCTGTGCCGACGCCACGTGCGCCAGCATCAGCTTGCCGCTGACGTCGCCGATGGCGTAGACGCCGGGGACGCTGGTCTGCATCCGCTCGTCGATCTGGACGAAGCCCTTCTCCAGGGCAATGCTCAGCCTGTCCAGGCCCAGGGCCTCGGTGCTGGCGGCCATGCCAACGCCCATCAGCACCCGGCTGGCCCGCACCTCCTCCTCGCGGCCGTCGACGCTGACCTGGATGGCGGCGCCGCCCTCGCCCAACTGCACACCCTGCACGCGGGCCGAGGTCAGGCTGCGGATGCCCTGCTGGTCGAGGGCGTGCTCCAGCCGCTGGCTGATCTCCTCGTCCTCGGTGGGGACCAGGCGATCCAGCATCTCGATGATGGTGACCTGGCTGCCGTAGGCGCGGTAGAGGTAGGCGAACTCCACTCCCACGGGGCCGGCGCCCACGATGGCGATGGACTCGGGCACCTGTCTCATCTCCAGGGCCTCGCGGCTGGTGATGACCACCCTGCCGTCGATGTCGACGCCGGGGATGCTGCGGGCGTGGGCGCCGGTGGCGACGATGACGTGGTCCGCCTCCACCGACCGCTCCTCCGGCGACACCTCCACCTCGTGGGGGCCATGGAGGCGGCCGGCGCCGCTGATGAGGTCCACCTTGTTGCGCTTGAGGAGGAACTCCACTCCCTTCACCGTCCGCTCCACCACCTGGCGGCTGCGGTCCACGGCCTTCCCCAGGTCGAAGCGCAGGTCGCGGGCAGTAACGCCGAACTCGTCTGCGCGCTGGAAGAGGTGGACGACCTCGGCGTTCCAGAGGAGCGCCTTGCTGGGGACGCAGCCCCAGTTCAGGCAGAGCCCACCGACGCGGTCCTTCTCGATGAGGGCCGTCTTCAGGCCCAACTGGGCCGCGCGGATGGCGGCCACGTAGCCTCCAGGTCCCGCCCCAATGATCGCCACGTCGTATCGAGCCATGATGGTGTCCTCGAAATGGTCTAGCCGCCGCTCTCGAAGGCTGCGCGCGGCGGGATCGTCCCTTCTGGCGCAGGAGACTTGCGCCTCGCCTCACGCAGCCCCAGACCGACCTGGCTGTGGGCGTGGTACGAGCTTCGCACCAGGGGGCCGGCCTCGACGTGCCGGAACCCCAGCCGCCGTCCCTCCTCGGCGATCTCGGCGAACTCCTCCGGCGGCACGAAGCGCTCCACCGGCAGGTGCTTCTGGGACGGCCGCAGGTACTGCCCGATGGTGACGATGTCGCAGCCCGCGCCGCGCAGGTCGGCCAGGACCTGGCGCACCTCCTCACGCGTCTCGCCCAGGCCCAGCATCATGCCGGACTTGCTGAGCATGGCAGGGTCCATCTCCTTGACAGCGGCCAGGAGCGCCAGGGAGCGCTCGTAGCGGGCCTTGGGCCGCACACGACGGTAGAGGCGCGGTACGGTCTCGACGTTGTGGTTGAGCACGAAGGGCCTCGCCTGCACGACCGTGGCCAGCGCCTCGCGGTCGCCCAGGAAGTCAGGGATGAGCACCTCCACCCGGCAGTCGGGCCGGCGGTCACAGATGGCGCGGATGCAGGCGGCGAAGATGCCCGCGCCGCCGTCGGGCAGGTCATCGCGGTTCACGGACGTGATGACCACGTAGTCCAGGCCCAGCAGGTCAACGGTTTGGGCGAGCCGGTACGGCTCCAGAAGGTCGAGGCCCTGGGGCCGGCCGGAGGTGACGGCGCAGAAGCCGCAGCTACGGGTGCAGACGTCGCCCAGGATCATGAAGGTGGCGGTGCCGTTGTTGAAGCACTCGCCGATGTTGGGGCAGCGGGCCTCCTCGCACACCGTGTGCAGCTCGCCGCGGCGGAGCAGGCCCTTGATCTGGCTGTAGCGCTCGCCGGCGGGGAAACGCACCTTCAGCCATGAAGGAAGCCGGCCCGACGGCCGCCCGTCGGGGCGACCGCTCTTGCCAGGGGGGGAGCTGGTCTCCATCAGACTCCTCCCGCGCCCGTCCGGGCGGCGAACGGAGCCTCCTCCCAGACGGGCCGTCCGGCCTCCACCATCTCCAGGCCGAAGACGCGCCCCAGGCTGTTGATGACCAGGTCCTCGACCTCTCCGACAGGGACCGGCCGCCCCAGGAGGCGCTCGACGGAGGTGACGGCGGCGTCGGCGAGGCCGCAGGGCACGATGTGGGCGAAGTAGGACAGGTCGGGGCTCACGTTGAGGGCGAAGCCGTGGCTGGTGACACCCCGCGAGACGCGCACGCCGATGGCCGCGACCTTGGCGGCGCCCCCAGACGGGGGCCCGCCCGGGCCCACCCAGACGCCCGTCCGGCCCTCGACCCGGCCGGCGGCGATGCCCAGGGCTGCCAGCACGTCGATGAGGGCCGCCTCCAGCCCGCGCACGTACCAGAGGGGGCCCTCGCGCCAGGCGTCCAGCCGGAAGATGGGGTAGCCCACCACCTGCCCAGGCCCGTGAAAGGTGACGTCGCCGCCGCGGTCAACTCGGTAGACCCGCGCTCCGAGACGGGCCAGCGCCTCCTCAGAAGCAAGGAGGTGCTCGGCCTTGCCGCGGACGCCCAGGGTGTAGGTGGGAGGGTGCTGGAGGAGGATGAGGATGTGCGGCGAGCGGCCCTCGCCCACGGCGGCGACGGCACGGCGCTGCATCTCCCAGCCCTCCGGATAGTCCGTGAGGCCGCGGCGCAAGACCAGGCACTGCCTGAAGTCGGACATCGCCATCGAGAAATGATAGCACACCGGAGCTCCGGAACGGGCAGGCCCGATCGGATCAGAAAGCGTCAGAGAGTGGAAGATGGGTGCGGAAAGAGTCTTGCCGCCGGGCGGGGTCGGCGGCAAGACGGCGGACCAGGAGAGCCAACAGGGGCCCCTCCTGGCCCGCTACGCCGGGGGCCCGGTGAAGTCGTCAGAGTTTCCTATGGCTGCGGCGGGGACCACTCTCATAGACCGGTTGGGTTCTCTGACGCCGACCCACTGAGCACCGCGGCCAGGCGGGCCAGGAAGGGACGGCGAGACCTAAACCCCTTAGGTCTCTATTCCCCTTGCTGATAGTGAATGATGCCGGGTATGGCCAGCGCGAACAATTAGGGAATACCCCTATTCTTGGGAGGCGAAGGCGAAGCCGTTCACAGCGCCCCCAACAGGTCCTCGCGGGCCTTCGGGGGCTCGCCGCCAGCGGGCTGAGGCGCTATACTGCCCGCCAGGAGACCGCGGTGGTGGGCCTGCCCGGCAGGGCAGGCAGGTAAGGAGGGCGGCATGACATCGCGAAAGGGCGGAGGGCAGGCGGAGAGCAGGCCGATCGGCATTTTCGACTCCGGAGTCGGCGGCCTGACTGTCTGGCGGGCTATCCGCCGCCTGCTGCCCAGGGAGAGCCTCATCTTCCTGGCCGACGACGCCCATGTCCCCTACGGCGAGAAGATCTCCGAGGAGCTGCGGAGCCTCACCGCCGACATCGTGCGCTTCTTCCTCCGCCACAACGTCAAGCTGGTGGTGGTGGCCTGCAATACGGCGACCGTCTACGCCATCGACCACCTCCGGGAGCAGTTCCCGGATATCCCGTTCGTGGGGGTTGTGCCAGTGGTGAAGACGCTGGCCAGTCGCACCCGCAGCAGGCGCATCGCCGTGCTCTCTACGCCGGCCACATCCCGCAGCGCCTACCTGGGGCGACTCATCGAGGAGTTCGCACCGGGCCTGGCGGTCACCAACGTGGGCTGCGACGGCCTGGAAGACCTCATCGAGACCGGCAACATCCGGGGCCGCAAGGTCACAGAGCTGCTCCAGCAGCACCTGGCGCCGGTCCTGGCCGCCCAGCCCGATGTGGTCGGCCTGGGCTGCACCCACTACCCCTTCCTGCGGGCTCGCATCAAGAAGATCCTGGGGCCGGAAGTGCGCGTCTACGACCCCTCGCGCCCGGTGGCCCGCAGGGTCCGGCAGTTGCTGACCTGGGCCTCCCAGCTAGCCACGCAGGGAGAGCCGACCTTCCGCTTCTACACCACTGGCGACACCGACCGCTTCGCCGCCGTGGCCAGCAAGCTCCTCCGCTTCCCGGTCCGCGACGTGGGCCACGTCGACCTGTAG
>CAZSSQ010000111.1:0-8146 GCA_964609465.1 uncultured Dehalococcoidia bacterium
TGAGGCAGTCGGTGATGGCCAGGGGCTCGGCGCCGGCGCAGACCAGGTTGCGGGCCGCCTCGGCGACGGCCAGGGCGCCGCCGGCGTATGGGTCCAGGTAGCAAAGGCGGCCGCTGCCGTCGGTGGTGAGGGCGATGGCGCGGCGGGCGCCCTTGACCCGCATGACGGCGGCGTCGGCGCCCGGCCCTACCACGGTGTTGGTGAGGACCTGGTGGTCATACTGACGCCAGACCCAGCGCTTGCTGGCGATCTCCGGGCAGGCCAGCAGCCGCCAGAGGGCGGCCTCCGCCGCCGAGAGGTCAGGGGTGGGAGGCGGCAGGTGGAAGCCCCCCGGGACCTGGCCGGCCAGCAGGTCCGGCAGGTCGGGCAGGGACGAGGGGTCAAAGGCCTGGAGCTCCGCCAGGTAGGACGGCGGCTGCCCCTGGAGCCGGTACTCTGGCGGGTCCGTGAGGACATCAATCGGCAGGCAGGCCACCTCCTGGTCGCCGTCCCAGATGCGCGCCAGGCCGTCGTCCGTGACGACGCCGATGATGTCGGAGCGTAGCTCCCAGCGCTCGAAGAGGGCGCGCACGTCCTCCAGGTGCTCGCGGCGGGGGATGACCAGCATGCGCTCCTGGGACTCAGAGAGCATCACTTCGTAGGCGTTCATCCCCTCCTCACGCCGGGGCACGCGGGAGATGTCGATCTCCAGGCCGGTGCCGGCGCGGGCGGCCGCCTCGATGGCGGAGCTCGTGAGGCCGGCGGCGCCCAGGTCCTGGATGCCCACGAACCAGTCGGGGTGGTTCTCGGCCAGGTCGACACAGGCCTCCATGAGGAGCTTCTCCATGAAGGGGTTGCCCACCTGCACCGTCGGCCGCAGCTCGGCGCTGCCCTCGTCGAAGACGCGGGAGGCGAGGACGTTGGCGCCGCCGATGCCGTCGCGGCCGGTGTCGGCCCCCACCAGCAGCAGCGGGTTGCCGGGGCCCTCGGCGCGACCCCGCACCAGGCGGTCGATGCGGGCGTAGCCCACGCACATGGCGTTCACCAGGGGGTTGCCGGAGTACGAGCCGGCAAAGCTCACCTCGCCGGCCACGGTGGGGATGCCCAGGCAGTTGCCGTAACCTCCGATACCGCCGACGACGCCGCCGAAGAGGTAGCGATTGTGCCGCTCGCTGAGGGGCCCGAAGCGCAGCGAGTCCAGGATAGCGATGGGCCGGGCCCCCATGGCGAAGATGTCGCGCACGATGCCGCCCACGCCGGTGGCCGCGCCCTGGTAGGGCTCCACGAAGGACGGGTGGTTGTGCGACTCCACCTTCATCACCACGCAGAGCCCGTCGCCGATGTCGACGGCGCCGGCGTTCTCGCGCCCCATGCCGGTCAGAACCCTAGGGCCGGTGTTGGGGAGCAGGCGCAGGAGGGGCTTGCTGTGCTTGTAGCCGCAGTGCTCGCTCCAGAGGGCGCCGAACATGCCCAGCTCCACCGGGTTGGGCTCCCGGTCCAGACGGGAGACGATGAGCTCGTACTCTTCCAGGGAGAGGGCTATCTGCTCGAGAAGGCTCTGGTCCACTGTCATAGGTCTAGCGGAACTGATAGACGACCGTCTTGGAGAAGCCGAAGCCTGAGTTGTAGCGTAGCTCCGCCGGGTCGACTTCATTGGGCAGCTCGAAAACCAGGTCGGCGTCAGCGCTTCTATGCTCTACGAGGTCTACACGAGGGATCCGCCCGCCGACAACGACCAGATAGGCATCGTGGCTGTGACCATCCTCGTCCTTCAGCCGGAAGTCGGGTGTCCGGATCGGCAAGTCACGGCGACGCCCGTTCTCGATAGTGAGTTCGAGAAGGACGAAGCGGTAGCCCGGCTTGGCATCAAGAAGGGACACAAGGTCATCGGCCGGGTCGGTGGCTCTGGTGAGCTCGACGGTGACCGAATCCACCGTGATGCGAGTGTCGGCCAGACGCGCCTCGCCCGCTAGCAGGTCCGCGTAGGACACCTGCACCACCTTCTCCCCTCCTGCGATGATCGCCAGCGCCACGATACCGGCGATGACGCCGCCGGTGGCCAGCACTCCGAGGATGGAGGAGATGACGTAGGAGTCGCTGCCGCCGGGCCCGGCATCGGCCGAGAGGCTGAAGGGCGGAAACTCGTCCGTCAGGGAGAGGAAGTAGGCCTGCACCCGCGCCGACCAGCGGAAAATGCCCGCCACGTACAGATGCAGCCCACGCGGGAAGCGTCCGGCGATGAGCACAGCGAACCAGGCCAACGGCACCACCGCGAGCAAGGTGAGAGTGAGAAAGGCAAGGAGGATGAAGTGGGGAACGGAGGTGATGAACTTCCAGATGACCAGCTTCCAGCGGGAGAGCCGCTCCGGATACTGGACCTCGTAGCGAATGGGATAGTCGCCCTCGAAGGGCGGGTACTGATCCGTCAGAAGCAGGAAGTAGGCGCCGAAACGGGCCTGCCAGCGGTTATAAGCTACCTGGAAGTCGAAGAGCCAGCGGGGGATGCGCCCCTTCACTAGGATGGCTGCCCAGACGGCGAGCACGATGCCGCTGCTCAGCAGGTAGGAGAAGATGGCGAGTGGGATTGCCAGGAAGAGGCGCAAGAGCGTCTTCCAGCGCGATTGCCGCTCGGGGTAGTCGATCTCAAGCGTGACAGGGTAGGCCGGGGCCGCAGTCGCCATGTCGTCCTCCTTGACTTCAGCTAGCCTGCCAGGGCGCCCACGGCGCTCCCCAGGATGGAGCGCCAGACAACGAAGATCTCTTCCCTCAAGCGAGGCTAAACGGCGGGTACTCGTCCCGCATCAGGTAAAGATAGGCCTGCACGCGCAAAGTCCAGCGCATGGCGCCGACGCCAAACTTGAAGAGGCCCTCCGGATAGCGACCGCTGAACAGGATGGCGAACCAGGCGATGACGGTCGTCGCCAGCCAGACCAGCAGCACGAAGAAGAGCACCACAACGTGCGGGATGACCAGGATCAGGCGTAGCCCCACACTCCACCGGCTGCTCTGCTCCGGGTACTCGGCCTCAAAGGTGACAGGGTAGGAGCCTTCGCCGAAGGGCGGATACTCGTCGCGCAGCAGCGCCGCGTAGCTGACCACGTTGGCCCGCCATCGCATGTACATCATCGCCATGTCCCAGAGGCCGCGCGGGTAGCGCTTGGTGAACATGATGGCGAACCAGGAGACCACCGACGTGATGGCGATGACGGCGCCGAAGAGCCCTGTCTGGCTGTTGCCGCCCCAGCCGACGCCCGGCCCGCCCACGATCAGCACCTGGGGGATGGCCAGTATCGCCCGGAACGCCGTGGAGAGCCGTCCCAGCTTCTCCGGGTAGGGGACTTCGTAGGCGATGGGATAAGCGGCGGCGTGCTCCACTCGGCCTTCTCCTTACGATAGGCTGAAGGGCGGGTAGTCGTCCCGCATCAAATAGACGTAGGCATTCACGCGCAGGCTCCAGCGGCCGATACCAACCAGAAAGTCAAAGAGTGAGCGCGGAAACCGGCCTGTGAACAGGATAGCGAACCACGCTATCACGTAGACTGCGAGGCCTACCAGGCCTAGGAGCCCCAGGATGACCACGTGGGGGATAGCCAGCAACCACTTGACGAAGATGAGGAGCCGGGAGAGCTTCTCCGGATATTCCACATTGAAGCGCACGGGGTAGTCGGGGCTGCCACCTCCGAAGGGAGGGTAGTCGTCTCGCAGAAGCGCTACGTACGCGCCCACCCGCGCATTCCAGCGAATGTAAGTTGCCGCCAGGTCAAAAAGGGCCTTCGGGTAACGTGCCGTGAACAGGATGGCAAACCAAGAGATGAAAGTGGTTAGCTGCACCAGGTACTGAAAAACCCCGAGGATGAGCAAATGGGGGAAAACCAGGAGCCACTTGACGAAGATCAGCCATCGCGAGAGCCGTTCCGGGTACTCCACCTCGAAAGTGACAGGGAATGCCAGGGCCGCCGTTGCCATGTCGTCCTCCTTGACTTTGCCTAGCCCGCCAGGGCGCCCACGGCGCTCCCCAGGATGGAGCGCCAGATGAAGAGGCCGTCTTCGCCGCCCATGAGGCGTTCGCTTACCCGCTCCGGGTGGGGCATCATCCCCAGCACGTTGCCGCGCTCGTTGATGATGCCGGCGATGTTGCGCAGCGAGCCGTTGGGGTTGGCTTCCGGCGTCACCAGCCCCTCCGGCGTGCAGTAGCGGAACACCACCTGCCCCCGGGCCTCCAGGCGATCCAGGGTGGCCTCGTCGGCGTAGTAGTTGCCCTCGCCGTGGGCGATGGGAACGCGCAGTACCTGCCCCTGGCGGCACTCTCGCGTGAAGGCCGTCTCCGCCGTCTCCACCCGCAGGTGGACGGGCTGGCAGCGGAACTGGAGGCTGTCGTTGCGACGGAGCACGCCGGGCAGGAGCCCCGCCTCGCACAGGATCTGGAAGCCGTTGCAACTGCCCAGGACCAGGCGCCCGGCCTCGGCGTGCTGGGTCACGGCCTCCATCACCGGCGAGAAGCGGGCGATGGCGCCGCAGCGCAGGTAGTCGCCGTAGGAGAAGCCGCCGGGGAGGATCACGCAGTCGTACTGGGAGAGGTCACGCTGGCGGTGCCAGACGTAGTCCGCAGGCTGGTTCAGGATCTCGCTAAGGACGTAGTAGCAGTCACCGTCGCTCCAGGTACCGGGGAAGACCAGTACGGCGAATCGCACGCGCTACTCCCTGGGCTCCGCTGTCCTTGCTGGGGCCATTATACGCGAGGCGGAGGCGGCGCGGCAGGGGGCAAAGGTCAGAGATCGCGCCGGGCTTTGCCGCCTCCGCGAGGGCGCCGGACGTCCAGGGGCCGCGGCGTCTGTTGGGGGAAGTTCGCACCCCGGAAGGGGAAGCGGACCAGAGAGAGCGCTCGGCGCTTCTCCGCCTCCGTGGGCTGCGGGTACTCGAGGCGTGGATGGTAGACGCCGCGCAGCGTGGCCTTGAAGGACTCGGCGATGGTCTTCAGGTCACGGAGCGTGAGGTCACAGTCGTCCAGTTGGCCTTCCATAGCGCGCTCGGTGATGACCTCCTCGACGAGGGCGTCGATGCGCTCCGGCGAGTGGTCGGGGCTACTGCGCACCGTCGCCTCCACGGAGTCGGCCAGCATGCCCAGGCCGGTTTCTCGGCTCTGCGGCTTGGGGCCGGGATAGGTGAAGTCGGTGGCGTCCACCTCGTTTCGCTCCTGGCTGGCCTTGCGATAGAAGTAGGTCACCAGCCGGGTGCCGTGGTGCTCCGGTATGAAGGCGGCCACCCCCTGGGGCAGGCGATACTTTCGAGCCAGCTCCAGGCCTCTGCGCACGTGCTCGGAGACGATCTGGGCGCTGACGTGGGGTTCCAGTCGCTCGTGGGGGTTCTCGCCCCCCATCTGGTTCTCCACGTAGAAGCCGGGCTGGAGAAGCTTCCCAACGTCGTGGTAGTAGCAGCCCACTCTCACAAGCAGCGAGTCGGCGCCGATGGCGTCGGCGGCCCGTTCGGCCAGGTTGCCTACGATGATGCTGTGGTGGAAGGTGCCGGGGGCCTCGTCCTGGAGGCGGCGCAGGAGCGGCTGGTTGATCTGGGCCAGCTCCATGAGCTGCACCCTGGTGGTAATGCCAAAGAGGAAGGCCAGACCCAGGAAGGCGCCCAGGGCGATAAAGGCGGAAAGGAAGCCGTTGACGCCGGCGGCGGCCACCATCCAGGGGATGTCCAGGGTGCGCCGCTCGGCGTCCAGGAGCCAGACGCCCATGAGCACCGCCATCACCGTGACGGCCACCACTGCGCCCGCCACCAGGTTTCTGTTTAGCCTTTCGGCCCGGTAGACGGCGAAGGTGCCCGCCAGGCCGGCGAAGCCGGTGACCAGCGCCATGCGCAACGAGTCCAGGGGGCCCGTGGCAGCCACTCCCGAGAGGTCGGGCAGGTAGACGGCGGTGAAGGTCAGGAGTGCGGTCAGGAGTGCGACGACAGCAACGGCGAGTTGGGCTTCCAAGAGCGTGGCGAGGAGCATGGGGGCCGCTGCCAGCGGCAGCATGTAGGCCAGGAAATGCCGTGAGTCGTCGGGGAAGATGAGGGGGAAGTAGAGCTTCGCCACCAGGACGGGCACTACCACCACTAGGATGACCATCAGAAGGTGGCGGTTGGAGTGAACACTGAGAGGCTGAAACAGGTACAGGTAGGCTCCGAGAAAGCCCGCCGCCATCAAGGCGACGATGGCGGCGGCGGCGCCGGTATCCCAGCGCAGGCGGGGCGACAGGAGGTCGGCCTCCCGCAACGCCTCCAACTCCGTGGTGTCAATGAGGTCGCCACTTTGCACAATGACCTGGTTCTTGGCGAAGCTGACCTGCACGGGGACAATGGCCGCCCGTGCCGCCTCCCGCGCCGCATCGGTGCTCGCCTGGTCGACGCGGAGGTTGGCCACCACCAGAGGGCGCGCCAGCTCTTCCACCACCAGCGCCTGGTCGCTGCCCAGATCCTGCGATATGAGCTCGCGGACCCGGTCGCGGGCGGAGTCGGTGGCCTCCTCGGCCACGGACTCGCTGACGATTTCGGAGAGGACGCGGCGGGCTTCGTCACTGACGCCGGCCCACTCCTCGTCGTTGAAGCTGAGTATGAGGGAGGAGGCCCGCTGAGAGAGGTTCAGGTTGGCGATACGTCCCAGGGCGCTGCTCTTGCCCTGGGGCGTGAGGGCCAGCGAATTACGTACCCCCTCCACCTGACCCAGGACGGCATCCAGCTTCGCAAGTTGTTCCGTTCGCACGCCGGGATCAAAGACCACGCTGTCCGGGACGGCGGCTGCTGCTTCCTCTCGCTGCTTGTCTGTCAGTACATCGCTCTGGAAGGAGATGTCGCGGGGGGCACGGAAGGTGCGCGAAGCGACGTCGCCCTCGCGCACCTTTAGCTGGCGTGGGAAGGCGGGGAAGAGGGACAGTCCCAGGGCGAGGGCCAGGACAACCGTGAAGATCAGGGCCTGCACCCTGCTGATCCCACCAGGAGGACGGGAGCTCTCAGTCATAGCGCCAGCGCCGGAACAATCTCCTGCCGGCAAGCCCGATGGGACCTGCCTCCAACGTAGACATGATAGCAGAAAGGGAACGTCGAAGGAGACGGAGAAGAGGACTGGAAAGGGCGGCAGGTTCGGGCGCCGGACCTGTTAGGCCGAACCAGCCAGGAGCTCGGTGACGATGGCGTTGATCTCTCGCCCGTCGGCGCGACCGCGGAGCTGGCTGATGAGGACAGGCATGACTTTGCCCTTGTCGCCGGGTCCGCGGGCTCCCACCTCAGCGATGACATTGCGCGCCGCCTCGATGATCTCCTCGCGCGTCATCTGCTCGGGCAGGTACGGCTGAATGAAAGCCAGTTGGGCCTCTTCGCGGGCCACCAGGTCCTCGCGACCGCCCTTGCGGAACTCCTCGATGCTCTCGCGCCGCTGCTTGACCTCCTTGGCCAGGACACCCAGGATAGCGCCGTCATCGAGCTCCCCCCTGGCCTCGATCTCAGCGTTGTGGAGGGCGGCCAGGACCATGCGCAGGGCCGCCTTGCGATGCTCGTCGCCGCTCCTCAGGGCTTCCCTGAGGTCGCTGTTCAGCCGTTCCTTCAGAGACATGTCAGCGAAAAATTTCCCGGCTCCTTGAGGAAGCCGGGCCCGTGGACTACTTCCTGCTCTTGCGACGTTTGGCCGCTTCCTTCTTCTTGCGCTTGACGCTGGGCTTCTCGAAATGTTCGTGGCGGCGCGCCTCGGCCAGGACCCCGTCCTGCTGGACCTTCTTGCTGAAGCGCTTCAGGGCCGCCTCGAAGGTCTCGTTCTCACCAACGATGACCTCAGCCAATACGTCCCCTCTTCCCGGGACGCGGGCTAACCCACGATGGGATACCTGCATTAGCACCGGAATTGTAGTCAACTGCCTTTCCTGGGTCAAGCCGGTGTATTTGTTCGGTAGCGTACCCTTCTCTGTGCACATTGGATTACCCTGAGCGGTCTACAGGCTCGTCGCTGCACCCTCAGGTTGTCCGTGAGACTGGTCCCCGGTGTGCACCCGCTGGGTCGCGGGCAGACACCGGGGGCGGCCTCCGCGACCGCCCCCGGTGTTCCCCGGTGTTCCCACCACCCTGGTGGTTATCTTGTTTGTGCCGCTAACCTCCTCCCTTTGAGAGGCTTACACATCCCTCCCTACTGGCACGT
>CAZSSQ010000112.1:0-8126 GCA_964609465.1 uncultured Dehalococcoidia bacterium
GGAGTCGGTGTGCGTTTCACGATGGGCGTGCTCGTGGCGGAAGCAGTGGCGGTGGGAGCCGGCGTGCCGATGGCGGTGGGCGTGCTCGTGGCGGCAGCGGTGGTAGTAGGAGTCGGTGTGCGTTTCACGATGGGCGTGCTCGTGGCGGAAGCAGTGGCGGTGGCGGTGGGTGTCGGTGTGGGCGTAGGCCCCGGCCCCTCGCATCTCCAGCCATAGCGGCCAAACACGAACTGCAGGTCCTTGATGTCGATGTCCATGTCACCGAGCATCGGCTCGAGGTCATACCACGGGTCATAGTACAGGGAGCCCTCTTGAGCGTAGTAGCGGAACGAGATCGCCTGCTCGTCGAGGACGTTGACCACGCAATCGAGGTTCAGGTCTCCCTCCAGCGCCTGGATCACGACCGCGGCATCGCCCACCCGGCTCACCCCTATCGGGTCGCCGAGAACGTCCACCAGCGCGGTTGCCCACGCCTGGTCGTCTAGTATGGCCAGAGCCCCATTGCCGACAGTGGGGCTCCGGATCAGTCCCGGCCGGGGGCTGACGTCAATGTACGCCAGGATGCCGGACCCCGTCGGCCCCGGGCTAGACCCGGTGGACAGACAGTGAAACTGGATGAAGCTCTCGCCCTGGTCGGTGAAGCAGGAAGTGACACGGCCGGTGCTAGCCAGGAAGGGTCCCTCCTCGACCGTTACCTGTACCAGGTTCTTCGGGTAGAAGAAGCCGATGCTGAAGGCACCTAGGCCGGTGTCGGTTGGGATATCGGACACCTCTTCGCTGATGGTCAGCGTTCCGTCGCCGAGGTAGAGGATGCTCAACTGGGGGTTTTTCACGATCGCGATGCTGGGCGAGGCGAGCGTCTCCCGTCCGCGGATCAGCCCGAAAGCAAGGCCGGCAAGCACGAGACCGACCACTGCAACAGTGATCCAGACGAATCGGCCGTGAGCGGACTCCTGAGAGCTGCGCTTCATGGCATCCTTCGGGCGCGCCCGGTGGGTTCAGCGCCGCTTCGCTTGATGGCGCATCTAGGTGTCATCATCTGCCTCGGCCAGCTTGTCGCGCTTGGGCGGCTCGCTGGACGCATGTGGCCACCTTCCTCGCCGCCATCGCCGCGGAATCGCATCCAGCAGGTCGGACGCAAGAAGGATGAACCCGACGCTCACGAAGACCGCGCCGGCGAGCGTCAGCGCGGACGGCCAACCGCCGCCTGATTTCGGTGTTCGCGCGGGGGTTCCACCGCCAATGATGGGTGTAGGCGTGGGCGTGGCGGTGGACACCACTATTTCGCCTCCCTGGATGCCTGTCGGGATGTCCACGCCCAGGGGGTCAGAGAGCGAGACGAAGTTGAAGCTCAAGGCGCTCGTGCCCTCGGCCACGGCTGAGAAGGTTACCGTTGAGAGGACACCCGACCCGCTGGGCGGCGCCGGGGTGACACCGGCGCTGACACACCCGAACCGCACACTATCTGGGCCTAGAATCGGGGCAGGGCAGAACACAGAGCGTCCGGTGCTGGTGAGGAAGGGGCCGTCGACGACGCTCACGAAGTCGAGTACCGCCGGGTCATAGGTGATTTGCCACTCGTAGGAGCCCAGGTTTGCCACGTTATCGATGCGGATGTCGATAGCGGGGCTGGCGCCGGGCGCGACGGTCTGGGTGGGCGGATCTATCCAGACGAGGGTCACGGGCACTGTCGTTGCCGTCGGGGTGGGTCCGGTGGTTGGAGTCGTCGTTGGGGTCGGCACCTCTCCCGGGAAGACGGTGATGGTTCCGGCGTGGGGCGTGCTCGGGATCTCAATGCCGACAATGTCGGCCAGCATGGTGCCCTGGAGCGACAGGGTAGTCGTCCCTTCAGCCAGCGCCGTGAAGCTCACTGTGGCCAGAATGCCAGCGCTGCTGGGCCCCGGTGGCGTAGCCCCCGTCGTCACGCAACTGTACGTGACGCTGCCTGGGAGCACGGTGGGGCTGAAACAGTTGACCGGCCGGCCGCTGCTGCCCAGGAATGGGCCGTTACTGACCGAGTCGTAGGCGATAACGAACGGGTCAAAGGCCAGGGTGAGGGCATAGCCCCCAAGGTTGCCTACGTCGTCGGCGACGATGTCCACTGAGAACGCGTCTCCGGCCGAAACGTTAAGGCTGGCGGGCTTCACGCAGACATCAGCGCCGGACCCTGCGAGACAGGGGTCGGGGTAGGGGGTGGGGCTTGGCGTCGGGGATGGCGTCAGGGCGGGTGTGGCAGTGGGGCAGATGCCGCCTGGACAGGGTGTCGGCGTCGGCTTCTCCACTGTCACCGTGCCGTCCTCAACCACCGCAGGGATGCCATTGGCGAGGGGGTCAGACAGTTCGACATCGAAAAGGTCCAGGAGCGTAGGTGTGGCCGGGTAGGTGCCCGACTTTGCTCGGAACGACAGGACCGCCAGGACGCCGGAGCCGTCCGGCCCGGGGGGCGTTCCGCCGGTGACACAGCCCATGCGCACCGTGTTCTCACCCACGATGGGGGAGGGACAGAAGACGGAGCGTCCGGAGGAACCAAGGAAGGTGCCGTTCTCCGCGCTGAGGAACTCAAGGGCAATGTGGTCCCAGGCCAGGGTGAACTGGTAGCTGGCCAGGTTGGTCACGTTTTCAACGAGCAGCGACACGGAGAAGGTGGCTCCCTCAGGTTGAGTCTGAGACGGCGGATCGATCCGGACGGTTGTCGGGCCTACGGCTGGCGTGGCTGTCGGTGTCGGCGTGAGTGTAGGGGTTGCGGTGGGGCAGACCCCGCCAGGGCAGGGCGTAGCCGTGGCTCCCTGGACGATGGTGACGCTCCCATCCTGAGTAGTCGATGGGATGAGGTTGCCTCTGATGTCTGCAAGGATAACGTCGCTCAGGCTCAGAGGGCTGTCCCCAGGCATCAGCCCTGAGAACTCGAGGATGGTGAGAGCCCCAGAACCATCGGGGCCGTCTGGCCCCGGGGGGCCGGTGGACGGCGGGCTGGTGGTGACGCACGATATCGATACGCTTCCGCCGGAAGCCCATGGGCCGAAGCAGGTAACGTTGCGGCCGGTGCTGCCCAGGAAGGACGTGCTGGTAGCGCCGACGAAGGAGATGATGCCGGGGTCAAAGGAGAGGGTGAACTGATAGGCACCGAGGTTGCTGACGTTGTCCGCCACGACCTCGGCGGTGAAAGTGGTCCCAGTGTCCGCAATCTGGGACACAGGCAAGACGCAGACTGTGGTAGTGCCGGTGCCGCAGGTGGGCTCTCCCTGGGCCAGGCCGTGTCCGTAGTGTCTGATCAGGCCGTCAAGCAGGCCAAACACCAGGGCAAGACCGATGGCCACCAACAGCAATGCGATGGCGCTCCGGCCACGGCGGGCAGGCTCATGATCCTGCCCAAAGTGCGGATTCATTCAGTCACTTCCCCTAGAGATAGCATCGGACAACCTTGCAGCATCTTTCGGGCGGCTCTGTCGGGGAGAACGCTCGCTGAAGCCCCTAGTCTGCCGTCAGCCGGGGGAGAAAAAAGAGGCCCTAGCCTCCTTTCGTCGCTGCTGCTGGCTTCCCTGCCTAGGGTAACCCATGCGCAAGCCTTCGGACTGGCGTCACAGGCGAGGTCTAGTCACTTATGTTATGTAGCATTTGCCCGGGCCGCAGTCAAGAATGCGCATGTGACGGGTCCCAACTGCCGACGGGCGCGCCTCCCGGCGAGCGGGTATCGTGGCGGGTCGAAAACAAGATCATGGCTGGGAGGGCCGCCGGCGGAGCCACCAGGTGCCGACGACGGCGGCGGCGAGCGCAACGCCAACGCCCCCGATGACCGGCCCCCAGAGGACCCAACGGAAGCCACCCTCCTGTGTCTGCCCCACGGTGACCGACGCGTCCTCTGCCTGGGAGGGAAGGCGGTTTGCGGACGGGTCCGCGAGGACGACCTGCTCGAGGTGAAGAGGGCTGGTACCGTCGCCGACGGGCCGGAACGTGAGGGTGGTCAGCACCCCTGAGCCGCTGGGCCCGTCCGGCGTACCCGCCAGCATGACGCAGGTGAACACAAGGGATCCTTCGGCCCTGCGGGCCGGCAGGCATTCCACAGAGCGGCCGCCACTGCCCAGGAAGGGGCCTTCCTCGGCGTCTTGGAGGTCAACGACCCCCCGGTCGTACGTGAGCTCGAACTCGAAGGCGCCCAGGTTGGTGACATCGTCCACGACCACATTGACGCTGAAAGGTTCTCCGCCTACCGCTGGGCCTCCGCTGGGGGCCTTTACCCGCACGGTAGCGGCCTTACCTTGCGCGACGGCTTCGATTGCCCTCCCCCAGAAGACCCAACGGAAGCCGCCCTCCTGTGTCTGCCCCACGGTGACCGACGCGTCCTCTGCCTGGGCGGGAAGGCGGTTTGCGGGCGGGTCCGCGAGGTCGACCTGCTTGAGGTGAAGAGAGCTGGTACCAGCGCCGACGGGCTGGAACGTCAGGGTGGCCAGCACCCCTGAGCCGGTGGGCCCGTCGGGAGTAGCTCCCAGCGTCACGCAGGTGAAGTCGAGGGATCCTTCCGCCGTGCGAGGCGGCAGGCATTCCACGCGACGGCCGCTGCTACCCAGAAAGGGGCCCTCCTTGAAGTCTTGGAGCTCAACGACACTTGGGTCGTAGGTGAGTTGGAACTCGAAGGCACCCAGGTTGGTGACCTCGTCCACGACCACGTTGACGCTGAAAGGTTCTCCGCCTACCTTCGGGCCCTCGCTGGGGATCTCTACCCGTACGGTGGCGCCCTGGGCCTGCGCGGTCTGAATGGCGAGCATGGCCAGGAGAGCCAGAAGTACGGTCGACCATGTCCAGCGCTGTCTGCTCAGTTTCGGCATCATCGGCAATCCTCCCGGACGGCGTCCAGAATGTGGCCTCAGGGTTGGTTGGGGTTATCGGCGGCCGGGCCCAGGTAGAGGTCGTCGTAGTAGACGTCGGCCTTGCCCTCGCTGCCGACGAGCTTGTCATCGTAGCGAACTTCGAAGAGGATGCGGAGCTTCTCGAAGCCCTGGGGCACGGCTCCCCATAGCTCCTCGAAGTCGCGCGCCACCGGCCGTTCGAAGTAGACCCACTGCCCCGTGGCTGGCTCCTCCCTACTAAGGAAACGGAACTTGGCGTTGGAGATAGCAAAGGGTTCGGCATTGATGCCGGCCAGTGGGTAGCGGATCTGATGGTTGGCGTAACCGCCGGGCAGGTTCGTCACGCCGAAGGCTATCACCACAAACTGCAGGTACTGCTTCGGCGTGCCCTTGATCCAGTCGTCAACGTAATAGTAGCCGGAAAGCACTTCCGGGAATCGGTCTGGCGAGACCTCCTGCACCACCCCGAACACCTTGGCGCCGGACGCGTCGGCTGGGGCGCGCAGCTCCAGGTACGCGCTGTGCGTTCCACCGTGCGCCAGGTGAGAGCTGACACTGAACGGCGCGCCCCACGCTGCGGTGGTCAGGGAGATCCACGGGTCGGAACCCGCCTCGAAGCTGCCATTCTCGAAGACGTTGGCTGCGAGCTGGACACCAGCCTCAGGCGCGCCCTGGGGAGAAGACCCGCCGCCGCAGGCAGCGCCCAGCGCCGCGGACGCCGCCGCTATCAGGATGACGAACGTCCTCTTGTGCATTCCCCTCCGACCGCGGTTGACATTCCAAACCACTCTAACGCGGGCAAGGCCCGGATGTCGAGAGGGCGATCTGGACAACGCCCTTGCCGTGTGGCAGAATCTACGCGGTGGCCTTAGAACCACGGCGGGCTGCTGGGCGCCCGCCAATTCGGACCTGGCATCCCCGCCTCAGGCCCAGGTATTGGGTGTGTGACTCCCGCCTCAGAGCTGAAGGAGGTGGGGTTCTTACGACATTTCGAACGCTTCCAGGTCAAGGCAATTCTCGAACAAAGGAGGAAACTTGTCGATGAAGAGGCTTGTTTCATTTGGTGTGCTGGCAGTGGCGCTGGCGTTTCTCTTGGGAGGGACAGACCAGGCAAGCGCGTTGCCTCCCGGCCAGCTCCAAGGCTTGGAACAGTATCAGATCAGCTGTCTCGGCGGGGCAGATCCGACTCAGACCTCCCCGATGACCTGTCCCGGCCCGGAGAACAAGAACACTAACGCAACCCCCGTATTGGTGGGCGGGTCACTCGAGCCGGCGGGCAACCGGCCTCAGCTTGGATATAGCTACCTGGGGCCCGGCTGGCCTTCCGGACAGGTCCCCGTCGACGGGGAGATGATAGCGGACAACATCTCGACGCACATCGACTACTTCTGTGACGGTACCGTGGACAAGCTGGGTGCTTTCGACTGGGTGGACAGTACCGCCGACACTGAGGAGGTCCTGGCCAAGACGTTCGGCAGCGATACCATCGACATCACCGACAGCACGGTGCTGCCCGCGGACGGGTCCTACATACACATAGAGTCGGACCTGGGCGGCGGCAGGACAAAGACCGAGACGATGATCCTGGTGAGCAGGTCTAGCGGCGTCCAGGACACGATGACGGTGACCCGCTTCGACCCGTCGGCTCATGCGACGGGAGCGCGAATCGACAAGCCGCAGAACCTTACGACGGCGGGGCCCTACGACTTCGTGAGCCGGACCACTTCCTGGGGCCCTGGGACGGGGATCAACGGCGAGGACGAGTCCTACCTCAACGAGACCCTCCCTGTTTCTCTGGGCACCGTGACTAACCGGGCGCGAGCCGCTTACACTCACTTCTGGTGGGGTGGCGGGACACCCATAGCAATAACCCCAATACCTGTGAACTCGGTGACGATAGTGCCGTCATGGCAGCCCAACGCCCGCTTCAGTGTGGTGACCTTCGGGGGATCGCCCACTTCCCCAACAGCCCCCGCTGCTTGCGTCGATAGCCCGCAGGGAGGCCTGGGCCACAACCGCGGCCTGTACGGCCCGAACCCCGCTGCCAATGGCCTCTACGCCCGCTGGACAACGTCTGTCGGGTATGCGGACTACGAGAGCGGGGTACTCAACTTCGTCTACATGACGAGCTGCAAGGCCATCGGCCAGAGCTACACTGACGCCGATGGTGACTGCCTGGCTACGGTCGCCAACGGCGGCGGTCCCGCCGACCCCGACGACACCAACGCTGATGTCGACGAAGACGGCCTGCTGGACGGCATCGAGGTGGCCTTCGGCACCTGCCCCGGCTCCGCCGCTGACTTCCCCACTCTGAGTGTGTGCACGGGCGAGACGAGGGTAACGGCCAGGGACACCGACGGCGACGGCTTCACCGACCTCGAGGAGATCGTCGGGCCGAGCTACTACCTCACCGACCCCACCAGCACTGACACGGACGGGGACACTGTCCCGGACCGCAACCTCAAGGTCGACACGTACGACACCGATACGGCCCCCGGCGACGGAATCCAGGACAGCGGCTCGCCTGACGGGATCCCTGACTTCCCTGACTGGAACGGTGACAACGCTGTCGACAGCGGGATGAGCGCCAACGTGGACACCTCGGGTGACGGCAGCAGCATCAGAAACGTGGGCTACGTGATCACCAGCTCCCCGAAGGGGCTCGGTCTGGACAACTGCCCGAACGTCTCCAACGTCGGCCAGGCGGACGCCGACGGTGACGGGCTTGGCGATGCCTGCGACTCGGATGCCGACAACGACGGCATGACGAACGGCGCCGAGCCCACCAACGGGTGGAGCGGCACAGGCTGCATCAACGACAGCAGCGCCGTTACGGACCCGCTCAACCCGGACAGCGACGGTGACGGCGTGCGGGACGGCGTGGAGTGCGCGTTGGGCAGCAACCCCCTCGACGCCGCTAGTAAGCCGGCAATGCCGCCAGCGGCCGACGACCCGGACATGGACGGCCTCAGCAACGCCAGTGAGACGGCGTACCGCTCGCAGGGCTTCAGCGGCACGGTCAGCGAGGACGTTGACGCCGACACCCTGGTCGGCCAGAACGACCCTGACTGCGACAACGACGCGGTCTGGGACGGCTGCGAAATCCTCTATGGCGGCACCAACCCGTTGAGAGCGGACAGCGACGAGGACACCATACCCGACATCAAGGAGCCGAACGCGCGCTCCAACGTCATGGAGATCGGCAACGGCGCGGGCATAACCGCGGCGGACATGTCGGTCCCCTGGCAAGGCTCGGCGCTTAGCTGCTCCCTGGATGGTGAC
>CAZSSQ010000113.1:0-8099 GCA_964609465.1 uncultured Dehalococcoidia bacterium
TAGCGCAACCGACTTGTAATCGGTAGGTTAGTGGGTTCGAATCCCCTCTCGGGCTCCAGACAGGAGGCATCGGGACGAGGGACAGGGAACAAAGACCCTGTTCGCTGCCTCTTGTTCCCTGGAGTTGCTGCCGTGCCGGGGTGGGTGAGTGGCTAAAACCGGCGGTCTGTAAAACCGCAGCCTGAGACGGCTTCGCAGGTTCGAATCCTGCCCCCGGCACCAGTGGAGGTAGTGAGCTGGAAGTCGAGGCCCCGTAGGGCCCGCGGGACGGCGGGCATCCGGCTTCGAGCTTTTTGATATTGCGGGCCCACATAGCTCAGCAGGTAGAGCACGTTCTTGGTAAGAACGGGGTCCCCGGTTCGATTCCGGGTGTGGGCTCCATCTGAGGAGGAATTGTCGACATGGGCAAGGCAAAGTTCGAGCGGACCAAGCCACACGTAAACGTCGGCACCATCGGTCACGTGGACCACGGCAAGACGACCTTAACCTCGGCCATCACCAAGTATCTGGCCTTGAAGGGTCTGGCCAGCTATCGTGACTTCTGGAGCATTGACAACGCGCCCGAGGAGAAGGCCCGCGGCCTGACCATCGCTGTCGCCCACGTTGAGTACCAGACCGATAAACGGCACTACGCCCATATCGACTGTCCCGGCCATGCCGACTACATCAAGAACATGATCACAGGAGCGGCTCAGATGGACGGGGCCATCCTGGTAGTGGCGGCGCCCGAAGGGCCCATGCCGCAGACGAGAGAGCACGTGCTGCTGGCGCGACAGGTCGAGGTCCCCAGCATCGTCGTCTACATGAACAAGGTGGACATGATGGACGACCCGGAGCTGCTGGACCTGGTGGAGCTGGAGCTGCGCGATCTCCTCAAGAGCTACAATTTCCCGGGCGATGAGATCCCCATCATCCGAGGCAGCGCCCGCAATGCCATGGAGAGCACCAGCACCGACCCCAACGCGCCGGAGTTCGAGAGCATCCAGCAGCTCCTGGACGCCGTCGACGACTACATCCCGACCCCCGTCCGGCCCAAGGACAAGCCCTTCCTGATGCCCGTCGAGGACGTCTTCGGCATCAAGGGGCGCGGCACCGTGGCCACGGGCCGCATCGAGCGCGGCGTGGTAAAGGTGGGCGAGGAGGTGGAGATCGTCGGTCTCGGCGAGACGCGAAGGACCGTAGTCACGGGTGTGGAGATGTTCCGCAAGACCCTGGACACGGGTGAGGCCGGCGACAACGTGGGCTGTCTGCTCCGTGGTATTGAGCGTGAGGACATAGAGAGGGGCCAGGTACTGGCCGCCCCGGGCAGCATCACCCCTCACACCTACTTTGAGAACGAGGTCTATGTCCTCTCCAAGGAGGAAGGCGGCCGGCACACCCCCTTCTTCAGCGGCTACCGGCCCCAGTTCTACATCCGCACCACCGACGTCACGGGCAGCATCGAGCTCCCTGAGGGGGTGGAGATGGTGATGCCCGGCGATAACCTCAACCTGATGAAGGTGCGGCTCATCCAGGCCGTCGCCATCGAGGAAGGGCTGCACTTCGCCATTCGCGAAGGCGGCCACACCGTGGGTGCCGGCGTCGTGACTAAGGTTCTTGAGTAAGGGGAAGGGGTCTAACCTGCCTCTATGGCCAAGAAAGAAGACCGCGTCATCATCCACCTGGCCTGTACCGAGTGCCGGGAACGGAACTACACGACCAGCAAGAACCGGCGGAACGATCCTGACCGCCTGGAGCTATCGAAGTACTGTCCGCGATGCCGGGCTCATCGCCTGCACCGTGAGGTCCGGTAGGCATGGCAGGGAGGTAGAGTGAGCCGGGCCATAAGGCGTCATCCGCCCGTCACGAAGGAGAAGCCAGGGCGCAGGCCCGCGGCGGTGCTGCCGACGCCGAAGGCGGCACGCCAGGCCCCGCGCCAGCGTCGGGGGTTTCTGGCCTTCCTGCGGCCGCGCTGGGTGGAGGACATCATCAGCGAGCTGCGAAAGGTCACCTGGCCCACCCGCCAGGACACCGTCAACCTCACCATGGTGGTCATTGTCGTCTCGGTGGCGGTCGGGCTCGCGCTGGGAGGCATTGACCTCCTGTTCAACTGGTTCATCGAGAACACGCTGCTGCGCTGACGGGAGGAGACTTGCCGAGGAAGAAGGCCAGCGCCCGGGGGCTTGCTCTGAAAGAGCGGGCGCCTGCGCCGGAAGCAGAGGCCGCCACTGGGGCCGAGGCGGAAGAACCGCTTACGCCTCCCGGCCGCGCCTGGTACGTCATACACACCTACTCCGGCTACGAGAACAAGGTCAAGACCAACCTCGAGCACCGCATCGACTCCATGGATGCTCAGGGACTCGTCTTCCAGGTGGTGATACCGACGGAGGATGAGATCGAGATCCGGGACGGCCAGCGGCGCACCGTGGCTCGCAAGATATTCCCCGGCTACGTGCTGGTCCAGATGATGGAGCTGAAGGAGGATGACCCGGAGTCCAGCCGCGCCTGGTTCGTGGTCCGCAACACGCCTGGGGTGACCGGCTTTGTCGGCTCCGGCAATCGGCCCGTCCCCCTCGAGGAGCCGGAGGTGCGGCGCATCATCCGCCAGATGCGGGCGGTAGAGCCTCGGGTCAAGGTGGGCTTCACCGTGGGCCAGAGCGTGCGCGTCATCGATGGCCCCTTCGTCGACTTCGTAGGGCAGGTCGATGAGATCAACCTGGAGAAGGGGAAGGTGAAGGTGCTGATCTCGTTCTTCGGGCGGGAGACGCCCGTGGAGCTGGACTTCCTTCAGGTGGAGAAGCTCTAGAACCGCCCTTCTATTCCGAAGGCCAGGCCTCCCTGCCCGCGGGCAGGCGGGGGCCCGGCTTACTGCCAGCCTAAAGGCTGGCCTTCGAGGTGACTGCTGGCGTTAGATGGCTAAGAAGATTCGGGCCATTATCAAGCTTCAGATCGAGGCCGGCAAGGCCAATCCGGCGCCGCCCGTGGGCCCTGCCCTCGGGCAGCACGGCGTCAACATCATGGCCTTCTGCAAGGACTACAACGAGCGCACGGCCTCGCAGGCCGGCACCGTCGTCCCGGTGGAGATCATCGTCTACGAGGACCGCTCCTTCACTTTTGTCCTGAAGACGCCGCCCGCCTCCGATCTGCTCAAGCGCGCCGCTGGCATCGAGAAGGGCAGCAGCGCCCAAAGGCGGGAGAAGGTGGGCCAGATCTCGCGCGACCAGCTCCGGGAGATCGCTGAGATCAAGCTGCGGGACCTGAACACCAGCAGTGTGGAGGCAGCCATGGAGATGGTGGAAGGGACCGCCCGCAGCATGGGCATTGAGGTGGTGTAGGGACGTGGCTGGCAAGAAGTACACCCAAGCAGTCGCCGTCATCGACAGGACGCGGGCCTACAAGCCCGAGGAGGCGGTCAAGCTGGCCAAGGAGAACGCCTACGCCAAGTTCGATGAGACGGTGGAGTTGCACATACGCACCGGCCTTGACCCCCGCCATGCCGAGCAGCAGGTGCGGGGCACGGCCCTCCTTCCCTACGGCCTGGGCAAGACGGTGCGGGTGCTCGTCTTCGCCGAGGGCGAAGCCGCCAAGTCGGCCGAGGAGGCTGGGGCCGAATTCGTGGGCAGCGACGAACTGATCAAGAAGGTCGAGGGCGGCTGGACGGACTTCGATGTCGCCCTCGCCCAGCGGGAGCTGATGGGCAAGGTGGGCCGCCTGGGCCGCGTCCTTGGCCCCCGGGGCCTTATGCCCAACCCGCGCTCGGGCACGGTGGTGGACGGCGAGAACCTGGGCAAGGCGGTGAACGACGCCCGCCAGGGGCGGGTGGAGTTCCGTCTGGACCGCACCGCCATCATCCACGTGCCCATCGGCAAGGTGAGCTTCGAGGAGGAGAAGCTGCTGGAGAACCTGGCCACGGTGATGCAGGAGGTCGTGAAGGCGAAGCCTTCCGGCGCCAAGGGCCAGTTCATCCGCAGCGCCACCCTGGCAACGACTATGGGCCCCGGCATCAAGCTAGAGCTGGGTCCCGCCCTGGCTCTGACGCCGACATAGAACTTTGGAGCCCTGGAACCCTGGAACCAGAGCGGTTTCCATGGTTTAATGGTTCCAGCGTTCGACACATAGCGAGGCCGCAGACAGCGGGTCCCCACAGGGTTAAGTCCGCCGCCGGCAGGCAGGCAGGCCGAGCGGAGCCCGCCGAGGCCGAGGCCAGTGAGACGAGGCGCCAGCGGCGTGCCCCGTCGAGCGCACCGGCCCCTGTCTGCGGCGACAGGGGTCTTTTCGTTGACCCCAGGGAGGACACCCATGCCCACCCAGCGCAAGATCGAGACGGTGGCGGAGCTGGCGGATCGCATTGCGCGCAGCACTCTGGCCGTCGCGGCCGGCTACCTGGGCCTGAGCGTGGCCGAGATGGGCACCCTGCGCCGGCAGCTCCGCGAGGCCGGCGTGGAGCTGCGGGTCATCAAGAACAGTCTCTTCCGGCTGGCGGCCGAGCAGGCCGGCTGTCCCGAGATAGCAGAGCTGGCTGAGGGCCCCACCGCCATCGCCTTCGCCTACGGCGACATTGTGGCCCCGGCCCGCACCCTCACCGACTACGTACGCACGGCCAGGAACGCCTTCGCCCTGCGACGTGCCTTCGCCGACGGCCGGTCTCTGTCGGCCCGCGACCTGGAGGAGCTGGCGCGCCTGCCTTCGCGCGAAGTCCTCATCGGGCGGGTGGCAGGGGCCATGCAGGCGCCGCTGGCCCGACTCTCGTACCTGTTGTCCGCCAGCCTCGCCAACCCGGCGGCGGCGCTCTTCAACAGCAGCCTGGGACAGCTTCAGGGGCTTCTGGGGGCGCGCGCCAGCCAACTGGAGGCAGCCTAAACTATGCCAACCCGACAGACCAAGAAAGTCAGTGCTGAAGAGACCCCTGTGGAGGGCGTCGAGGCGGCCGCCGAGGAGGCCGCTGAAGAGCCTATCAAGGAGGGTGCCAAATCGACCGCCAGAGCCAAGGAGGAACGGAAGACTATGGCCAACCGAGTGGATGAGGCCTTCGAGCTCATCAAAGGGATGACCATCCTGGAGCTCCGGGACCTCAACAAGCGCATCGAGGAGGAGTTTGGCATCACTGCTGCCGCCCCGGTAGCGGTCGCCGCTCCCGCCGCTGCGGCCGCTGCCGCTCTCGCACCTGCTGTCGCCGCTGAGGAGGAGGAGAAGACGGAGTGGACCGTCGTCCTCAAGGACATGGGCGCCAACAAGATCAACGTCATCAAGGCGGTGCGGGAGGTGACCACCCTGGGCCTGAAGGAGGCCAAGGACCTGGTCGAGAGCGCGCCCACCAACGTCAAGGAGGGCGTCACCAAGGAGGAGGCGGAGGCCGTCCGCGTTAAGCTCACCGACGCCGGCGCCACCGTCGAGTTGCAGTAGCAGGCGGGAAGCCCCGCCCATCGGCCGGCGGCCGCCGAGGGACCGCGTCTGCCTGCTAACAGGCAGGCTTGTCTAGGCAAGGGCGGCGCGACCTGCTATATTCCCGCTGGATGAACTGCTACGCCTGCGCCAACGAGGCCACGAGCCAGTGTAAGCGCTGCGGCAGACCTTATTGCGACGCCCATGGCGACGCTCTCTGCGCCGAGTGTCTGAAGCCAGCCAGCGCTCTGCCTTCCTATACCCTGTACCGAGGCTCTCTCCTGGCCCTTCTGGTGGGGACGGCCTTTGCCCTCTGGCTGCTGGTGAGACCCCCCGGCGGCTCCGAGGAGTCGTCGCCGGTGGTCCTGCCCCAGCAGGAGAAGGCGACGGCCACGGCCACCGTCGAGGCGCCGACCTCCACGCCCAGCCAGCCAACCACGCCTACACCGGCGGCGACGGCCACGCCGACGACCCGTGAATACGTGGTGCAGGAGGGCGACACCCTCTACGGCATCGGCGAGAAGTTCAAGCCGCCTGACCAGAACGTGGTGGACTTCGTCCGGGAGATCGCTCGGCTCAACGACCTGGGCGACCCGGACACCGCTGTCCTCCGCCCTGGCCAGACGCTTATCATACCGTGACAGGCCCTCCTGGTCTGGAAGAAGCGTACCGCGCTGCCCGGTCGTCTCTCATCCGGGTAGCCCTTGTGTTCACGCCTCTGTTCCTCCTCAGCCTGGCGGGCATAGGGATGGTCATCTTCAACCTCGTGCGCGAGGGCCCCAGCGGGCTGATCATCACCCTGCTTCTCCTATCGCTGGCCGCCTTTCTCACCGGTCACCAGAGTATCCAGTCGCTGCGGGACCTGAGGAGCTCGCCGACGGTGTCCAACGGACTGGTCGACCGCAAGTGGAGCCGCGCCGACCTGTTTGTCCTGCGGAGCTACTACATCTACGTCGACGGCTCGGTGTTCAAGGTAACCCCCTTGATCTACGCCGAGCTCGAAGAGAGCGATACGGTGTCTGTGAACCACTACCCGCACACCAACACCGTCATCTCCGTCGAGCTGGAGGAGCGGGCCTAGGGGCCGTCTAGCGGCACACCCTGGTCTGCCAGGAGCACCCGATGAACGCAGACGCTGCCCCTGAGTATCACACCCTCATCCGTGACCTGCCGGCCACCGAGAGGCCCCGCGAGCGCCTGCGCGATTACGGAGCCAGTGCCCTGTCCACCGGCGAGCTGCTGGCCATCGTACTGCGGACGGGGGCCTCGCGGGAGAGCGTCCTCGCGCTGGCCTCGCGGCTGCTCTCGCGCTACGGCGGGCTGGTGGGGCTGGCCCGCGCTGGCTTCGGCGAGCTGTGCCAGGAGCGCGGCCTCGGCGAGGCCAAGGCCGCCCAGATCAAGGCCGCCTTCGAGCTGGGGCGGCGTCTGGCTTCCGCCCAGCCGGAGGAGCGCGCCACCGTTCGCTCGCCCCAGGACGTAGCCAACCTTCTCCTGCCGGAGATGGGCCTGCTGGAGCAGGAGGAGCTGCGGGTGGTGCTCATGAACACGCGAAACCAGGTGCTGGGGGTGCACACCATCTACCGGGGCAGCGTCAACACCTCCCTGGTGCGGGTGGGGGAGCTCTTTCGGGAGGCGGTGCGCCAGAACTGCCCGGCGCTGGTGGTGGCGCACAACCACCCCTCCGGTGACCCGACGCCCTCCGCCGACGACGTGGCGATGACGAAGCAGGCGGTGGAGGCGGGCCGGCTGCTGGACATCGAGGTGC
Organism: uncultured Dehalococcoidia bacterium; assembly: GCA_964609465.1. Taxonomy (GTDB): domain Bacteria; phylum Chloroflexota; class Dehalococcoidia; order DSTF01; family JALHUB01; genus CAVSBT01. Next base: position 7,127 of record CAZSSQ010000113.1, read on the forward strand.
TGGACCACCTGGTCATCGCCCAGCAGCGCTTCGTGAGCCTGAAGGAGAGGCGGCTGGGATTCGAGTGATGTTCCGCCTCGTCGCCCTCGACATGGACGGCACGCTCCTCAACAGCCGCGACGGCCTCAGCGAGGCCAACGCGCGCGCCGTCCGCCGCGTCCGCGACCGGGGCGTGGTGGTGGTGCTCTGCACGTCGCGCTGGTACTCCCTGGCGGTGGGCACGGCCCAGGAGCTGGGCCTGCGGGCCCCCCTCATCTGCCACAACGGGGCGCTGGTCAGGGTGCCAGACGCCGACTCTGACCTCCTCCACCTGCGCATGGACCCGCAGGCCGCCCGCGAGGTGGCCGCCTTCATGGACAGCCGCTCGGAGACGTCCCTGGTGACCATTGATGGGGTCAGCTACCTGCGCTCGACCCAGGAGGTGGACCGCTCTCAGCTCCCCGCTGACGTGCACCCCGTTTCCCGCCTGTCCGACGTGCTGGCGGCGCCGCCGACGTCCTTCCTCCTCTTCGGCAAGGAGGCGGTCGATGCTCTGGAGGCCGCCTTCGCCGAGAGGTACAGCGGCGTCCTGAACGTGGCCCGTGGCTACAGCGCCGCCTATCCCCACTACGCCAACGTGGTCGATGCCAAGGCGGACAAGGGACCTGCCCTGCGCCTGGTCTGCGACCACCTGGGCCTGGATGTGCGCCAGGCCCTGGCAATGGGCGATTCCGGCCCCGATGTCAGCATGTTCCGGGTCGCGGGCTACAGCGTGGCCATGGCCAACGCTCCCCCTGAGGTGCAGGCGGAGGCGCACACGGTCGCCCCCAGCAACGACGAGGACGGCGTCGCCTGGGCCCTGGAGCGTTTCGTGCTGGGGGAGGATGGCAGCCGATAGGAGAAGGAACCAGGAACCTCCACCAGAGGCGGATTCGCCTCCGGCGAAAGGAACCAGGAACCGGGGGCTTTGGAGCCCCTGGTTTCACGCAGGGGG
>CAZSSQ010000114.1:0-8097 GCA_964609465.1 uncultured Dehalococcoidia bacterium
TCCGGTAGCGGTTGACCACTCGCTCGTAGAGGACGCCGGCGGCATAGGCCAGGGGGTGGAAGGCCAGGTACTCGGGCTCCGTCTCGAAGGCCTCCAGACGTTCGAGGCGGAGGCCGGCGCCCGCCGCCAGGCGGCGCAGGTCGGCGGCCGTATTGGCCCGGTAGAGCGTGGGGAACACGTCGTACTCGCCCAGGCCGCGACGCCGGTTCACCGCGGCGTGCAGCCCGTGGGGCAGGAGGCGGGCCAGCAGGGGCACGTAGTGGCGCCGGTTGGGCGTGAGGAGCAGCAGCCGGCCGCCGGGCCGCAGTACGCGGGCCATCTCGCCGAACGCGGCCTCAGGGCGCGCCAGGTGCTCGGCGACGTGCGTGCTGAGGACGGCGTCGAAGGAGGCGTCGGCGAAGGGCAACGCCTCCAGGCTCCCCCGCGCCTGGGAGTCCACGTTCGGGTTGTCGCGGGCGTGGCGTGAGATGTCCAGCCCCGCGACCCGGACTGACGGCAGGCGGCGTCGATAGAGGAACGTGCGGCCCCTGCCGCAGCCGGCGTCCAGGAGGACGCTTCCGGGCGGGACATTGCTGCTGATCAACTCCTGGAAGCGGTCGAACATGCCAAGAAAGGCGTGAGGATAGAAGAGGCGGCGCAGCTCGCGGGGGCGGAAGCTTAGCCGGTGCATGGCACGCTCAGGTCGGGTTGTGAGTAGGAACACAGCCCCAGTTTACAGCGCCCGGTCAACACCGTCCCCTTGGCGGCGGTTGACCCCAGCGAGATATGCGGCGAGAATTCGACAGGAACCGCCGAGAGGGTCGAGGGCCGAACTCCACCCTGGGCGGCGCTACAGGAGCTTTGAGATCTACTATCGCTAGCAGGCCATTCCTCCTTCTTCCCCTGCTGCTGATTGCGGTCTTCCTCGGTGCGGCGTGCCGTGGTGGCGGGACCTCGGAAGAAGCCCAGCCCCAGCAGGAGGGGGCGAACCCCCGGTCCTTCGAGATGGGCCTCAGTTCCCTCCCCCAGCAGGCATCGAAGGCCGGCTACGAGAAGGCCTTCAACCTGGCCGGCGAGAACGGCGAGCTCATCCTCATTCAGCGGGCGCCGCCTTGGGAGGAGTTCCAGCCCGGGGGCGTTATCTCCGCCGAGACGCTGGACCTGACCCGCGAGGAGAAGCGCCTGGCCGAGGAGAACGGCCTGGGAATCTTCGCCGCGGTGGACCCCCTGGACCCGGCGGACCGGGGGCGGCTGGCCTCCCCGCCGGATGACCCAGACGGGCGTAGCCTGGCGGACGCCGGCTTCGGCGACCCGCGGGTCCGCTCTGCCTTCATCGCCTACGCCCAGTACCTGGCCCTGAACCTGAAGCCCCGTTACATGGCCCTGGGCATGGAGGTAGACCTCTATGAGGCGGCCCGGCCCGATGACTTCGACAACTTCGTCAGCCTCTACTTCGAGGCCTACGACGCCGTCAAGGACATCTCGCCGGAGACGCTGGTCTTCCCTACCTTCCAGATGGAGGCCATCCAGAACCTGCTTTCGCCGGCCGGCCAGCCTGCCGGGCCGGGGGCTCCCAGCCGCTGGCACCTGGTGCTGAACTTCGAGCCCAAGGTGGACATCCTGGCCATCACCACCTATCCCAGCTTCGTCTTCGCTACCCCCGACGACATCCCGCCGGACTACTATGACCAGCTCCGGCGCTACAGCGATGTGCCCATCGCCATTGCCGCCGCGGGCTACTCCTCGGGCCCGGGGCGCGAGGGCATCAACGACGGCACGGAGGAGGAGCAGGAGGCCTTCCTCCACCGTCTGTTCCAGGACGCCGAGCGCCTGGAGATGACCTTCGTGGTCTGGTTCGCCAGCACCGATCCCTCCTTCGTCCAGGAGCCGCCGCTGGACCTGCTACAGTACATCGGCCTCCGGCGCGCCGACGGCTCCGCCAAGCCCGCCTGGGAGGTCTGGGCCCAGGAAGCAGCCAGACCCCACTCCCCCGGCCGCCAGCAGTAGCGGGGCCGCCGGCCCCGCTACTTCACTCCTCATAGACCTTCGAGCTTCCTACGGGTACACCAGGTCTCGCTGAAGGAGCGCCCGGGAGATGACCAGGCGCTGGATCTGGCTCGTCCCCTCCACGATCATGAGCTGGCGGGCGTCGCGGTAGTGGCGCTCCAGGGGATGGTCACGCATGTAGCCCTGGGCGCCCAGCACCTGGAGGGCATCGGAGGAGACGCGGACCGCCATCTCAGTGGCGAAGGCCTTGCCGATGGACAGGAAGTGGGCGTCCTGGCGGTCGAAGCGGCCCTGGTCCACCAACCAGCCGGCCTGGTAGACCAGGAGGCGGGCCGCCTCGATCTGGATGGCCATGTCGGCGAACATGAACTGGATGGCCTGGAGGTTGGCGATGGGCCCGCCGAAGGCCTCTCGCTGGCGGGCGAACTCCAGGGCATAGGTGAGAGCGCCCTCGGCCAGGCCGACGCCGCGGGCCCCCACCACCGGTCGTATGCTGTTGAGGGCCATCATGACCGTGTGGAAGCCCCCATCCTCCTTCATGCCCAGGAGGTTCTGGCGGGGAACCCGGCAGTCATCGAAGGTCAGGCTGGCCGTGGGCACCGCCCGCACGCCCATCTTGCGGTCGGTGTGGGCCACCGAGAAACCGGGCGTGTCGGCGGGGACAATGAAGCCGCAGATGCTGCGGGCGCCGGCCGCCGGGTCTGTCTTGGCGAACATGACTACGAAGTCGGCCACGCTGCCGCCGGAGATGAAGCACTTCTCACCATTGATGATGTAGTCATCGCCGTCGCGGCGAGCCCGCGACTGGATGCTAGCGGCGTCGGAGCCGGCGTTGGGCTCCGTCAGGCACAAGGCGCCCTTGCACTCGCCGCTGGCGACGCAGGCGGGGAACCCGTGCTTCTGCTGCTCGGTACCGCCGATGAGAATGGGCTGGGTGGAGAGGCCTGTCAGGAGGAGGATGAGCCCTGAGGAGCAGCAGTACTTGGCCGCCTCCTCCACGGCCAGACAGAGGGCCAGCACGCCGGCGCCGGCCCCGCCATACTCCTGGGGTATGCTGAGCCCCAGCAGGCCCGCCTCGCGGAACACCTGAAAGATGTCGTGGGGGTACTCCTCCTTCTCGTCGATCTCGGCCGCGCGTGGGGCGATGCGCTCGCGGGCGATGCGGCGGGCGGTCTCCCGGATCATCCTGTGCTCTTCAGAGAGCTCGAAGTCCATGCCCTGCTCCTTTCCTGAGCCGTGTGAGCCTCCCCCATGATAGTGGAAAAGCCTCGCTTGTACAGCCAGGCTCGAGGCGCCGCGTTGTCGTCTCAGGCGTGTGCGTGCTACGATCACACCCGAAGAGGCGCCGCGGACGCTGGAGGCTATCCAGGCCTCGAACGGGGCGGCGGCTAGAAGGCGACAGGGAAGGGAGGCCCACCACGATCCTGGTCACCGGCGGCACGGGGTTCATCGGCAGCCGGCTGGTGGCTCGACTGGCCCAAGAGGGCAAGGCGGTGCGCGTTGCTGCCCGTGGCGTGCGCTCCTCCGCGCTGCCCGACGGGGTGGAAGCGGTGACGGCCGACGTTGTCACCGGCGACGGGATGGAGCACGCCCTCCAGGGCGTCGAGCAGGTGGCGCACCTGGTGGCCATTATCGTGGAGCGCGAGCCCCTAACCTTCGACGTTGTTGTCCGCGGCGGCACCGAGCGCCTGGTGGAGGCGGCCCGTGCCGGCGGCGTGCGTAAGATCGTCTACGTTAGCGCCATCGGCGCCGACCCGGACCCGCGCTTCCCTTACTGGGCAGCCAAGTGGGGGGCCGAGCAGGCGGTCATCGGCAGCGGCCTCACCTACACCATCCTGCGGCCCTCCATCGTCTTCGGCCCCAACGACGACTTCTTCAACCGGCTGGCGGCGCTGGTGCGCTGGAACCCCATAGTGCCCATTGCCGGGGACGGCAAGACCCGCTTCCAGCCCATCTGGGTGGAGGACCTGGTCACCTGCATCATCGCTTGCCTGGAGGAAGACACCCACGACGGCCAGATCATAGAGGTGGGAGGCCCGGAGCATCTGACTTACGAGGCGATGCTGGACACGGTGCGCCGGGAGCTGGGAGCGCGCCGGCTCAAGGTGCACGTACCCCTGTCCATGGTGCGCCTGGTAGCCGGGGCCATGGAGGCTCTTCTTCCCCAGCCCTTGGTCACCCGCCAGCAACTGGCCATGCTGGCCAAGGACAACGCGACGGAGAGCGACGCCGTGCTCCGCCAGTTTGGATTCACGCCCAAGCGTCTGGCAGACGGGCTCGGATATATCAGGAGATAGGGAGTGCCCCCGATTTTCGCTTGTAGAGGGCGCTCCCCTCTTTCTTTACGGGCTAAACGTGCTACACTATTATGGCCGTGCCTTCCGGCAGGCCGAATTGACCTAGACGGAGGGAACGTGACCTGATGAGAAGTTTCGCCGCGGGGGCTCCCGCCCAGAGACCGGCCCTCGTTCGAACCCACGACCACGCTACCGTTTTCTGCTGCGAGTCGGTGGAGGTCGAGACGAACGCTGCGCCTGACTTCGTGGACATCACGGAGCAGGTAGAGTCTGTCGTCGCCGCTTCCGGCGTTCGGTTCGGGCAGGCCACCGTCTACTCCACCCACACCACGGCCGCCGTCAAGATCAACGAGAACGAGCCCCTTCTCTTGAAGGACATGGCGCGCGCCCTGGACCAGGCCGCCTCCTGCGACGCCGACTACCACCACAACGACTTCTCGCGCCGCACCGTCGACATGAACGACGACGAGTGCCCCAACGGGCACGCCCACTGCCAGCACCTGTTCCTGCCCACCAGCGAGACGATCCCGATCCTCGACGGGAAGCTCACGCTGGGGCAGTGGCAGCGCATCTTCCTGGTCGAGCTGGACCGGCCCAAGCGGCGCTGCGTGCTGGTGAACGTGCTTGGCGTCTGTGAGGGCTAACCTGGCCTGGGAACCGTGAGAGACCACAGCGAGGGGCCATCAGGCCCCTTTTCCTCTTCTCCTGGCCCCAGCGCAGGACCCCGGCCAGGTGCCGGCGGCATTGTGGCGATCGCCCACCGGGCCGGCAACGACCGCACTACCCTGGAGCAGGCCCTGTCGGCCGGCGTCGACGCCGTAGAGGCCGACCTGCGCTGGGACGGCGGCCGCATCGTCGCCCGACACGCCCGCCGGCTCCCCTTGCTACCCCTTTACTGGGACCGCTGGCACCTGCGTCTCGACCGCAGCCCCCAGCTGACCCTGGACGAATTCCTCGAGCAGGTCAGAGGGCGCGCGCGGCCCTACCTGGACCTCAAGGTTCCCGCCCGGCCCCTTGCCCGCGCCCTTCTGGAGGGCCTGCGCCGTCACAACGCCCTGAAGGAGGCAGAGGTCTCCACAGGGCACTGGGGCCTGCTGGCCGAGCTGCGGCGCAGCGAGCCCGACCTGCGCCTCATCCGCACCGTCGGTAGCCGGCGCTACCTCGCTGCCCTCCTCGCCCTGCCCGTGGACGACCCGCTCCGAGCGGCGGTGGTTATCGACCGCGAGCTGCTGGATGAAGAACTGGCCCGCCTCCTGCGGGTCCGGTGGCGGACGCTCTACGTCTGGGGCATCGATGACCTGGAGGATGCGAGGAGAGTGATCGGCTGGGGCGCCAGCGGCATCATCGCCGACAGCCTGGACCTGCTGCGCGCGCTAAAGTAGGCGAGCGGCTTCAGACCCTCGCGAGCCTGTCGGGGTCTCATGGCCACCGGCTAGATAGTGCGACAGTGGCGGTTGGCCACTGTAGGCAGACCTAAAGGTCTGCAGCTACGGAACTGAGGGCAGGCAGGGTTGTAGCTGCAGGGCTTCAGCCCTGCCTTGTGTTGGGTTATTCCGTTCATGACCATAAGACCCCGACCTACGAGGCTGCGTTTTCCGAGCGATGTCAGTCACGTTACCCTGACCGCGCCTGCCAGCAGGCGGGCTGAGCGTGGCATGGGTTCGCTGTCAGCTTGAGCGTGGCGAAGGGTCTGCTTGAGGTGCGTCGGCCCTAGCCGACGGTGGGACGGGGGATGAGGTGGACGGCGCTGGCCTTGAAGGAGGCCACCACCTTGGCACCCACCACCAACCCCAGCTCTTCCAGGGACCGGCGGGTGATGACCGCCACCAGCGGGAAGCCGCAGTCCACGGTCACGCGCGCCTGGGCCCCCAATGGCACGACGCGGGTGATAACGCCCGGCAGGCGGTTGCGGGCGCTGGACGATATGACGCCGTCCGGCGGCGCGAGCACGACGTCCTCCGGACGCAGGCAGACAAGCAGCTCCGGCGCAAGCGGCCCCTTAACCACGGCCTCGATGACATGACCGGCCAACTCCAGGCGCGCCAGGCCGCCCGCATCGCCGACGGCGTGGGCCGGCACCATCGTCTCTACCCCTACGAAGGCCGCTACCTCCTCGTCCACCGGCGCCGCGAAGACGTCCGCCGCTGGCCCCACCTGTCGCAGGCGGCCCCCGAGCAACACCGCCACGCGGTGACCCAACCGGACTGCCTCATCCCGGTCGTGGGTGACGAATACCGTTGTCACGCCGGTCTCCGCCAGAACCCCCGCCAGCTCCTCCAGCAGCGCCTCGCGGGTGGGCTGGTCCAGTCCGCTGAAGGGTTCATCCAGGAGAAGAACCTCCGGTTCCAGTGCGAAGGCGCGCGCCAGGCTGGCCCGCTGCGCCTCGCCGCCAGAGAGGTTGCGCGTCCCCCGGCGTGCCAGACGGGCGATGCCGAACCGCTCCATCCAGCGCAAGGCGCGCTCCCGCCGCTGGCGTCGGGGCACGCCGCGCAGGCCCAGCCCCAGGGCCACGTTGTCCAGCACCGAGCGACGCAGCAGGAGCGCCTCCTGAAGGACCACCGCCATCCGCCGCCGCAACGAGAGCTCGCGTCCACGTACGCCTTCGCCCTCGAACAGCACCTCCCCCTGAGAAGGGTGTTCCAGAAGGGCGAGCACCGTCAGGAGCGTGGTCTTGCCGGCCCCGTTGGGCCCGATGACGGCCAGCACCTCGCCTGGAAACACGTCCAGGTGCGGCACCTGGAGGATATCGCTGCCGCGGCGCTTCACCCACACGTCGCGGAGGGAGAGCTTGGCCTGGCTCACGAGCGCTGCTCCTGCTGCTGCACCGTTGTCAGGATCAGGTTGACGGCGAAGATGAGAGCGAGCAGGACTATGGAGAGGGCGATGGCAGGCGCGAAGTTGCCCTTGCTCGTCTCTAGGACCACCGCCGTCGTCAACACCCTGGTCTCGCCCGCCAGGTTGCCGCCCACCATGATGGAGGCGCCGATCTCGGACACGGCGCCTCCGAAGCCCGCCATCACCGCCGCCAGCAGGGGCAGCTTCGCCTCCCAGAGGACCAGCCACAGCATCTGCAGCCGGGAGGCCCCGAGAGCATATATCTGAGCTCGTAGCTGCGGGCGGAGGCTGCGCAGTGCCGCCGCCGTGAACCCGGTGACGATAGGCGCCGCGATGATCGTCTGGGCGACCACCATCGCCGTCGGGCTGTAGATCAGGCGCAGCTCACCCAAAGGGCCGCTCCGCCACAGCATGATCGCCACGAACAGCCCGACAGCTACCGGTGGCAGGCCCATGCCCGTGTTTACTATGCTGAAGGCCAGGTTCCGGCCCGGGAACTCATGGAAGGCCAGCACCGAGCCCACTGCCACACCGATGACGAGGCTGATGGCCGTAGCCGATCCCGACACGAGGAGGGACCGAAGAGTGATCTCCCAGACAGAGTAATCGCCGTTCAGGAGGATACGAACAGCATCCTTCAGCCCGTCCCAGATCAGATCCACAGCACATCGCCTCCGTTCTGCTAGTCCACACCCAGCTCCTCGTACGTCTTGTCGGCGTCCGGAATGAAGAGCTGCTCGCCGTACTCGTCCACCCCGAACTCGCCGATCATTTGCTGCCCTTTCTCCGACACCAGGAAGTCCGCAAATGCCTTGGCTCCATCAGCGTTGACCATGTCGAACTTCTCCGGGTTCACAAGCATGACGGAGTACACATTCAGGAAGACCGGGTCCTTCTCAAAAACAAGGACCAACTGGATGTTCTTCTTCTGCGAGAGGTAGGTCGCCCTGTCACAGAGGACGTACGCATCGCGCTGGTT
>CAZSSQ010000115.1:0-8094 GCA_964609465.1 uncultured Dehalococcoidia bacterium
CTGGTAATGGTCGCAGTCAGGAGCTTGTGGTTCAATGCTACTGATTACCCACGAGATGCTCTTACTCGACACTACGACTTGTGGCTGGTCCGCCCGTCACAGGAACGCCACCGGGCTTCGCAGAACTACGTTGACATCGGTCAGCAGTTTCGCGAGGCAACCGGCGCTAACCTAGAAGACTACCTAGCAGCCGGCATCGCGCTCTTCATGCACTTCGCTGGATTTCGCTCTGCGGACGATCTTAGCAAGGTAGCCTTCGCCGTGCCATGGGCGGCGCTGAAAGTGCGTCTCAGCAGTCGTGCGATCGAGAGAAAGTTCGTCAGCACAGTCTCCAAGTCGCCCAAGCGGCTCAAGGCCGCGTTCAACGCTCTAGGGCCCGAGCCAAGGGTTGGGGGACCCGCCTTGCTGCCCTTCTTTCAGTCCCCGCTCATTCGCCTTGGCTCAGGCCAACTGGTGCCCGCCAGCCTACACCTGCTGCTGGATCACCTAACGGACGGTGTGTACTGGATTCTGCATCGGCACATGAAAGACGAAGGCTTCTTTCGCTTCACGCGGTTCGTCGGCGAGCTCTTTGAGGAACAGATGTGCGATGCTCTGGCCCAGTGCTATCCTAGTGCGGGTGGAATGGCGAGGCGCTTCTTCCGCGAGGCCGAGATTGAGACGCATGCCGGCGCTCCAGATGCGGTCATCGTGTATGGAGATGCCCTCATCTTCATAGAGGTGAGTAGCGCCAGAATGCGCTACCGAGAGACGATCTTTGAAGGGAAAGTACAGGCGTTCGACGAGGACATTGACAAGTGTGTCGTGCATAACGCACGGCAACTCCATCGGCGCGTCGAAGATTTCCGCGCCGGCAAGCTGGTGATCCCTGGCGTTGACGCCGCCGCGTGCCAGCGCATCTTCCCCGCCATCCTGCTTCTGGACCCGTTCCCGGAATTCCCACACATCTGGAGGCGGGTTCAGGACAGACTCGATGACAAGAGGTACTTGGTGACCACAGAGCCGGTGCAGCTTCTATGCGCTCGAGACCTAGAGATGGTGGAATGCCTGCTTCGCCAGGGGGAGACTCTCAAAGACCTTCTGTCAGCCAAGAACGATGATGCCACGTACAAGAGAATGAGCATGAGGAGCTACCTGCTATCCCGATACCCAGGTAGGCGATGGGCAAGCCCTCGCACCGAGCAAGGCTACAGCCGCCTCAGGAACCTCATTGGGGATCGTCTGGCATTCGAGGGGGATGTCGCGCCATAGGGCGACCTCCAGGTCGCCACGAGCATCACCCAGGGGAAGCCCTCTCGTTCCGGCGCGCACAGAGTCGTTTCAGAGCCCCGCGGACGCCCAGAACCCCCAGCGTCGGTATGCCGAGCACGGTCACAAGCTCCAGCCAGGGCGAGATGCTGTGGATTCGTGCCGCGGGAGGAGACTCGGCGAGCCGCGCCAGGCTGGGGAGGGATATCCTGGCCATGCGGATGTCGGTCGGCGAGAGCATGCCCACTATCCAAGGATAGTCCCTGCTTGTCGGACTAGTGTAGTAGCAGACGTAGGCGACATCGCTCAAGATTACGGCGCCGGCGTACGACGTGTCTCCAGAGCTGGGCAGGTCAGACAGGTATGTCAGGCCGTCCTCCCTCACAAGGAAGAGGGAGGTGCGTTTCTTGCTAAAGATGCTCCCCTGCTCCGAGAGACCGGCCAGCCGCTCCGGCTGGTAGCGGCCCGCGGCGAATACCTCCCCGCCATAGGAGAACAGACACGGCCCGTCCAGCCTCGTGACCCGGCTCCTCGCGTGCGACCACTTCTTGTATGGAGGTGAGGCCACAGCGATGAGAGTGGATGCCTGCGGATCGCCCCGCATTTGGCCGCTGCCCTCGAGCCTCAGCGTGGCGATCATTCTCCCGTCCGGCAGGAACTCGATGGCCGTTTCGTCGTTCCTCTCGCCCTCATAGATCTCAGAGACCCACGACCACTCCACGCCGTCACTTGACTTGAGAAGGGCCGACCTCCCATGCTCGTGCCAATACGCCGGCACGTACCAGGTCTTGGAGTCCATGGTCTCCGGGCTCCAGAAGAGCCAGCCCTCTGGCCGGATATCGACAAGCGAGCCCCAGGAAGAGCCGTCTTCGCTGCACGTGTGGACTGTGGTGTAGGGCTCTGGATCCCACGTCCTGTTCCTGAGCATGTACAAGAAGAGCCTGTCGCCGATCACCGCGAACTTGGGGTCCCGCAGCTCCTCGCCCGGCGCCTCGAACTCGGACACCTTCTCCCACTGACGGGCGTCCGCTGACCTCCGCACGACCAGCCTGCTTTCCTCGCTGCCGAAGTGCCAGGGCGAAGTCTGATGCGCAAGATAGAAGGAGCCCCTGAAGTGGATCAGGTCGGTGTTCGAGTTGTGAGCGCCGTCGGCGACAACGTCCCAGGTCTCCATCTCCAGGCCAGGGTTGATGAAGGCCCGATTCGGCCTGAGCGACGCAATCGTCCGGAGCCCCGCAACCAGCGGTCGCAGCCTGGCGGCACTAACGGCCCAGCCCCATTCTTCCTTCTCTATCGGCGACATAACGCCCTCCCACGATCCGAACGCAGGACAGCCACGGCCGGGTCCATCAGCATCCTTTTCGAATCTCGATCTTCTCTCCGTCAAAGGCCTTCTTGACGCGCTTGCGCACCTCTCCCATGACGTCCCACTGGCGCATCGGCTGCGTCTCCCCCAGAACCTTGATCTGCACGCAGGATTCGTCGAAACCGTCTACGCGCAGGACGCGCGGGGGCCCACGGCGGCCTCTCACTCCCCTTCCGTCTCCGGTTCCGCCTCCTCGGCGGGGCCGGGGACCCGACCGACTCGCCGCCGTGCCCGTCGCTTCGTGGCGGCCGGTTCTTCTTTACCGCCGTTGACCCTCTGGAGCCTTATGCCGTCCGTCGCCTTGGCACCGTAGGTGACGATGGTTAGGTGGGGGAACGGGATCTCGATGCCCTCCTCGTCAAAGGCGCGCTTGAGGCGCTTGCGGAGCTCCCCCATGACGTCCCACTGTCGGATGGGCTGCGTCTCCCCCAGGATCTTGATCTCGATGCCGGAATCGCCGAAGGCGTCCACCCGCAGGGCGCGCGGCGGCGTGACGATGAGCGGCCCGAAGTCGGGGTCCTCCGCCAGCTCCTGCCCCACGCGGTCGATGACGGCCATCACCCGGTCGAGGTCCTCCCCGTAGGCGACGCCGACGTTCATGTTGACCCGGGACCAGCCCTTCGTGAGGTTGCTGCTAGTCGCCACCTGGCCGTTGGGGATGCTGTGCACCGCCCCGTCGAGGTCGCGCAGCACCGTGCGCCGCAGGCTGACGTCCTCCACCAGACCGCCGACGCCGGCGATGTTCACCACGTCACCCTTGCCGTACTGGTTCTCCACCAGGATGAAGATGCCGTTGATGGTGTCCTTGACCAGGCTCTGTGCCCCAAAGCCAATGGCCAGGCCGACGATGCCGGCGCCCGCCAGCAGCGGCCCAATGCTGATTCCCACCTCAGGCAGGACGGTGAGGACGGCAACGGCAAGGGCCACCACCCAGGCCGTCCGGTGGATGACGTGCATGAGCGTCTCCGTGCGCTTCTCGATTTCAACCTCCGGCTCGCCCTCCATCTGCCGGGCGACGGCGGCGCGCACCGGCCGGTCGAGGGCGCGGCGCAGCAAGCGCAGGGCCACGTAGACGGCGACCAGCACGAGGATGATGCGCAGGCCGTGGGTCCAGATCGTCTCCGACCAGCGGTCCCAGTCGATGTCCGCGAAGAAGTCTCGCATGGTGCTACCCTCCTCTCACTGCGCAGGGGTCTTGGGTCTTACTGAATGCCCGCCCGCCGCTTCCAGTGCTCGACCCAGCGACGGGCGGCCGCGAAGTCCTCCTCGCCCGCCCACGATTGGGGTCGGGCGCGGGCATACTCGAGGTCCTGGAGCCGGGTCGCGCCCGCCCAGGCCATAAGGGTCGCCAGATCGCCCAGCGGCCCGGCCTCGGAGACGTAGCCCCGCCGCCAGGCCAGGTAGAACAGCCGGCGCGCGGCGCCGATGGGCAATCGGGCCGGACCCGGTGGCGCAGACGCCGTCAAGAGCAGGGTAGCCGTCCGGGCGAAGTCGGCCCGCGGGTCTCCAGCGCCAGCGTTCGGCCAGTCGACGATGCCGGTGATGCGCCCTTTGTCCGTGAGGACGTTGAGAGGGTGGTAGTCGAGGTGAATGAGGCTTCCGGTCGAGAGGGCCATTCCCCGTACCCGGTCGAAGACCTCGGGACACTGAAGGGCGGCTTTGGCGAGCCAGCAGTCTGGCGCGCCCTCGAGGAGGACGGATGGCGGCGGCACGCGGTGGATGCGCGCCTGCTGCCGACCCAAGGAGAGGCCGATCCGCCATATCGACCAGGGGCGCCGCAACGTGGCAGCCAGGCACGTCCTTCCCGGACACCAGCTCAGCACCAGCACTGGCCTCCCCTCCCACCGGCCGGTCGCCTCGACGGCGGGCACCGGCACGCCGGCAGCCATGCAGGCGCGAAGAGCCGCCTCTTCGTTCCGGGCGTCGCGGGCACGCTCGGGCCCCGGGTGGACCCGCAGGGCGTGGAGCCCGCCATCCGGAGTCACAAAGCGCCACAGGCTGGTCTCCCACCCACCGAGCACACGCTCCAGCGCCTCCACCTCGGGATAGCCGAGGGAGCGCAGAACGGCATGTGGATCGATCTCACCGCTGGTCACGGCCGTAGAACCTGCGTGCCGGCGCCGCTCACGTCGACACCTTCTCCAGGTTGGCGAAGCTGAGGAGCAGCTTCTTGATCCCAGCCTCACCCTTGAAGACCACCGTCACCTCCTGGTCAGAGCCCTTGACGTCGCAACTGACCACGACGCCCTCGCCAAACTTGCTATGGCGCACGCGGTCGCCAGCGGCGAAGGCGGCCTCGCTTTGGGGAACCAGGGGCTCGGAACCGGGAACCAGGGCCCTCCTCCGCCCTCTGGTTCCCGGTTCCCGGTTCCCGGTTCCCCCCTCGGCGGTGGCAGGGGTCGCCACCAGTTCCGCCGGAATGTCCTTCAGGAAGCGGGAGGCCGGGTTGTGGGTGCTGAGCCCCATGTAGTGGCGACGGAAGGCCCGCAGCAGGTAGAGGCGCTCCTTGCAGCGGGTGATGCCCACGTAGCAAAGGCGGCGCTCCTCCTCCATCTGGGCCGGGTCGTCGTAGGAGCGGATGTGGGGCAGGATCCCCTCTTCCATGCCCACGATGAAGACGACGGGGAACTCCAGGCCCTTGGCGGCGTGCAAGGTGATGAGGGTAACGGCGTCCACCTTCTCGTCGTACTCGTCGGTGTCGGCGACCAGGGCCACGTCCTCCAGAAAGGTGGGCAGGGCTGATGCCGGCTCCAGGTCATCGTACTGCGCCGCCACGTTGACCAGCTCCTGCACGTTCTCCCAGCGCTCCTCGCCGTCGTCGAAGGCGGCCAGCAGGTAGCGACGGTAGCCGGTCCTCTCCAGCACCAGCGTTAGGAGCTGCGACGGCGCCCGGCGCGCCGCCTCCCCTATGAGCTCGTTGAGGAGGTCGAGGAAGGCCAGGAGGGCGCCGGTGCTGCGGGTCCCGAAGGGATGGGCCTGGTCTTCGACGGGCAGCCCTTCCTTCTTCGACCGCTCCTGGTCGGCCACCATCTGGAGGACGGCGTAGGGCGGCACCTTGAGCGCCGACGACCAGCGGGTCAGCTCGTCCACCGTCTTCTGGCCGATGGCCCGCGGCGGCACGTTGATCACCCGGCCCAGGCTCACGCTGTCGAAGGGGTTGTGCACGAGCCGCAGGTAGGCCAGGACGTCCTTGATCTCGCGGCGCTCGTAGAAGCGGGTGCCCCCCACCAGTCGATAGCGGATGCCGGCCTGCACGAAGGCCTCCTCCAGGGGCCGCGACTGGGCGTTGGTGCGGTACATGATAGCGATGTCGCCCGCCTGGTAGTGGCCGTCGGAGAGGAGGGAACGGACCTCCAAGGTCACCAGCGCGGCTTCCTCCTCCTCGTCGTAGGCCTCATAGGCCATCACCGGCGAGCCCTGGCCCTTGTCCGTCCAGAGGTTCTTCTCCTTACGCTGCGGGTTCAGGCTGATGACGGCGTGGGCCGAATCGAGGATGGTCTGGGTGGAGCGGTAGTTCTGCTCCAGGAAGACCACTCGCGCGCCGGGGTAGTCGCGCTCGAAGTTGAGGATGTTGCGCAGGTCCGCCGAGCGCCAGGAGTAGATGGACTGGTCGGGGTCGCCGACGACGCAGATGTTGCCGTGGCCGCCCGCCAACTGGCGGGCCAGCACGTACTGGGCGACGTTGGTGTCCTGGAACTCATCGATGAGGACGTGGAGGTAGCGTTCCTGATAGCGCCGGAGCACGTCCTCGCACTCCCGGAAGAGGACCACCGTCCGCATCAGCAGGTCATCGAAGTCGAGGGCGTTGCACTCGCCCAGGAGCGCCTGGTAGCGCTCGTAGACGCGGGACACCACCTCCTCGAAGTAGCTGCGGACGCCCTGCGCGTAGGCGGCGGGACCGGCCAGCTCGCTCTTGGCCCGCGAGATGACGGAGAGGATGGCCCGGGGCTGGAACCGCTTCTGGTCCAGCTCCAGGTCGGTCATGGCGCGGCGGACCAGAGCCAACTGATCGGCCTCGTCGTAGATGGCGAAGCCGCGGCCGATACCGATCTTCTCGCCGTCGACGCGCAGGATGCGGGCGCAGACGGCGTGGAAGGTGCCCATGGTAATGGTCAGCGCCGGCTCGCCGAGGAGGGCGACGACGCGGTCGCGCATCTCGCGGGCCGCCTTGTTGGTGAAGGTGACGGCCAGGATGCGGTAAGGGTGGACGCCGCGCTCGGCCACCAGGTGGGCGATGCGGTGGGCGATGACGCGCGTCTTGCCGCTGCCGGGCCCCGCCAGGATGAGGAGGGGCCCGCCTTCCACCTGCACCGCTTCCCGCTGGGCTGGATTAAGGGGGCCAAGGATGTCCATTTGAAGGCACAGTCATTCTAGCATCGGGGCTCTGGGCCCAGCAAAGGGGGCCTATCTGAATGACTGACTAGGTCATCAGTGGGGTTGAGGGGTGGAAGAGAAGCGCCTCTTCTGGTGCAGCTCTGGTAGCAGCGGTAGGATTCGCCCCGACGGGCCCGGACGGGCCCCCGTCTGGGGGCGGGCGTCTGCCCGAACCTGCGACCAAGAGCTTATGAGTCCCCTAGACCATGAGAGCGACGGTTGGAGGGTAGACGAGCAGGGAAGGCAGGTGAAGAAACGTCGAACCGACGAGGAATTCAGCTAGTCTGGTGGATTCGGAGCCCTATTCGGCGAGGCCTTCCCGCAAGGCCCGCATGCTCGCCTCTGTTCGAGAGGCTGCACCCAGCTTCTTGAGGATGTGCGCGACATGCTTGCTAGCTGTAAGGGTGCTGATGCCCAGGGTGGTTGCGATGTGCGCGTCCGACATCCCGGACGCGACGAGGCCGAGAACCGTGACTTCACGGGAGGTCAGCGCATAGAGGTTCTGTATCCTCATCCGACGCTCTAGCTTACGTGGCAACGGTTCCGCCCGCGGCTTGCGCTGGGCCAGATGCTTCATCCAGTGACCCATCTGTGCCGCTGAGACATGATGGCCGAGGAAGGTGGCGGGAGACACGTAGTAGTAGTTGTCATAGGCCGCTGCGCCAACAACGGCGATGGGGTGAGTGGACAGCACGTCCATGACCAGCGCCGGGCCGAAGGCCCGCCAGCCGTACTGGCACAAGCCCCGGCACTTGCTCCCGGGGAAGAACTCGTTCAATTTCGCCTCGTACTCGATCAGTCGTTCGGAGCCTGGTAGAGGTCGCAGCGCCCAGCTCATCTCGCCGGTGATACTCAGGGCCTTGTACCCCCCGGCCAAGGCCTGAGCCGTCTCCGCCCTCAGGAAGGTGATCATTACATCTGGGTCAAAGATGCCATTCTCGATGTAGGCGTCGTCGGAGGTCCAGATCACCATTTGCCCACGGGCCACACAGGCCTCGATGTCGATCCCGACGCCTCCTAAGCGAGCGTGGGCGGCTTCGACCGTATCGGCATCCACGATGTAGCCTACTTTGTGGCCCCGCTCCAGCCCTTGACGCAAGAAGGGC
>CAZSSQ010000116.1:0-8081 GCA_964609465.1 uncultured Dehalococcoidia bacterium
GCCCCCGGCCCTTGGCCTCGTAGAGGGCGGCGTCGGCGCGCCTCACCAGGTCGTTCTCATCGGCCCGCCTGTCCGACGGTCAGGCCCGGCGGCCGAAGTAGGCCAGGGCGTGCCGCAGCCGCTCCTCGACGCCCAGCGAGCCGTCCGAGGGGACGCTGGCAGCGGCCGCCTGGGCCTCCGCCTGGGTGTAGCCCAGCCCGACAAGGGCAGCCACCACCTCGTCGTCGCGGCCCGTCGGGACGGCTGCGGCGGCCCGTCCCGCCAGCTTGCCCTTCAGCTCGAGCACCAGGCGCTCCGCCATCTTCTGCCCGACGCCCGGGACTTGCTGCACCCTGAGCGCGTCGCCAGCGGCCACGGCGTCGGACAGCCCCTCGGCGCCCAGGGCCGAGAGGAGGCTGAGCGCCCCCCTGGGCCCGACGCCGCTAACGCCGATGAGCATCTCGAACAGCCGCAGGTCCTCGGCGGAGGCGAACCCGTAGAGCGAGACGGCATCGTCTCGAATGTGGAGGTGCGTGTGCAGCACCACGTTCTCGCCCCGGCGGCCCAGCGCCTCGGCGGTGGAGGCCGGCACCTGGACCCGCAGCCCAACGCCGCCGACGAACACCAAGAGCCAGTCGGCCCCCGAATCCTCTACCACACCCCGCAGACGGGCGATGGGGCTCACGCTCTCCCTCCCGAAAGCGAGGCGGCGCCAGCCACCCGCGCCTCGGCCCGGCGGCGCATCAGGTGGCAGAAGGCGGTGGCCAGGGCGTCGGCGGCGTCCGCGGGCTGGGGCGCCGCTTCCAGCCCCAACTGGAGGCGCAGCATCTCCTGCACCTGCTCCTTGCTGCCGCGTCCGTAGCCCGACACCGCCTGCTTCACCTCCGAGGCCGAGTACTCGAAGACGGGCAGGCCCGCCTCAGCCGCCGCCAGGAGGGCGACGCCGCGGGCCTCCCCCATGGCAATCGCGACACGCTTGTTGGCAGCCACGAAGGCCTCCTCCACAGCGACCTCGGCCGGCTGCCAGCGCCCGATAACCTCCCGCAGGCCAAAAGCAAGGCGCCGCAGCCTCTCGGGCAGCGGCACCCCCGTCTCCGTTGTCACAACGCCGTAGCCCAGGACCGTGAGCTGCTCGCGTTCGACCCCGCCCTTCGACAGGCTCAGGGTGAGCGGGCTCGAATGGCTGGGCAGTTTCGCTCGTGGTGAGCCTGTCGAACCACGAGCGGACAAGGAGGATTCTTCAACAAGTCCTTCATCGAGGCCCGCCAGGGCCAGCACGCCCCAGCCGGTAGCGCGCAGCCCCGGGTCGATACCCAGGACGACCAGGCCGTGGCCAGCGCCCGCCGTAGGCGGGTCCGCCTCTGGCGGAGGGGCTGACGGTCTCATCCGGGGGCAGTCTGGGCACCGTAGGCCGCCAGCGCCGAGTCCGGGAAGTCGGCGTTGGAGTAGACGCGCTGGACATCGTCGAGCTCCTCCAGGCGGTCGAGCAGCCTGAGCGTCTGCACCGCCTCCTTCTCTCCCAGACCCACGGTGCTCTTGGGCACCATAGCGATCTCGGCGGAGGCGACGGTGACGCTGGCCTCCTCCAGTGACCGGCGGACATTCTCCAGGTCCGCTGGCCCGGTGTAGACCTCGACGGCGTCATCCTCCACCTTCACGTCTTCGGCGCCGGCGTCGATGGCCACCAGGGCCAGGTCGTCGCCCCCCTGGTCCTGGACGGGGACCGTGACAACACCCTTGCTCTCGAAGAGCCAGGACACGCAGCCGGCCTCACCCAGGCTGCCACCGGCGCGGGCGAAGGTGGCGCGCACGTCGGCCACCGTGCGGTTGCGGTTGTCGGTCAGCGTCTCGACCAGGATGGCGGCGCCGCCGGGACCGTACCCCTCGTAGGTCACCTCCGAGAGGGCGGCCGCGCCCGCCTCGCCGGTACCGCGCTTGACAGCCCTGTCGATGTTGTCGGCCGGCATGTTGTTGTCGCGGGCCTTCTGGATGGCGAGCCGGAGGCGGAAGTTGACGGTCGGGTCGGGGCCTCCCTGACGGGCGACGACAGCGATCTCGCGTCCCAGCTTGGTGAAGAGCTGCCCTCGGCGGGTATCGGCGACGCCCTTCTGCCTCTTGATCTGTGCCCACTTGGAATGGCCCGACATAGCTACCTCCCGGGGCGGCAGCCCGTCGCCATTTTAGCACCGGCATTCAAGAGGGGGCAAAGGGAAGGAGCCACCGTGGTGGTGAAAGTAGAGCTAGGGCGACAGCGTCACGTTGTCGATCAGCCGCGTCTTGCCGATGCGCACCCCCAGGGAGACCAGCGCCGGCCGGTCCACCGTCTCCAGCTCCTCCAGCGTGTCGACTTCGGCCACGCTGACGTAGTCCACCCGGGCCAGAGACTCGGCGGCAAGCAGTTCACCCATGCGCCGCCGGATGAGGGAAGCATCGCGGACGCCCGAGCGCCACAGCTCCTGCGCCGCCTCCAGCGACCGGTAGAGCACCAGCGCGGCCTTGCGCTCCTCGGACGAAAGGTACGCGTTGCGGCTGCTCATCGCCAGGCCGTCGCGCTCGCGCACGGTGGGCAGCCCGACCACCTCTACCGGCAGGTCAAGGTCCCGTGCCAGGCGGCGGATCACCGCCAACTGCTGGGCGTCCTTCTGCCCGAAGTAGGCCCGGTGCGGCTGGACGATGTTGAACAGCTTGGTCACGACAGTGGCAACGCCCCGGAGGTGGCCGGGGCGGCTCGCTCCCTCCAGCCTCTGCGTCAGCTTCTCCACCTCCACGTGGGTGTCGAAGCCTTCCGGGTACATCTCCTCCACCGGGGGCATGAAGACCAAGTCGGTGCCCAGGTCGCGGAGGAGGGCCAGGTCGCGGTCCGGGTCGCGGGGGTAGAGGGCGTAGTCCTCGCTGGGGCCGAACTGGGTGGGATTGACGAAGATGCTGACGACCACCGTGTCGTCATCGGCGCGGGCGCCTCGCACCAGCGACAGGTGGCCCTCGTGGAGGGCGCCCATGGTCGGTACCAGGCCGATCCGCCATGGCGGGCCCGCCATCTCCTGGCGGGCCCTTCGCATGTCGGCTACGGTGGAGACGACGCGCACGCTCACCACCTGTCACAGAAATCGAGACCCCCGCTTGACGGGGGGACGCAAGCGGGGGTCTCGGACTCACGCTAGGCTGCGGGACTCGTCCCGCACCGTCTCCTCGTTCCCCTGGGCAAGCTCGGCCAGCACCGACTCGTCCATGGCGAAGGACTCCTTCTCCGTAGGGAAGGCGCCCTCGCGCACGTCGTCCAGGTACTGGCGGACAGCCCGCGAGATCTCCTCCGCCAGGTGGGCGTACTGACGGGAGTGCTTGGGCACGAAGTCGGGATAGAAGCCCAGGAAGTCGTGGATCACCTGCACCTGGCCGTCGCAGTGAGGCCCGGCCCCGATGCCGATGGTCGGCACTGACACCTTGGAGGTGATGATCCGGGCCAGAGGCGCCGGAATGGTCTCCAGGACGATGGCGTAGGCGCCGGCCTGCTCCAGGGCGCGGGCGTCATGGAGGACGGGGACGGCGGCGGCAGGCGTTTTACCCTGCACACGGAAGCCGCTCAACTGGTTCACCGACTGCGGCGTCAGCCCGATGTGCCCCATGACGGGAATGCCCACCTCCACCAGCCGTCGCACCGTCTCGGCCATGTGGGCGCCGCCCTCCAGCTTGACGGACTGGGCGCCGGTCTCCTTGAGCGCCCGGCCGGCGTTGCGCATGGCGTCTTCAATCCCAGACTGGTAGCTCATGAAGGGCATGTCGAAGACGACGTGCGTTCGTTGGGTGCCGCGCACGACGGCCCGGGTGTGGTGCATCATCTCCTCCATGGTCACGGGCAGGGTCGAGTCGTAGCCCAGGACCACCATGCCCAGGCTGTCGCCCACCAGGATGATGGGGACTCCGGCCTCGTCCAGGATGCGGGCCGTCGGGTAGTCATAGGCCGTGAGCATGGCGATCTTCTCGCCCCGGCGCTTCATGGCCTTCAGTTCGTCAATGGTCACGCGTGCCATGGTTTTCCTCGCAATCTCAGACGGCGACCGTCGCAGCCTCTTCGCTCACCGGGCCCATCCGCACTATGCGGTTCTCGCCGTCGACGTAGACCAGCTTGGGAACGCACGTCCGGGCCTCCGCCTCTGACAGCGTGGCGTAGCCCAGAATGATGACGCGGTCGCCCCGCTGCACCAGGCGGGCGGCGGCGCCGTTGATCACCACCTCGCCGGTGCCGAGGCCGCCCTTGATGACATACGTCTGGAGGCGACTGCCACTGTCCACGTCCAAGACGTGCACCATCTCGTACTCCAAGAGGTCAGCGGCCTCCATGAGGTCCTGGTCGAGGGTGATGCTCCCCTCGTACTCCAGGTTGGCGTCGGTGACCCGCGCCCGGTGGATCTTGCTCTTCAAAATGCTCCTCACAGCCTTCGCACCTCCGGTTCCGGCCCAATGGGGACATCCCTGAGCCTACGTAACAGGCATATCGGCATCCACAGCTTCGGCGGCGAGCAGGCGCCGCAGGCCCTCAGCCTGATCGCGCTGGAGGCCGCCGCTACGCCCAAGACGGCTTCGCTTCTCCGCGAGAGCCGTGGCGACGGGTATGGTCCGCAGCCCCAACTCTCGATAGGCGAGCAGCAGGTCGGGCGCCGATGCCTCCAGCGCCTCCAAGTGCCGGCGCACCGTCCCCAGGTCGCCGCGGGCGATGGGGCCGGTCAGGGCGTCGGGCAGGCCCAGCCGCCGTAGGTTGTTCACCGTGCCCTGGAGCAGGGGCAGAAGGGATTCGCGGGCTGAATCCTGCTCCACCCCAAACTGCTGCCAGAGCTTCGTTGCCATGTCCACAAGGGTGACGACGTAGTTGCTCACGAGGACGGCGGCAACGTGGTAGAGGGCCTTGTCCTGGGGCCGCAATTCGATGGCCCGGCCGCCCAGGGCCAGCGCCATCGCCCGCAGGCAGGCCAGCAAAGGGCCTTCCCCCTCCAGGGCGAAGGTTGAGCCCGGCATACTGGCGACGGCGTGCTCGGCGTCGGCGAAGGTCTGGAGGGGATGGATGCTGCCCACGGCGGCACCAGCACGCCGGGCCGGCTCCAGCACGTCGAGGGACTTGGCGCCGCTGACGTGCACGACCCACACGCCCGGCCGCCAGCGCGCCTGCGCCGCTACCTCCACGATGGCATCATCCGGCGTGGTGATGAAGACAAGATCGGCCACGTCGGCGACGGCCTGGGGGTCAGCGACGGCCCGGCAGCCCTTCAGCCGTTCCGCCAGCCTCTCGGCGGAGGCGGCGGTGCGACTCGCAACGGCCACCACAGGGTAGCCGGCCCCCGCCAGGCAGCGGGCAAACGCACTGCCCGTGACCCCGGCCCCTATGAAGCCCAGTCGGGGGCGGCTGCCGTCTCGCTTAGCCAGGCTACGCACCAAAAACCCTTCCGGTCTGAGGCCGAAAGGGCACTCGTCATCCCTGCCGTATGTGCCGTCTCGGTCCTGCGGATCCAAGCGACGTTTGCGCGAAGGCTGCTTGGGCTCACCGCCCGCCGGTGGCGGATCGATGGCAGCTTCAATATAGCAGGTACATGGGTCGTGTCAATAGGGTCAATAGGCTTATGCCAAATAGACGACGGCTTCGACCCGTGGCACGAGCCACTGTGGCGGCGACCTTCAGGTCGCCACAAGCGCCATGGAGGCCTAAAGGCCTCCGCTACATCCCCACCGACTATTCGTTGGCCACAGATGTACACAGACCGACACAGATTGGTCCCAACAGGTTCCGGCGGTCTACAGAATCTGTGTCTTGTCTGTGTGAATCTGTGGCACTATCCGGACGCTGCGTCGGAGGGCCGACGCTACTGCGCCGCCCACTCGGCGGCCGACGGCACGCCCGCCAGGCCGCGGGCCGCCCGCACCGCCTTCAGCACCGCCCGCTCGACGGCTTGGGCGGCCAGGGCCTCTAAGGCCACGTAGCGCATGGGCTCCAGGGCCGTTTGCCCCGTCGCCATCGTGAAGACGACGTCGCCGTCGCCCATGGTATGCAGGGGGCGTATGGCCCGCGCCAGGCCGTCGTGGGCCACCGAGGCCAGTCGACAGGCGTACTCCTTCGTGAGCCGGGCGTTGGTGGCCACCATAGCCAGGGTGGTGCTCTCGCCGCCCCAGGGCGCTTGCTCGGCCCCGCGCAGGATGTCGACGGTGCCGACGAAGCCGCCGCCCTCGGCCCGGGGCCCGGCGATCACCTGGCCGCTGGCCGGATCGACCACCTCACCGAAGCAGTTGACGGCCACCACGGCACCCACCACGAGCTCGCCCGCGGTGGAGGGCAGCGCCTCGCTGGCCGTGCCCAGGCCTCCCTTCAGGCAACGCTCCATCCCCAGCGCCTTGCCCACCGTCGCACCCGTGCCCGCGCCGACGCTGCCCTGAGCGACGGCGCCCGCCCTCGCCGCTCGACAGGCCCGGCGGCCGGCCTCGGCGTCGGGGCGCACGTCGCCCCGGCCGAGACGCAGGTCGTACAGCACGGCGCCTACCACCACGGGCACTGGCCCAGCGCCGAAGGCCAAGCCGACGCCGCGCTCCTCCAGGTAGCGCATGACGCCGCCAGCCGCGTCGAGGCCCCAGGCGCTGCCGCCCGTCAGGAGAACGGCGTGGATGCCCTGCACCAGCGTGCCCGGCCGCAGGAGGTCCGTCTCCCGCGTGCCGGGGGCGCCGCCCCGCACGTCGACGCCGCCCACAGCCCCCTTCTCGCAGAGGACGACGGTGCAGCCGGTGGCGGCGCGCCGGTCCGTCCAGTGCCCGACCCGGATGCCGGGCACGTCGGTGATGGCGTCACAAAGAGGCCGGCTCACGATGCCGCCTCCTCCTCATTGCGGGTTGCGCCGGGCTCGAGCGGCTGGCACTTCGGGCAGAAGTGGGTGCTGCGGCCCGCCACCTTCACCCGCGCGATCTCGTGGCCGCAAACA
Organism: uncultured Dehalococcoidia bacterium; assembly: GCA_964609465.1. GTDB lineage: Bacteria > Chloroflexota > Dehalococcoidia > DSTF01 > JALHUB01 > CAVSBT01. The sequence continues at coordinate 6,933 of CAZSSQ010000116.1, forward strand.
TAGCACGGCTGGCCGGTGCGCCGGAAGACCTGCACCCGGAACTGGTGCCGGCCCTCCCGACCCGAGGCGTCCACGTAGTCGCGAAAGCTGGCGCCACGATCGGCCAGGGCCGCCGTCAGCACCCGGCCGATGGCCTCGTGCAGCCGCTCCACCTCCGAGTCCGACAGGCCAGAGGCGGGTCGCTGCGGGTGCAGGCCAGCAGCGAAGAGGGCTTCGTCACCGTAGATGTTGCCCAGGCCAGCGAGGGCCCGCTGGTCGAGCAGCAGCGACTTGATGGGCGCCCGCCGTCGCGCCGTCAGCTCCCGCAGCAGCGAGGGCGTCAGACCGCCGTCCAGCGGCTCCGGCCCCAGCCGTCCCAGCACCGGCGAGGGGTCCGGCACCAGCCACAGGGCGCCGAACTTGCGCAGGTCGCTGAAGCGCAACTCGCTGCCGTCGTCCAGCGAGAGGACGGCCCGCACGTAGCGGTCCGGCGGCGCGCCCGACGGGCGGTGGAGCAGCGCACCCGTCATGCGCAGGTGGACGATGAGGTAGAGGCCGCCGGAGAGGTGAAAGACCAGGAACTTGCCCCGTCGAGAGACGTCCTCGATGCGCTTACCCGCCAGCAGGCGGGCGAAGTCGGCCACTGAGGGCGCCTGCACCAGCCGCGGCGCGTCGGGCGACACCCAGACGTGGGTGAAGGCGCGCCCGCGCAGCAGGGGCAGCAGATCGCAGCGTATGGTCTCTACCTCGGGGAGCTCAGGCACGAAGCCGCTCCTGCACCTTCTCGCTGGTCAGCTCTCGGAGCGCGTCGGCGGCGACCCACCTGCCGGGCTTCGAGCCTGCCGACTGTATCTCCCTCGCCGCCTGGATTGCCATTATGTTAAGAGCGGCGCTCCGCTTGCCGATGTGTCTCAGCGCCCAGTTCACCGCCTTCTTCACGTAGTTCCTGCCGTCGACGGACTCTCGCTTGATGACGGGCAGGAACGCCAGGAACGCCTCGTCGGGCGCCCGCTTGTCGTGGAAGGCCAGCCACGCCATGAGGGCGAAGCCCGCCCGCTTGACGAACTCCTCGTCCCTCGCCGCCCACTCGACCGCCTTCCGATAGGCGAACTCGGTCTTGTCGAAGAGGTTGCCGCAACACTGGTCGCAGACGTCCCAGGAGTCGAAGTC
>CAZSSQ010000117.1:0-7904 GCA_964609465.1 uncultured Dehalococcoidia bacterium
GCCGCCGTCGCCGGGATGGAGACGATGCTCCGCTACGGCCTCATGCGTGACTGGGACGAGCGCATACGGGACTGGGAGAGCAAGCACGTCGAGCAGAGGGAGCCTGCCCTGCTGACGAACGAAACGACGGTCTTGCGGATGTACGGGGCGCTATGGGCCGCCCGCGGCATCTACAGGGCCTGGAGGCCCGGCCACATCTATCTCACCAACAGGCGGCTCATCCTCTTCCGCGCGCAGCCGGCGGAGACGCTGCTGGAAATACCTCTTCATAGCATAGAGGGCTACGCCATCCAGAGAGAGACCCACTTCACCGGCCACGAGCGAGACCTGGTCTGCCTGGTGCTTCGGTCGGGCCGATCCATCTTCCTCTATGCGGAGAAGCACGAGGAGCTGCTGCCAGCGATGGCAACGGAGATGAACAGCATGGGCATCCCGCTCGTTGAAAAGGCCGCTTCCGCCTTCGCCGCACTCGATGGAGAGGCGGCGGCGCTCATGGCCGGGGAGGCGATCAAGGCCGAGAGCAAGATGTGGCGCCAGGTTCCTCAACTGGGAATCCTCGGCGACACGTGGAGGCCCGGCAGACTCTACCTCACCGGGAGCCGGCTCGTCTGGTGGTGTGACACCGACCGGCAGGTCCAGCTCGAAGTGCCGGTCGGGCGCCTGGGCGGGGCCGACGTGGAGACGATGGACCTCGGCGGCCTCATCGGCGAAAGGCCCGTGCTCTCGCTGCGGTACCGCAACTCGCACGGGCTTGAGACGGCCCTCCTCACCGGCGACGGCCTCTGGGAGTGGAAGCAGGCCATCGAGGCTCTGGCGGAGGGCACAGAAGCGTGTCCCCGCTGCGGTGGGCTCGCCCCCAAAGAGCACCTGCTGGAGGAAGGCTGCCCAAACTGCGATTGGACAAGTCCGCTCCTGAAGGGTCAGCCGGCGGTTGCAGGGCGCGTGTAGGGGCCGGCTGGCCGGCGAGGGAGCCGAAGCTTGGTAGTCGATATCGATGAAGGGAATCTGAAGGCAGGGCTGCTCGCCCTGGTGGTCACCCTGGTCGAGGTCATCAGGGATGCCCTCAAGCTCCAAGCGTTCAAGCGCATGGAGGGGGGAAGCCTGACCGAGGAGGAGATCGACCGCCTGGGACGGGCCCTCGCCGATCTCGACGTCGCTTTGGAGCAGTTGAAGGCTGATCAGGGTATCGCCGAGGCCGTGCAGCAAGTCCGGGACGGACTCGACGATCTTGTCGACGATGTCCTCGACAAGTTCCTCAACCCGCAGTCCTGGGTGGAAGAGGCCGAGAGATCAGAACGCGTGAGGGTGCGCTGACGTGGCACTGAGATTCCAGCCCGCCCTGGCCCCCGATGAGCGCGAGATCCTGCACGAGCAGGGAGCGTACACCTCCGACCGCACATGGAAGCTGGGAGAGTTCTGCCTGACCGACAGGAGGCTGCTCTTTGGCCATATGCACAGGCAATTCCTAGAGATAGACCTGGGGCGCGTAGAGGACATGTGCCTGCGGAAGAAGGCGTTCATGCTGACCAGCAAGCCTTGCGTCGTTCTCACCTATCGGGATGGCGCAGGCCGCAAGCCGCGAGAGGCCTGGATTGTGAACGGCCACATCGAGAAGTGGCGGAGCGCCTTCGCACGCCTCCTGGCCGACCGGGGGCTTGAGCTTCGGGAGGAGCCTCCGGAGATCGGTCGGGACGTGGTCAGCCGGTGCCCAGAAGACCCTGGCGAGAGGCTCTACGCAAGGGAAGACCCCAGGGCGGCCGGGCAGGCTGTGCGGATGGGGCAGCGCGACCTTGCTCAAGCGTCCAAGGAACGCCTCCAAGCGCTGGTGAAGCACATCCGCAGCCGAGACAAGGCCGGTGGGCTTCAGCCGACAGATGTCGCGGAGGTCGCCCGCCTCGTGGACCGCGGCAGCGCCAATATGCTCTGGCACTTCTGGAAGAACCGTCACCACCGGCTGGATGAGCTCAAGGAGATGCTGGGTGAGACCTCGCACATGGGCGCCCTCGCCCGCATCAGAGATGTGATCAACCCGACGGCCATGGGGCTCCTTGGCAAGCCCATCCTGGTCTTCGAGCGGTCGCGCATTGACCACCAGACGGGCGAGCATGTGCTCAATAGCTGGTGGCTCAACGAGGAGCCGGCGGTTGACGCCGCCGGCAACGGCCAGTTCGTCGACGTGTTCGATGAGGGCGATCACCTTCTCGTCATCCTGGAGCTGGCGGGTGCGCACGAGCAGGACATTCGGGTAGAAGCCAGGGACGGCTGGCTCTTGGTGGCCGTTGACACGGCGGAATGCAGGCACTACGAGGAGACTCCCCTGCCTGCCGGTGCTGACGCCCGCGATCTCAGCACAACCTATCGGAACGGCATCCTTCAGGTCAGGCTAGGCAAGGAGGCTGCGTGATGGAAGGTCAGGACAGGGTCGGGAGTGGGGCCGGTGCCAGGTACATCTATGCGGTCATTCCGCGCGTGGCCACGGCGGACTTCGGTGCCGTCGGCATCGATGGCGCCCACGTCTACACGCTGGCACATCGAGCCATAGCCGCCGTCGTTCACGACTGCCCGCCCGAGCCGTATCAGGGCGAGCCAGAGACTGTGGCGGGCTGGGTGAAGGTTCACAACGACGTCATCGACAAGGCCTGGAGCGAGGCCGAGTCCGTCCTGCCGATGCGGTTCAACGTTATTGTCAAGGCAGACAGCGAGCGCTCGGCCGAAGAGAACGTCCGCCAGTGGCTGGAACTGGAGTGCTCCAACCTCCAGGCCAAGCTGGACGAATTCCAGAACAAGGTCGAGCTCGGCGTCCAAGTCCTGTGGGACCAGGCAATCATCGTTCAGCGGATTGTCGAGAGCAGCGAAGAGATCAGAGCATTGCGCGCTGAGATGGCGACCAAGCCTCGAGGCACGGCCTACTTCATCGAGCACAAGATCGCCAGCGCGCTGAAGGAGGAGATGGAACGGAAGGCCCAGAGGGACTTCACCACCTGCTACGAGCGCCTGAAGGAGCGCTCCGAAGGCACTCACGTCAACAAGGTTAGGAAGCAAGACGACAAAACGATGATCGCCAACCTATCGCTGCTGGTCCGGAGGGCGAGTGTGCAGGAGATCGGGGCTGTCCTTCAGGAAGCGGGCGACGAACAGGGGGTGGAGATCCGCTTCACCGGGCCGTGGCCCCCCTACACCTTCGCTGCCACTGTGGGAGCAATAGGAGGGGAGCCGGAGAGTTCGCGGCGGGGTAATGACAGTTGAGAGGACCGCGGCCTCAAGGAGCCTGCTGGAGTTCGTGGACCGCGTCCTGGAGGGCGGGATCATTCTTGTTGACCGCGACGTTCTTCTCTCAATCCTCGGCCTGGAGTTGCTCGCCCTGGAGGCGCAGGTGGTGACGCTCTCCGCCCAGAAATACCTGGAGTACGCCGAGGCGGTGGGCTTGATCCCGCTGGAGGGCCCGCGCCACGTCACCGAATACGTGACACGTCGCGAGGCGAGGGGGCGGGCGGCCCAGCCAGGGGCGCTTCTCAGGTGGTTGGTGGGGCTTGTCACCAGGAAGCGGCGGGGGCATCGAGAGGGCTGGTGACAGGGCTGACCGTGCTCACCTCGAAGCAGATGCGCATCCTGGACCGGGCGATCGCCGACCTCGGCAGGATAGACCTGGCAGAGCTTCTGGCGCGGCTCCGGGCGGATCGGGACGCCGAGTTTCGAGAGCACATCCGCGAGCTTGTAGCCGGAATGGCAGACTCGCGCGAGCTCCGCCGGGCACGCATCAATGAGATCCGTGCCGAGGTACGGGAGGCCCAGGAGGAGTGGCAGCGGCAGTTGCGCACACTCCAGTGGCTGAAGTGGGAGAGGGATGAACAAGGTAATCGGCATCGACCTCGGGACGACGAATAGCTGCGTGGCCGTCCTCGAGGGCGGCGAGCCCGTCGTTATCCCTAGCGCCTTCGGCGAACGGATCATCCCCTCCGTGGTGAGCGTAAACCCCGCCGGCCAGCTCCTCGTCGGCACGCCGGCCAAGCGCTCCGCCATCATCGACGCTGAGAATACCGTGCTCAGCATCAAGCGCTTCATGGGCCGGAAGTTTCACGACGGCGCCAGGGAACAGGACGACGCCGTTAGGGTCGGGACCACGATCTCCAGCATCAAGCGCTTCATGGGCGTCAAGATCTTCGAGCCGTCGGTGGAGGAGGACAGCAGGTACGTCTCCTACAAGGTCGACGAGGGGGACCGTTACGACATCCGCGTCTGGCTCGGCGATAGGCCCTACAGTCCGCCCGAGGTATCGGCCATGATCCTGCGACAGCTCAAGGCCGATGCCGAAGCGTACCTTGGCGAGGAGGTGACGCAAGCGGTCATCACCGTGCCGGCCTACTTCAACGACAGCCAGCGCCAGGCCACCAAGGACGCCGGCGCCATCGCCGGCCTGGATGTGTTGCGCATCGTCAACGAACCCACCGCCGCTGCCCTCGCCTACGGCCTCCAGCACAAGGGCGACCAGCTAATCGCCGTGTTCGACCTCGGCGGCGGCACCTTCGACATCTCCATCCTCGAGCTATGTGAAGGCACCTTCGAGGTCAAGGCGGTAAACGGCGACACCCACCTCGGCGGGGACGACATCGATAGGCACCTCATGGAGTGGCTGTGTCAACGCTTCCAAAACACGGAAGGCATAGACCTGCGGAAGGACCGGATGGCGCTGCAGCGCCTCAGGGACGCCTGCGAGAAGGCCAAGATGCGGCTCTCGGCCGACGAGGCGACGGAGATCAACCTGCCCTTCATCTCCCTCAACGGGGCGTCGCCCAAGCATCTGGTCGCCCCTCTCACCCGGTCCGAGCTGGAAAGCCTGGCCGCCGACGTGGCAGAGCGGGCGATCTTGCGCTGCCAGCAGGCGCTGGACGACGCCGGCATAGGGGCTGCCGACCTGGACCAGGTCGTGCTGGTCGGAGGCCAGACGCGGATGCCGCTTGTGAGGGACTCCGTGCGTCGCTTCTTCCGCAGGGAGCCGCACACAGGCCTCAACCCGGAAGAGGTGGTGGCGGTCGGGGCGGCAGTGCAGGCGTGAGTGCTCACGGGGGAGATAAAGGACGTCTTGCTGCTGGACGTTACTCCCCTTACCCTCAGCATCGAGACCCAGAGCGGCATCGCCACGCCCCTCATACGACGCAACAGCACCATCCCCACCAGCGCCAGCCAGACCTTCACGACCGCCGAGGACAACCAGCCCAACGTCGAGATCAACGTCGTCCAGGGCGAACGCACCATGGCCGTCGAGAACAGGTCGCTGGGGCGCTTCTGCCTTGAGGACATACCGCCTGCCCCACGCGGCGCCCCCCAGATCGAGGTGACGTTCTCCATCGACGCCGACGGAATCGTCCAGGCGCGGGCCCGAGACACGGCTACCGGCAGGGAGCAGGGCATAACGGTGGCCGCCGACGGCGGACTGTCAGCCGAAGAGATCGAGCGGCTCAAGGCGGAGGCCGAGCAGTTCTCACGCCTCGACGCCGGGCGGCACCAGGAGATCGGCGCCCGCAACGAGGCCGACACGGCCATCCACCTGGCCGAGCGGGCCCTCGCCCTCCGACGGGAAGACATGACCCCTGACATAGCCGCCACGGTTGAGTCCAAGGTTGCGCGCCTGCGGGCCGCGCTCCGGGGCCAGAGCGTCACGCGCATCCAGATAGCCACGCAGGAACTGAAAGCGGCCCTTCCCGCGGCGTTCCTCAATGAGCCACGGCAGCCACCGGACGCCGAGGCCGGTTCGAAAGCACCCGTCGTCGTTCCCGGGACTCTGGAATACTAGCCAATAAGCGAACTCGCGGCTCGCGAGTTCGCGGAACTCGACTTCCCGACCAGCGGCTTTGATTCCGGCATGGCAGAAGCAACGGGCAGTGGTGGTCCGCTTCGCCGACCAGGCCAGGGAGGCCATCGAGCGCTACGTCCAGAGCCTTGAGGGCGGGGGCTCCGGACGGCTCTTCTGCCGGTCACTCCACTACTGGGCCCTCGTCCGCGCCGAGCCCTTCGCGGTGGTGTCCGCCCGGCTCCAGCGCTGCGACGGCACAGCAACGTGATGGCAGAGTCGTTCTGCCCGCTGCGGCTGCCGCGGGAGTTCGTGGCGCCGGAGGCGCATGACTTCGGCTAGCACACAGGTCAGATACCCACTAAGAGCCGACCACACTTCTTGGTTAGCCAGTCTGCAGTTATAAATGACAACTATTGGGGGTACCACAAATCTAGTCTCACCGTAAGACCGATCCTCCTCTTGCGCACAACAGTCGCCCACCCTTGAACCGCACTCTACTTTTGCCAGCAACCACACGAATTTGAGGTGAAGACCGTCTTCAGAAATCCGCACGTCGACCCATCCGACCAAGACGATCTCCAAGTCGGCCGAGTCTTGGCAGCGCCGGTCCGAGGCCGAGAACATCCTGCCGCGCTCTCCCAGGCTGAACGGCCGTGTGGAGCGGGCACATCGGATGCATACCGATGAGTTTCGCGGGGCGCCAGATCTCCCATCGATGGTAGGGGGGCCCAGCCTGCATCTTCGGGCCTGGGAGCAAGTGTATAATGCGGTGCGGCTGCGTCAGGCGTTGGGACATTGGAGACCGCTGGAGGTGGCCCGTGCTTCTAAGCGTCGGGACAAGGGACAGTGTCGCCAACGTCGTGAACGAGTGCCAAATCCCTAACCTAAGAACGAAGATCCAGGTACACGTGTTCTCGCCCCAGAGCACGCAGGTGAGAGGTTGTTGATTCACCGACAGGCCAGCGGGGAAGACCAACCGCCGACCGATGGATTCTACCACGCTCTCCTAGCTATTGAGGTTTGGCCTTAATGGCGCAGCTTATCCAGCAGGTCGCAACAGGTCTTTCTACCGGCAGCCTCTATGCCATCTTCGCCCTCGCTCTCGTCCTCATCTACCGTTCCACGAGGGTAGTTAACTTCTCTCAGGGCCAGATGGCCATGTTCACGACATTTGTTGCCTGGTCTCTCTGGAACGGGGGCCTCAACTTCTGGTTCGCCTTCTTCCTGACCTTGCTCATCGCTGGCATCATAGGGGCCCTGGTGGAGATGGTGCTGATGCGGCCGGTGGAAAATGCGCCTTCCCTCAATGCCATCATCCTCTCCCTTGGCCTGCTTACCCTTTTCGGCGGCCTGGGGCTGCGAATATGGGGGGGCGAACCCAAGATCTTCCCCCGCCCTGGGGTTTTCGAAGGCGCGGCCCTTAACCTTGGGCCAGCAACCATCAGCCGCCCCAACATCGGCGTCTTCTGTACGTCGGTGCTGATCATGGTTGCCATCTACCTGTTGTTCAGCTACACCAAAGTGGGCCTGGCCATGCGTGGTGCCGCCCAAAACCGTGTCGCCAGCCAGCTCGTGGGGGTCCGCGTCGGCCGTATGCTTGCCCTGGGCTGGGCCCTCTCGGCGATCGTTGGCGCTGTTGCTGGCATGCTTCTCGCCCCCACCCTCTACCTCTCACCCAGCATGATGATGGGTGTGCTGCTCTTTGGCTTCGCCGCCGCGGTACTGGGTGGGCTGGATAGTCCCTTAGGGGCCATCGTGGGTGGGCTGGTGCTGGGGGTAACGCAGAATCTGGCAGGCACCTACATAGGCTCTGACATCGACATCGCCGTCGCCTTCCTTGCTATCATCCTGGTGTTGATCGTGCGTCCCACTGGCCTATTCGGCAAGCAAGCGATAGGGAGCGACTAGTTTGACTGACGTTTTGCCCCGTCCCCGGGTGTTGCTTCTAATCCTTGCTTTGGTCCTACTGGCCGTCTTTCCCTACTTGTACACCTGGCCCTTCTTCGACTCCTTCCTAGAGCCCTTCCGGACCTTCCAGGCCACGCGGTTCGCCATATGGCTCATCATTCTCATGGGCCTGAACCTGCTTACCGGCTACAGCGGTCAGATATCC
>CAZSSQ010000118.1:0-7881 GCA_964609465.1 uncultured Dehalococcoidia bacterium
GCTGGAGCTGCACGAGGTCCGCAAAGGCGTGAAGCCGGGCTCGCGATATGTCCGGGTAGTCCCACGCAGCGAGCAGCCCTTCCGGCGCCTGGGGCGGCCCGATCTCCTCCAGGCGACGGAGGCGGCGATACGGCCGCGCACCGCCCTGGAGGCCGTGTGGCGCCAGTTCAAGCGCCTCCTGGTGGGTGTGCCCCTTGCGACCGCGCAGCTCGCTCACGAGCGACTGAGCAAGGTCAAAGCTCTCGCCGTCTTCTCCTCCGACCTTCTCTCGTCTAGCGCCTATGCCACCGAGGAGATCCTGCTCATCCTGATCCTGGCGGGTACCGGCGCTTTCAATCTGTCTATCCCCATCGCCCTGGCTATCGCCGCCCTCGCAGCCATGGTGTCCACCTCCTATCGGCAGACCATTCGCGCTTACCCCAGCGGCGGCGGCGCCTACCTAGTGGCCAAGGATAACCTGGGCACCCTCCCAGGACTGGCAGCGGGCGCTTCGCTGCTGGTGGACTACACCCTGACCGTGGCGGTGAGCGTCGCGGCCGGGGTGGCCGCCATCACCTCGGCGGCGCCGGCCCTCCACGACGAGCGGGTCCTCTTGGGCGTGCTCTTCATAGGGCTCATCACCGTGGGGAACCTGCGGGGCATCCGCGAATCGGGGACGATTTTCGCCGTCCCCGCCTACATCTTCATCGCCAGCTTTGGGTCGATGCTGGTGGTAGGTCTGGTGCGTGCGCTTCTGGACGCCGACCTTCGAGCGACGGCGCCGCCCAACGCCGTCGCCGTCGGCACTCAGGGCGTGGGCCTCTTCTTGATCCTGAGGGCGTTCTCCTCGGGCTCCGCCGCCCTCACCGGCATCGAGGCCGTCTCCAACGGCGTGCCCAACTTTAAGCCCCCGGAGTCCAAGAACGCCGCTACCGTCCTGGTCTGGATGGCCGTCATCCTGACGACCTTCTTCGTGGGGCTGACAGTGCTGGCACACCAGTTCGACGTCGCGCCATCGGAGACGAAGACGGTGGTGGCCCAGGTAGCCCAGACGGTCTTCGGCCAGACGCCCCTCTTCTACATCGTCCAGGCGGCGACAGCCATGATCCTGGTCCTGGCCGCTAACACCAGCTTCAACGGTCTGCCAGTCCTGGCCTCTGTGATGGCGCGAGACCGCTTCCTGCCCCGCCAGTTCACCTTTCGCGGGGACCGGCTGGCCCTGTCCTACGGTATCGTCGCTCTGGGCGCCGCCTCCGCCGGCCTCCTCATCATTTTCACGGGAGACGTACACCGCCTGATCCCCCTGTACGCCGTCGGCGTGTTCACGGGGTTCACGCTCTCCCAATCGGGGATGGTCTTGCACTGGCGCAGAACCCGAGAGAAAGGCTGGACCCGCGCGCTTGCCATCAACGGGGTAGGCGCCGCCGCGACGGGCGTGGTAGCGGTGATCATCGCCTTCACCAAATTCACGCACGGGGCGTGGATCAGCATCTTGAGCATTGGACTTCTCATATACCTTTTCACCGCCATCCGCCGCCACTACCGCCGGGTAGACAAACAGCTAGAGGTCACCTCGCCGGTCGAGGCGCCGACTGGCGCCCAGGAGGCTCGCGAGCACGCCCAGGTAGTGCTGGTACCCGTGGACGACGTGAACGAGGCCGTTCGCCGGACCGTAGAGTACGCGCGCACTGTCTCAGAGAACGTTACGGCTCTCCACGTCAGCGACGACGCGGCGGAGGCCGAGGAGATGCGTCAGCGCTGGGAGGAGGCCATCCCCGATGTCCCCCTAGTGATCATCGAGTCGCCCTACCGCTCCTTCATCGCCCCCATCCTGACCTACATTGACGCCATAGACCGCTCCTACCCCGGCGAGACCGTCACGGTAGTACTGCCGGAGCTGGTGCCCAACCATTTCTGGCAGGGCTTCCTGCACAACCAGTCGTCCATACCCCTCAAGAGGATTCTTCTCTCGAGGCCCAACACCGTCGTCGTCGGCATCCCCTACCGTCTCAGGGGCTAAGCCGCGACCCCGGTGGCAAGAAAGGGGGTGGTGGGGAGGAATCTCCGTAGGGGCAAGCTCCAGCTCGCCACGGGCTTCTCGTGGGGCCATGCACGTGGCGACCTCCCGCCTGAGGCGGGTCCGCGTCCGGCGGAGAAGGTCGCCGCTACGAGGGAGGCAACCGCGTCATGCGCCCGTGGCATGGTCATGAAGGGCGTTAGAGGCTCCCCTAGCGATCATCAGCCGGCTAATTGGCCGCGCGTTCCGCCGCCCGGCTGCCGGTAGGGCTTATAATGTATGTGCCCAGCGGCCATCTACCGGCCTCTCGCCGGTGGTGCCGCACTGCCGACAGCGGCGGTGCACACCGGCTGGGCCGGGCCCGGAGAATCTTCGCAGATGCGCGTCATCCTCTACACCGGCAAGGGGGGCGTGGGCAAGACCAGCGTGGCGGCTGCCACCGCCCTGCGGGCCGCCCACTTGGGCTACCGCACCCTCGTTATGAGCACCGATGCCGCCCACAGCCTGGGCGACAGCTTCGACATGCCCCTGGGCGGCGAGCCGGTCCCCATCATCGACAACCTCTGGGGCCAGGAGCTGGACGTCTTCCGGGAGATCGACCGCCACTGGGGCATCCTCCAGGACTGGCTGAAGGTGCTCATGGCCTGGCGCGGCCTGGACGAGGTGGTGGCGGAGGAGATGGCGGTGCTCCCCGGCATGGAGGAGCTGGCCGGCCTCCTACACCTAGTCAACTACTGCGACCAGGGCGAGTATGACGTCATCGTCGTCGACTGCGCGCCGACGGGGGAGACGCTGCGCCTCCTGAGCTTTCCGGACGTGGCCCGCTGGTGGATGCACCGCATCTTCCCCCTCGAGAGGGTGGCGGCCCGCATCGCCCGGCCCGTCCTGCGTCGCGTCACCGACCTCCCCCTGCCCGACGACGAGGTCTTCTCGGCTGTCAAGGAGCTCTTCGCCAAGCTGGAAGAGATGCGCGGCATTCTGACGGACCCCGCCACGTCCTCGGTGCGACTGGTGCTCAACCCGGAGAAGATGGTCATCAAGGAGGCCCAGCGCACGTTCACCTACCTGAACCTGTACGGGTACGCCACCGACCTGGTCGTCTGCAACCGCGTCATCCCCGAGGCGGTCAGCGACAGCTACTTCCAGGCCTGGAAGCAGACCCAGGAGCGCTATTACCAGCAGGTGGAGGAGGCCTTCGCGCCCCTGCCCATCCTCAAGGCGCCTCTCATGGAGCAGGAGGTGATGGGCCTGGCCATGCTGGAGCGATTCGGGGAGGCGGTGTACGGCGCCCTGGACCCGACCGCCGTCCTCCACCAGGGCCAGATCCACCAGATCCGCCAGGAGGACAGCCAGTACGTGCTGACCCTGACCGTGCCCTTCGTCACGAAGGAAGAGATCAGTCTCTCGCAGGTGGGAGACGAACTGGTGGTGCAGGTGGGGAACTTCAAGCGCAACATCATCCTGCCCCGCGCTCTCGTGGGCATGGAGAGCCGGGGCGCCAAGCTGGAGGACGACCGGCTGAGCATCCGTTTCGCCCGGCCGGAATCGTAGACTCCCATCCCGCAGAAGGAGGCCACCGTGGCGGAGAAGTTCTTTGAGTGCGAGTACTCGCCGGAGGAGGGCTTCAGCCTCCGCATCCGCAAGCCCGTCTTCCGGGCCTTCTCCCCGGAGGCCCGGGGCCATCTCCTGGAGGCCCGACGGGAAACGCTGCTGGCCCTGCGCAGCATGGTGGAGGCGGCCCTGGAGCGTCTGGAGGAGAAGGAAGGCGCCCGCAGCCGGCGACGCCGCCGCATCGAAGTCGAATAGGCGCTAGCCTCCGCCGGCGAGGAGGCGGTCCAAATCGGCCTCGCTGGTGATACGGGCCGCGGTGTGGATGAAGTCGCCCAGGGAGCTGCTGCGCCGCCGCAGCTCGTCCAGCTTGGGACCGATGGGGCTGCTGGAGGCCGACGTATCGGCGTACAGGCCGTGGAAGGCAAAGTACGCCTGGTTGATGCGCCGGATGTAGTAGCCGTGGTCGGCCAGGAACCAGCGCCTGTCCTCCATGAGGGACTCCGCCTCCGCCACCTTCCCGTCGGCGAGCAGGCGGTCCACCTCCAACCGTAGCTCCCTCATTACCTGGTTGAAGTCAATCCCGGCGCTAGGCGTTGGCGTTGCTCGTGCGCCTGCCTGTTCGGCAGGCAAGGTTGCCGACAGGGGGTATCGCTCCGCTACCAGCGCCCCCAGCTCGCGGCCGGCCATGTCGGCCACGGTCTCGTTGATGGTGGCGAGGGTGGGGTTAAGGAAGTAGCGCGAGCCCAGGGGGCGGAAGAAGAGGTACTGATGCAGCCACTCGTGGGCCACCATCTCCAGAAGATGACCGTAATCGACGTCGAGGGGCACGGCGCTGGGATAGGTACCCACGCCGCCAAGGCCCGCCACCAGTGCTGACACCCCCTTTGCCTCCCAGCGCCGCTCCACGTCGTCGATCTCCTCCAGGGTGAGGTCGCTCTTGAGGAGGCGGGTGCTCTCCAGGTAGATGCGGTCGCGGGGAGAGATGGCCAGCACGTCGGGCGGCGCCGCGAACTCGAAGTCCACGGGCGGGAAGAGCCACCGTGCACGCGGGAAGAAGGGGAAGGAGCTCTCCAGCCCCACCTCCTTGGCCACGCGGGCCACACGCTCTTCCAGGACGGCCTCCACGACGTTCTCCAGCCGGTCTCGCTCCCGGCGTGCCGCTGCAAGCGCGTCGAGGTTGGCTGCGTTGTCCCCAGCCGAGGCATCGGAGCCCTGAGTCGAGGCCGCCTGCTCCTCCAGCGACGTGATCTCGGCGTTCAGGGCCAGGAACCGCTCCAGGCGGTGGGTCTTCTCCGCCTCGTCCGGCCCACCGCGGACGAGGATACCTATCTGGTAGAGCCACTTGTTGGGGAGGTGGCGCACCTCCCATTGCACCAGGTTGTAGTCCTCGGGCCCGGTGGGCAGGTCGATGGCGGCGGTGACCAGCCAGCCGCCGGCCAGGGCCGCCCCCACGGCGACCAGGACGACGACGAAAGCCACTAGGCGGGACCGGCGGTCTGACATCGGGCCCTCCGGCGGTGGACATAACTTAGCACCGGCCCCGATGGAGCGGCAACCACCAGAAGGCCCTTAGGAGGCAGCGAGGGGCCGTGCTATAATCGCCCCCGAAGCGCCACACTTGCCGGTCGGCAGGAGAGGGAGCCGCGTGACCGCCATCGCTACCGTCCCCACTCTAAGGCGAGCCCGGCTAGAGGCACGGCTGCTGGCCTTCCTGGTGGACAGCGTCGTTCTCCTCTCCTTCACTCTTGTCCTCCTGGCGGTGTCTGGCCTCCAGCTCCTCATCGCCAGCGACTTCGGTGAAGAGGACCCACCTGACTCCTCCTTCTACGCCATCCTGGCCATCGTCATGGCGGTCATCCCCCTGTGGCTGGCCTTCAACGTCGTCCTCTGCCGCTGGCGGGGCCAGACGGTGGGCAAGTACGTCGCCGACATCAAGGTAGTGCGCGAGGATGGGCGCCCGCTGGGCCTCTGGACATCACTGGTCCGCCTGCTGCTCCTGCACCCCCTGCTCTTCCACCCCTTTCTGGCTCTTCTCTGGGTCCTGACGGGGGCGATCCTCACCTCACTTACCGTTAGCGCGGCGGTTCTTGTGGTCACTTTCGCCCTGGCGTTCTTGTCGCTGGCCGCTCCCTTCCTGGCCACCGGCTCCGTCGTGCTGGACGGCAGGCGCCGCGCCCTTCACGATCGGGTGGCGGGCACTGCAGTGGTGCCGGCCAGCAGCCCAGAGCGATCGCCACAGCCAACTGCATGAGCCCAGGGAAGGACGCCATCGAAACGGGAGGAGGTCTCCACCAGGACGCTGCGACCGGCGGGCTGTTCGGATGGCGTCGCCACGCCCCGCAGGTCGTTACGGCTCTAGGCCTGGCGATGGCACTGCTGGCCCTCCTCGTGGCCCTCAACCTCCTACAGTTGACGGCGCCCGGCCCCGCCCATCGCGCCCTTCGCCGCGCCGTGGCCAGTCTGACCGAGATCGACTCGCTGCTGGCGGTGCATGGCGCGGCTCTCCGCCAGCAGGCAGACGTCTCGCCGGACGAACCCCTGGCGCTGGCCGACTACCCGCTAGACGTACCCCTATCCCCCGAGGAGGCTCAGCGCCCAGCCGCCGAGGTACGCGACGTGCTGTTGGAACGGTCGGCGGAGCAGGTCTACCAGGAGGGGTCGGCAGCCTTCCGCGAGGAAGGACAGTCGGGGGACGCCTCGCGACTGTCCGTGCAGGGAGCCGTCAGCATGAGCCTGGGATTCCTCACGGCCGGAAACCACGACGCCCTCCGCTGGGCGACCCTGGTGTTGGCCCTGGTCTGTGGGGTGCTATCGGGCGCCCTGCTCCTTGTCACGCGGGGTTACGGCCGCCTTGGCGCGTTGGGCGGCGCCGTCGCGGTGGCATCGCTGCTCTTCCTGCTCCTGGCGATGGCTGTTCGCCTCGTGCTTGGTCTCGCCGACTGGGGGACGGATGACTACATCACTGTCCAGCTACTGGACCTGGCGAAGGAGGCGGCATGGTTGCCTATGCGCAATGGGCTCGCCTTCGCCGCGCTGGGGCTGGCTCTCCTGGCCCTGGGCGTGGTGGGGTCACGTCTGAGCCGGCCTTCAGGGCCTTGAACGTTCAGAAAGGAGGCAGGCCGGTGGAAGTCTTCGACGCCGTGCGCACAGTACTGGCCGTGCGCAACTACCGGGATAGCCCTGTGCCTCAAGGCACCGTCCGCCGCATAGTCGAAGCCGGGAGACTGACCGCGAGCAGCATGAACGGCCAGCCCTGGCATTTCATTGTCGTTGAGAACCGCAGCACGATACGAGAGATGGGAGAATTGGCGCCAAGCGGGCCGTATGTGGCGCAGGCACCCGTGGCGGTCGTCGTGGCGATTGAGAAAACGAGGTTCGCGGTATCCGATGCGAGCCGCGCGATCCAATCGATGATCCTGACAGCCTGGTCGGAAGGGGTGGGCTCGAACTGGGTAGGCTTCCTCGGGCTGACCGAGGTCAAGTCGCTCTTGGGCATCCCGGATGAGCTGGACGTGCTGGCTGTTGTCCCGTTTGGCTATCCGGCGCAGGCCTATGGCCGGGGCAAGAAGCAGCGCAAGGCGCTCTCTGAGGTAGCCCACCGCGAGCGGTTCCAGCAGCCGTTTGAATGACGCCGGGCGGTTCAGCCGCCTGAATGCTGGGGTTCGCCGCTCGTAGGGGGCGGCCACCTGTAACGGCGCCGAGCCGGTGCCAGAGCCACGAATGGGGCGCTGGACGGCCTGGGGCCGCCGGTGTACATTATCGTCGGGCCTGCTGGCCCGGACCGAGCGGGAATAGCTCAGTTGGTAGAGCATCTGCTTCCCAAGCAGAGGGTCGCGGGTTCGAGTCCCGTTTCCCGCTCCAAGTATTTCTTTCGCGCGAGGGCTCGGTCGAAAGGCCGGGCCTCTTCCCATCCCTCCGGCCGGCACCGTCTGTGTGTTTATCTTGCTCACTCTCGACTCTCGCAAAGGTCAGAAGTCCCACTCTAGGATGCGTCAGCACGTTCCGTAGCCCTCTACGGGGGGAGATACTCCACGATTCTCTTCCAAGAAAGGAGGATGTAGTCCCGGCATGCCTTCGGCCGTCTCCCCCCAGTCATTCCCCGAAGCGGTCGTCCGCCCTGAGGCGTAGACTGTCTTTGAGCCGTTTGCTCAGCCACCCCACTGTGGCCTCGTCTCGATGGTCGAAGTGAGGTACGAACGGTTTGATGTCGACGAGGGGTGTACCATCGAGTATGTCCACCTCCGCGATCTTGAGGACGTTGCCCTGTCGCTCAAGCAGGCGCACTACCGAGAGGCCGATAGGATTGGGGCGTGACGGGGCGCGGGTGGCAAAGA
>CAZSSQ010000119.1:0-7857 GCA_964609465.1 uncultured Dehalococcoidia bacterium
CGGTACACTCTGCCGGTCTACGAGATCTACAAGGTCGGCGAGGAGCCCCACTGGGTGGAAGGGCTGGACCTGCTGGCTCGCTACGGCCTTGACCTGGCCATCTTGAGCCACTGGAACAACGCGGAAGGGGCGACGTTCGATACGCGGTATTGCTTCATGGGTCAACCTCGCTTTGATGTGTTGGAGAGTCTTCTGCCCGATTCGACCGCAGTGTTGGGGGTAGACGAGTACACCGCCTGCATCCTGGACCTCGGGAGAAATGAAGGCAGGGTGATGGGCGCCGGCCAGGTGACGATCCGCCGCAATGGGCGAGAGGAGAAGTTCGAGGCGGGCAGCTCCTTCAGCCTCGACCGCTTGAGCACTCAGGCGGTTGCCCCAAGCAGCCCGTCGCGGCTTCCTTCGGGTCTCGATGACACCGAGAGGGTTGCAGCCAGGGCGGGCGAATCTCTGCTGCAAAAGGTCGGTGAGGCCAGCCAGAAGCTTGCTACAACAACTGACGAATACCTGTACCTGGCTGATCTGGCCAGCGACGTCTATGATCTGGCGAAGGCTGTGGATGAGGCACGGGAGGCCGGGGTTGAGGAGAGCCTGATTTCGCAGGCCTGCGCCGGCCTGCGCCAGTTGCTCATCGCCTGGAGCAGCCGGCTGGCTCCTTCCCCCACCGACGCAGTGGCGAGCGTAGCGCCCTTCGTGGAGCTTCTTGTCGACCTACGTTCACAACTGCGCGCCGCCGGGAGCTGGTCCCTGGCGGACGAGATTCGCGACAGGCTCTCCGTCCTGGGAATCGTCCTCGAAGACAGCCCTAGCGGCACGACCTGGAGAAGGCGCTAGCGGCTCGGCGAACCCCAAGGCAGCCTCGTCGGGTCTCACCGTCCCTGGAATCGGGGCTCCCGCTTCTCCAGGTAGGCTTGAACGCCTTCCCTGAAGTCCTGGCTGGCGAAGAGGGGAAGAAGCTGAAGGAAGACGTGGTGAACGTTGGCCTCGAAGCTCTCCTCCAGCCCCAACCGCATCATGCGCTTCGTGGCCTGCACAGCCAGAGGGGCGTTGCTGCCGATCTCCCCTGCCCAGGCGTGCGTCTCGCTCATCAGGCGCTCGTTGGCGACGACAGCGTTCACCAGTCCGAGCTTGAGCGCTTCCTCGGCGCTGAGCATGACCCCTCGGAACGCGAGCTCGGAGGCCTTCGCCCAGCCCACCAGCCGTGGCAGCAGCCAGGACCCGCCGCTCTCGGGCACGATGCCTCTCTTCGTGAAGACAGCCCCTAGCCTTGCCTGGTCGGAGGCGATGCGCATGTCGCAGCCGAGCGCCAGGTCGAGCCCGTAACCCACGGCAGCGCCGTTGAGGGCGCAGAGCACCGGCTTGTCGGTGGTGTGCAGGACCACGGGCGGGCTGTTAGGCAGGTCGAAGCGACCGCCGGCACCCGCCGGGCCCCCGCCGGCGAAGAGGCCGCCCATATCCTTCAGGTCCAGCCCGGAGCAGAACCCACGACCGGCGCCCGTTAGGATGATGACGCGCACTTCCGGGTCTGCATCGGCCTGCCGCAGGGCTGCGGATAGACTCTCCAGCATGGCCAGACTTATGGCGTTCAGGCGGTCGGGCCGGTTGAGGGTGATGGTGGCGGTGTGTCCATCCCTGGCATAGAGGAGGTCACGGTACTCCATTCTGGCAATCCCCTTTCTGGGCGCGGTCGCCGGTAACCTGCCCGGCGGCAGGCGGGCTTGTTTCCAGTGTGCCATCGCCTGTTTCGACGGTCAACGACGGCATGGCCCCGGCCCGGCGTCGTTTCCCACCGTCCCCGCGCTCTGCTAGAATTCGACCGCGTCCGACAGTCCGATGCAGTTGAAGGGGAGGAAGATGGTGCAGCTTGTAGCGGAGGAAGAAGTCTACGTCGGTCTCCAGCGAGACCCCCACGAGTTTGACGTGACGCCGGAGTTCGTCGCCTACTACTGCGCCGCCACGGGCGACCACCACCCGTGGTACACCGGCGACACGCCCTTCGGCGGGCCGGTCGCGCCGGCCCTTCTCCGT
Source organism: uncultured Dehalococcoidia bacterium (assembly GCA_964609465.1). Taxonomy (GTDB): domain Bacteria; phylum Chloroflexota; class Dehalococcoidia; order DSTF01; family JALHUB01; genus CAVSBT01. The sequence goes on from CAZSSQ010000119.1 coordinate 2,026, forward strand.
CATTCGGAGGTCTACCTGTTCCCCGGCTGGTACCTGAGCTCCTACGGGAACCTGCACGCCAAGCAGGAGTGGGAGATCTATCACCCTATGATGGTCGGCGACCATGTCATCGCCCGCTGCCTGATCACCGACCGCTACAGCCGGCGCGGCCGCGATTATGTGGTCAACGAGGTCACCTTCTCCGACCACAGCGGGCTGGTGCTGAGCCGGGGTCGAACCCACCAGTCCTTCCTCCGGGACCCCGCACCTACGGCGGCGGTGGTCATCGACAAGGACCGGGAGAAGTCGGCGGAGCGGCGGTTCGATATTCCCCTGGAGGGGGCTCTGGAGGATCTGGCACCCCTGGTCAAGCCCATCACCCAGGAGATGTGCGACAAGTTCTCAGGCCCCCGGCGCAGCTACCACAATGACCGCGAGGAGGCGCGAAAGCTCGGCTTCCCGGACATCGTGGTGCAGGGGATGATGCCCATCTGCTTCCTCTCGGAGCTACTTACCCGCCGCTTTGGCGTCGGCTGGTACTGCGGCGGCAAGATGGACGTTAGCCTGGTGAACATCGTCTGGGGCAGCGACACGGTTATCAGCCGCGGCCTCGTTCGCGAGCTGACGCCTGAAGGGTCAAGGCAGCGGGCCCACCTGGACGTCTGGTGCGAGAAGCCCGATGGGGTAAAGGTCATCGTGGGGAAGGCCAGCGCCGTCGTCGCCTGACCGCGCCGCGCGGCCGGTGCCCCGGGTCTGGAGCCGGAAGCCGACCACGGCCCTCGACGCCGGTCGGCATGGCCGCCGAGCTTCCCACGGGCTCAGAGGAGCTTGGTGGCGTAGAAAGTCAGGAACGATACGACGGCAGCGCCGGGTATGGTGAGGATCCAGGCGGTGACAATGTCTCCCGCCACCCCCCAGCGCACGGCCGAGAGGCGTCGCGTGGACCCCACGCCGATGATAGCGCCCGTGATGGTGTGAGTGGTGCTCGCGGGTATGCCGGCATGTGCGGTGGCGAAGAGGGTCACCGCCGCCGCCGTCTCGGCGCAGAACCCTCCGTGCGGCCGGAGCTCGGTAACGCGCATGCCCAGCGTTCTTACTATCCTCCACCCGCCCATCAGCGTGCCCGTTGCGATGGAGGCATGGGCAGCCAGGATCACCCAGATGGGCACGTAGAAGCTATCCCCCAGGTAGCCGGTGGAAAACAGCAGCACGGCGATGATCCCCATCGTTTTCTGGGCATCGTTGGTCCCGTGACCCAGGCTGAAGGCAGCGGCCGAGACCAACTGGAGGCGCCCGAACACGCGTCCCACCGTGTGAGGGGCCATCCTGCGTATCAGCCACAGCACGCCAACCATGAGGGGCGCCGCCACAGAGAAGCCGATGAGCGGAGCCAGGCCCATGAAGATGACCACTTTCCTTATTCCGCCGACGATGAGGGTGTCCGGGCCGCCGTACGCGAGCCCCGCTCCCACCAGCCCGCCCACGAGGGCGTGAGAAGAGCTGACGGGCAGCCCCAGGTAGATGGTCAGGGCATTCCAGACGATGGCACCGACGAGGGCGGCGAAGATCACATGTTCATTGACGATATCGGTGTGAATGATGCCCGTGCCGATGGTGTTGGCGACGTTGACACCGAAGAAGAAGGCCGCCACGAAGTTGAAGAAGGCTGCCCAGGCCACCGCCTGTAGCGGGCTGAGGACCCTCGTGGAGACAACGGTGGCAATGGAGTTGGCGGCATCGTGCATGCCGTTCAGAAAATCGAAGAGAAGGGCAACGCCGACGAGGAAGATTATGAGTGCGAGCTTAGTGTCCACCCGGCCGGGCGCCTCGTTACACAACGACAAGGGGCCGGCGGGACCCCTTGTGCTCCAGGCTTAAGAAAGGTCGCGAATGATCAGGCATGCCGGAGGACTATGCCCTCCAGCAGGTTGGCGACGTCCTCACAGCGGTCCGTGGCCGCCTCCAACTGGCGGTAGATGTCACGCCACTTGATGATCTCTGCTGGGGCGATCTCGCTGTGGAAGAGTTCGGCCATCGCCCTGCGGAAGAGGTCATCGGCGACGTTCTCCAGGCGGTTGAGCTCCACGCAATAGGGAAGGATGTCCCGCAGGCGGCGGTGGTCAGGCAGGCGCGATATCGCCTCTTCCACCTTGACGGTCATCAGGCGCACAATGTCCGCCATCTCCGCGCTGAAGGTCGTCGGGCCCGACACCTCGTAGATCTTCATCGCCGCGGTCGCCTCCTCGATATGGTCCATCACGTCGTCCAGGCGGTCGGCCAGCCGGGCGATGTCCTCCCGTTCGATAGGAGTCACGAAGGTCTTGTGCAGGCGTGCCATGATCTCGTGGGTAATGGCGTCCCCTTTGTGCTCCAGCTCACGGATGTGGGCAGTCTTCATCTCAACGTTCTGGTAGTGCTCCATGAGGTCCAACAGAGCGTCACCGGTCTCGACGAGATTCTTGGCGCTGTCATGGAGCAGGTCGAAGAAACGATAGTTTCTGGGAATGAGCGAAAAGCGCACCGGCCTCCCCCTAAAAGAGGTGATAGCGCCCGTAAGGCGCTATCGCCCATCTTTCTTCTGGTGCCATCTCAGAACCTGGCCGCATGCGAAAAGGCATAGAAGCCTTTACCAATAGTCTTCGCTGCCCAATGTAGCATCGCGTCCTGTCGGGGTCAACTACTGTGGTGGATTATGGCCCTGGGCCGGTATTCGGGCCGGCTCTCTTCCCTTTCCGTGGAGATGACACTTGACGGTCGGCCTTTCGCGACCTAGAGTCAGCGGCAGGGACGAGGCGTCGCGCGTGACGCGGTCCTGACGCCGATTGGAGTGTCCCGGCAGGAGCCGGTATTCTCGTTAGGAGGGGTGGTATGCGACGTTCCAGGTGGCTCCTTGTACTGTCATTTGTCGTTATCTCTTCGCTGCTGGCATGGGCCTGTGGAGGTGGGGGAGAGGAGAAGCCCAGTGGGCCGACAGCCCCGGCGGCTACAAGTCCGGCTGGGGAGACGCCCGAGGCTGGGGAGACTCCTACGGTCGAGAAGACTCCCGAGGCCGCGGAGGGGGGTGGCGAGTTTGCTGACCTGGCAGAGAAGTTCGGTAAGTCGACTTTCAAGGTGACATATCAGCTCAGTGGTGGCGAGGCCGCTGGCACTCAGGGGTCGATGACCTTGTACAAGAAGGGCGACAACCTAAGAACGGACATCGTGGAGGAGGTCGAGGGCCAGCAGATGAGCGCTATCGTGATCGTGCGTCCCGACACGTTGTACTACTGCACCAATGCTTCCGAGGCGGGCGGAGGTGGCTCCTGCTTCGCGATGCCCAGCGGTGAGGGTGCGGGGGTGACCGACATGGCTGCTGAGCTAGAGAAGACCTTGACCGACCCCAATATCGATGTCGTGTCGACCAGCAGCCGCAAGATAGCGGGCGAGGACGCCAAGTGTTACACGGTCCAATCGCCTGATATCGAGGGCGAGGCCGAAATGTGCCTGAGCAATGAGGGCGTGCCTCTGTTCAGCAAGGAGACCGTAGGGGGCGTGGAAACGACGATGGAAGCTACTGACTTCAGCCACGATGTCTCCGACAATGACTTCGAGCCGCCCTACCCCGTCAGCGAAGAGATGCCCAGCCTCCCGGAAGGCCAGTAACAGGCATCGCTAGAGAGGAATCAAGATCGGGCCGGTGCGCGGGCCCCTGAGCTCGCGCACCGGCCTCTTGTGTTGCCGCGGCCCCAGCGTGCTAAGGCTACGGGATCAGGGACCGCACTTCGTTGTTGGCCGGGTTGCCGTCTGTGATGCCCACCAGCTCCAGCACCGCTCGCAGGGAAAGGCCGCGCACGGCAGACGGACCGGGAGCCAGCGTAGTGGTGCCTTGAGGCTCGATGTTGAGCTGGTGGATGGTGACGGAGAGCGGGCTGCTGGAGTCCAAGCGGTAGACCGAGAGACGCGCCGTGACCTGGCGGGCCGGCACCGGCGAGTTGTTCTGCACGCTCACCGAGAGGTGTCCGTCGGGGCCCACGGCGGCGAGCCCCGTTAGCGCCAGGTCCAGCGGCATGTCGGGCTCCAGTTGCCGAGTCAGGCTGTTGTTGGCCTCGTTCGCCTCCGCGATGAGGTTCCTTGGGTCCACGACGGCGGTCGTCGATTTCGGCCCATATATGAACTCCTGAGCGAGGAGGAGGGTGAAGTTACCGCCGGCGCCCAGGCTCTGCGAGAGCGTGCTGGAGCCCACCAGGGCGCCGTCCAGCATCAGCTCGACGGTGGTGCCGCCTGGAACCGCCCCTTCGCCAACGTTCCCAATGACCGTCGATACTCGATCGCCGGAGACCGTGAGGTTCAGGACCACGAGGTCCGGCAGCATCGGGCGGGGCGATTCCTCTGGGGCAGGGCCCGGCGGGCCGGGAGGGCCGGGAGGTTCGATCTCCGCAGTGGGGGTCGCCGGAGGCGCAGGCACCGTAGGGGTCAAGGTGGGCTTGGGGCCAGCGCCTATCGTGGTCGGGGTCGGTGGCCTGGGCGTCTGAGGCTCAGCTGTGGGCGTGACGGTGGCTGAGGCAAGAGCAGCCGTCGGGCTCGACACCACGGTCGACCTCTCAGACTCGGCTTCGCCCCCTCCCAGGAAAGCCGCGGCGATGACGCCAATACCGGCGACCGCTAGCAGCGCCAGCGCCGACACAGCAACGATAAGCCCGCGTCGTGTCATCGTGCCCTCACTCTAGGGTCTGGCCGCTGACCTGCTGCCGACGTAGTCCTTTTGCGGCCAGACATCCTTGCCTCTGAGCTCATGCCGACAGCCTGGGCAGGTTGATCATCCCGCCCTGTAGAGTATCGGCACGGCGAGGCCATGTCTTCGGCGCCGCGCCTGAAGCGTGCTGTTCTGTTTGGAGGGCTGCGGGCTCAAACCGCCCCAGGCCGGGCCCTTTGGGCGGAGCGAATGCAGAGGCTTGACCCTGGGCCCCGGATGTCCCATGTTTGGGCCGTGACGTCGGAAGCTTTGCCGCTGCGAGGCCGGGTAGCTGTGGTGACGGGGGCCAGCCGGGGCATCGGCCGGGCGATAGCCGTGGAATTCGCCCGGGCCGGAGCCGACGTGGTGGTCACTGCCCGCACCACGGAGTCCGCCCCCTCTAAGCTCCCCGGCACCATCGAGGAGACAGCGCGCCAAGCGCAGGCCCTGGGGCAACGGGCGCTCGCGATCCCCACCGACGTGACCGACGAGGCGCAGGTGGATGAGATGGCCCGCCGTACCCTGGAGGAGTTCGGGCGCATCGATATCCTGGTCAACAACGCCGGCATCAGCTTCCCCGCCCCCTTCCACCAGACCCCGCGCAAGCGTTGGGACCTGGTGCTAAACGTGAACCTGAGGGGGCCGGTGCTGTGCACCCAGGCCTTCCTGCCCCGCATGACGGAGCAGGGGGGCGGTCGCATCATCAACATCTCTTCCTACCTGGCGGAGGTGCTGATGCCAGGGATGCTCTCCTACTCCGTGTCCAAGATCGCCCTGGAGAAGCTTACCCAGGGGCTGGCCGCCGAGCTACAGCAGTACAGCATCGCGGTGAACGCCCTGCGCATCGAGGTGAACATCGCCACTGAGGGCTGGGTGTTCCGCAACCCGGAGATTGACTTCTCGACCTGGGAGAAACCGGAAGCGGCAGCCCAGGCGGCCCTGTGGCTGGCCACCCGCGACCTCTCCTACAGCGGGAAGGTGGTCACCATCGCAGAGGTGCGGCAGGCGATGGCGGCGGGCTGAGGCGCGTGGCCTGGAGAAGGCTCCTGGGAACCAGACGCCACGCCTGCGCCTCCACCAATCCCTCTGTGTGCGCGGGCCCACCTGGCGTGTCAACGCGCCGGTGCTTCGCGCGCCCTAGC
>CAZSSQ010000120.1:0-7776 GCA_964609465.1 uncultured Dehalococcoidia bacterium
AAGGAGGCGAGCTAGCGGCCGTGGAGCTCTCCATCGTCATCGTTAGCTACAACGGGCGGGACTACCTGCAGCGCTGCCTGCGCTCCTTGCTGGAGCACACGCGGGGGCTGGAGCACGAGGTGGTCGTGGTGGATAACGCCTCCCAGGACGGCAGCGCCGACATGGTGGCCGCGGAGTTCCCTTCCGTCCGCCTGCTGCGTCGACCCAGCAACGCCGGCCTCTCGACAGCCCTCAACCAGGGCATCCGTCTCAGCGGCGGCGCGATGACGGTCCTCCTGAACCCGGATGTCGAGCTCCGGGACAACCCCTTCCCGGCCATGGCCCAATACCTGCGTGACCACCCGGAGGTGGGCATCCTGGGCCCCCGGATCCTGGACGACGACGGCTCTCTCCAGTTGTCCTGCCGCTGCTTCCCCACCTTCAGCGTCGTCTTCTTCAACCGCTACTCGCTGCTCACGCGCCTCTTGCCTCGCAACCCCATTTCCACCCGCTACCTGATGACTGACTTCGACCACAGCGGCACCGCCGAGGTCGACTGGCTGTCCCTGGCCTGCTGGATGGCGCCCCGCCGCCTCTTCGACGAGGTGGGCTTCCTGGACGAAGGCTATTTCCTCTACAACGAGGACGTCGACTTCTGCCAGCGGGTGCACCGGGCCGGTCGGAAGGTGGTCTACCTCCCCGAGGTGTCCGTGGTGCACCGCATCGGCGGCAGCACCAGCACCCTCCCCAGCCGGAGCGTCATCGAGCGGCACCGCAGCATGTGGCGTTACTACCGGAAGTACATGCGGCGCGGATTTCTGCTGGACGGGCCCGTACTGGCCGGCATCGCCGCCCGCTGCGCCTACACCCTGGCCCTTAACAACGCGAAGCGGCTGCGGCGTCGATAGGACCCGTAGGGGCGGAGCTGAAGCTCCGCCCGCCGGGGTGCTGCTGGGGCTTTGCATCCCACCCGTAGGGGCGCAGCATGCTGCGCCCCTACCACTCAGCCCAGGGCCGACGCAGGGTCGGCTCCTACGAGGTTCGTCTCGCCGTCGGTCGGGGCGGGATCAGGGCAGAGCCCATTCTGTTTGACGCCATAACGCTGGCCTTCCGAGGGAACGAAGGGTTTCGGGCGCTAGTCGGCGCCGTCGCCGTCCGATGGCGGCGAGGGCGCCACTTCCAGGGCCGACGGCTCCAGGAACGGGGCCTTCCTTCGCAGCCAGACCACACCGTGGCTGTTCCAGAGGGAGACCGCATACCCCAGCTTCGTCAGGATGGCTCCCACCAGGACGGCCAGGGCTCCCAGCACGGCCAGCTCCACGGGGAAGTAGTCCACGTAGTGGAGAAGGATGGCCGCTCCCGAGAAGAGGACCGAGAGACCGTAGAGGACGGCCAGGATTCCCCTGGGCCCCAGGCCCAGCACCTCCAGGCGGTGATGGATGTGGTCCAGGTCACCCACGAAGGGATGGCTGCGGTCCAGGCCGCGCCGGGCCACCGACAGGACCGTGTCCAGGATGGGGAAGCCCAGAGCGACGATAGGCACGCCGATGAAGAAGGCGTCGGAGACGCCGGTGGAGCCCCGGATGGATAGGGCGCCCAGAACGAAGCCCAGCAGCAGCGCCCCGGAGTCGCCCAGGATGGAGGAGGCCGGAGGCAGGTTGAAGGGCAGGAAGCCCAGGCCGCCGCCGGCCAGGGCTACCAGCAGCAGGGCTATCGTTGGGTGCTCGGAGTGGGAGGCCACCTGGGCCAGGGTGGCCGCCGCCAGGATGGAGACGCCCACCGCCACGCCGTCCTTGCCGTCCACCAGGTTGATGGCGTTGGTGAAGAAGACGACCCAGGCAATAGTGACCAGGGGCGCCAGCCAGCCTATCTCAATGGCGCCACCCCAGGGGAAGGCCACCTGCTCGATGCGGTAGCCGGCGGCATAGACGGCCACCGCCGCTCCTACCTGGCCGACCAGCTTCTGCTGCCAGCTCGCCACTCGCCAGTCGTCGAAGAGGCCGGTCAGGAAAACCAGCGAGCAGGCTCCGAGGAAGCCCAGGAACCTCCCCGACTTGGGAGCAAAGAACTCAGACGCCTCTGGGGAGATGGCCGAGGCCAGGAAGGGAGTGATGGCGAAGGCCAGGAAGATAGCGATGCCGCCCAGCTTCGGCTTGTGGGCGGCGTGTCGTCCGAAGGGGCCCTTCAGGAGCCGGGTGGCGGAGAGGGTCTGGAGCAGGACCGTCGCCCCCAGGGCGATGGCTATAGCCAGGACGAGGGTGAGCAGGTAGACGTTCACGGGCCCTCTTTCCCTCGACTGAGTCGGCCTCCCAGCCGGCCGGCAGGCGCCGGTCGCATTTTACCACGCGTTGATACGTGGTCAACCGATGTCCACGCCTCGCAGCCCTATGTCCGCCGACCGCCCTTGAACGGCGCCCCAGCCCGCCCGTATGATGAAGACCCTCGCGCCTGCTGACATGCAAATGCACGACTACCGCATCCGTACAGCCGTCCAGGCCGACCTGCCCTTCATTCAGGACATGGTGACGCGCCTGCGCCTGGACAACGAAGACCTGCGTCCCGAGCAGTTCATCGTGGTGGAGGAGGGTGAGCGCACGGTGGCCTTCGGGCGCATCAAGCCCTACCGCCGCACCTTCGAGCTGGGCTGCGTGGCTGTGGTGGAGGACCGGCGCGGCCAGGGGATAGGCGAGCTCGTGGTTCGCGAGCTCATCCGCCGCTTCCCACAGCGACGCGTGTACGTCACCACCGACATCCCGGAGTACTTCGAGCGACTCGGCTTCGTGCGCACGACGGCGCTCCCCCGGGAGCTCAGCGAAAAGATCGACCGGGTGGAGGGCAAGCTGCGCTCGGGCGTGGTGGGAATGGTGTACAGGAGGCAGGGCCAGACTGGGAGCCAGGAGGGAGGAGTCCATGACGACTGAGCTGGAGCCCGCGGAGGTCATGGTGGCGCTGCCCGTGGGCACGCTGCGACTGCTGGTGGCGACCATCGGTCTCGCTATCCTGGTCATGGTTGCCATGCTGGCCTTCGAGATCGTCATCCTCTTCCTGGTCTTCGACCTGATAGACCTGGTGGAGAAGATGGTGCCGGCGCCTTGACGCGACAAGCGCCCTGATATACTGTGATATGTGATGATAAGTCATGATAACTTGTTCACCGTGGCCCAGGTTGCGCGCCGTCTCCAGGTGCACGAGATCACGGTACGCCGCCACATCAAGGCTGGACGGCTGAAGGCTTTGCGCGTCGGGCGCGGCCTGCGCGTGCGCGGCGAGGACCTGGAAGCGTTCATCGCTCCCTTGAAAACCGCAGGCTTTCGTCTCCCCTATCCCTGGCCGCCCTCGGAGGAAGACAAGATGCGCCGCACCGAAATCATCGAGAGGATGCTGGCCACGCGCGCCAGGATGAAACCCCTGGGGATGAGCGCCGCCGAGCTGATCCGGGAGGGACGGGACGAGCTGGAGAGGCGCCATGAGCCTGGCCGACGCCTGGGTCGTTGACGCTTCCGTCGCGGCCAAGTGGTACCTGAGGGACGAAGAACACGCGGCCCCGTCGCTTGCTCTCTTACGCTCCTACCAGCAGGGGGTCACCGCGCTGACAGCCCCGCACTTCATCCGCTATGAAGTCGCTCGATCCCTGCTGCGGGCTGGGCAGGAGGCACGCCTCAGCGAGGAGCACGCCCGCCAACAGTTGGAGCACTTCCTCAGCCTGGAGATTCACATGGAAGAGGACCCCGACTCCCGCCTTCTCGCTGCGCAGGCCCTTTCTCGTAGCCTGCGCGTCGGGTTCTACGACGCCCTCTACCTGGCTCTCGCCGAGGAGGCCGGCTTCCGGTTCGTGACGGCGGATGCCCAACTTCATCGTCGTGTCCGTGACGACCTGCCGTACGTCACCTGGATAGGGGACGTGCCGCCGTCATGACGTTCCTCGTCAGGGCTGCCTTCATAGCCTGCCCTTCGTGGAGCGGTCGCCGTGACCCGCAAGAAGCGTGCCCTCGTTCTTGAGGCCAGCAGCGAGGGCATGGAGTTCACCTGGCCGCGCTAGAACCAAGAAGGGAGGAAACATGAGCGTCCGCGCCGTCCTCTTCGATCTGGGGCATACGCTCTGGGATGTCCGTTACAACGAGGCCCTGGCGCCCACCATCTACCGGCGTGTGCATCGGCGCCTGAGCCGGGCCGTGCCGGGGCCTCTCCCCAGCGCCGAACGCCTGCGTGAGGCCGTCACCAAGCACTGGATCGAGGAGGAGGTCGACGTGATCCGGAACAAGCGCCTGGACCAGCGGCCGGCCGCCGACATCGTTGCCGAGGGGCTGGCGACCCTGGGCCTGGAAGCCCCCGAGCACGTCCTCGACCGCATCACGGACGACATCCTCTCACCCGACATCTGGGGCCGCTACCTGGAGGCCGATACCCTGGGCACGCTCCGCGCTCTCAAAGAGAGGGGCCTGAAGCTGGGGGTCGTGTCCAACACCTACCAGCGGGGCCAGGTGCTGTCGGACCAGCTAGCCCAGTCCGGTGCCCTGCCCTACATCGACGTGGGTGTTTTCTCCTCAGAGATGGGCCTGCGCAAACCTCACCCATCCCTCTTCCTGACGCCCCTCGCCGAGCTGGGCGTGGCCCCCCAGGACGCCGTCTTCGTGGGCGACAGCCCGGAAGACGACATCCGGGGCGCCCAGGCGGTCGGCATGCGCGCCGTCCTCACCCGCCAGTACCGGCAGGCGACGGTGGAGGACGTCACCCCCGACCGCATCATCTGGCGCCTGCCCGAACTCATCGAGTACATCGACAGCCTGAACTCCCAGCGGTGCTGAGGGCACAACACCAGTCTCATGGCTGGAGCTCGCCCCTACGGGGATTCCGCCTCCTCGCCCAGGCAGACTTCCTTGACACCCCTGGGCGATGGGCTATCATAGCCCCTGAATCTGCGGCGGTGGCCGGGCCGGCGGCGGTTCGAGAGGCCAGCCGTGCCGCCCATAGTGGAGGGAGTGACTCCGGGAGGATAGCCATGGCCACCAGCCCAACCTACATCGAAGTCCTGGACGAGGGTACCGGCGAGTTCCGCATGCCCGACCCCGACGGCTACCGGGAGTGGGTCCGCGACCACAAGTCGCGGGCCCTGGTCAGCAAGCTCATGACCGCGCAGGAGGCCGTCTCCCGCTTCGTCGAGGACGGGGACTACCTTGCCTACGACTGCAACTACCTCCAGCGCGGCCCCAGCACCCTCCTCCGCGAAGTCATCCGTCAGAAGAAGAAAGACCTCTGGGTGGCCGGCAAGTTCACGTGGGTGGCGGTGCACCTCCTCACAGCAGGCGGCTGCGCCAGCAAGGTGGACTGTGGCTTCTTCCTCTTCGGGAAGGCCATCGACCGTTACGTGCAGGAGGGGCGGGTCCAGATCTTCGAGTACAGCAACGTGGTGATGACCCTGCGTCTCCAGGCCGGCGCCATGGGCGTTCCCTTCCTACCCGTGCGCTCCTTCGGCGGCACCGACGGCTTCCGCTATTCGGGCGCCAAGCTCATCCGCGACCCGTATACGGGGCAGTCCACTGTCATCGTCCCCGCTCTCAACCCGGACGTAGCCCTCATCCACGTCCAGCAGGCGGACATGTACGGCAACGCCCGCGTCTTCGGTACCGGCATCGCCCACCAGGAGACGGCCATGGCCTCCAGGAAGGTCATCGTCTCCGCCGAGGAGATCGTCGACTCGGAGGAGATCCGGCGCGATCCGGGTCGTACCTCCATTCCGTACTACTGTGTGGACGCCGTGGTGCACGCGCCCTTCGGCGCCTACCCGGGCGAGTGCGCCGGCTGCTACGCCTCGGACCCCGCCGGCGTCATCGAGGTGGTCGTGGCGACGCTGGCGGATACCCTCGATGCCTACCTGGAGAAGTACGTGCACAGCGTGGCGAACGACCAGGAGATGCTGGAGAAGCACGTGGGGGTGGCCAAGCTCCTCGAGATGCAGCGCCGAGTCGCCAGCAAGGAGGGCTACCGGCCATGACCAGAGCCACATCCTTCAACGAGCGCGAGATGCAGACCTGCACCGTCGCCCGCATGATCGAGGACGGCAAGACCTATTGGGTGGCCGGGGCCGGCGGCCCCCTCTATGCCATCCTCATGGGCAAGAAGATGTACGCCCCCAACGCCCAGTACATCACCGAGGACGGCGTCATTGCCCCCGAGCCCTTGCTCCCCTTCGACCCCATCATGAGCATGGTCTCGGCCCGGGCCGGATACCGCGCCCTGGGCTGGGCCACCATGAACGCGGCCGGCAACCACGCCCAGGTCGGCCTCATGGACTACGGCATCCTCAACGCCCTCCAGATCGACCAGTACGGGAACATCAACTCGACGGCCATCGGCACCTACGGCGGGAGGGTACGGCGCTTCGGCGGGCCCGGCGGCGCCGACTCCATAGCCTCCCTTTGCTGGCGGACCATTGTCATAACGGACCAGGAGAAGCGGAAGTTCGTGGAGCGGGTGGACTTCATCTCCTCGCCCGGCTACCTGGACGGGACGCCGGGAGCGCGGGAGAAAGCCGGCCTGCCCCGCGGCACCGGGCCCTGGCGCGTGGTCACCCCCTGGGCCATGTACGACTACAACGAGGAGCGCCGCCTCCGCCTCATCGCCGTCGCCCCCTGGGTGACGGTAAACGAGGTGCTGGCCGAGTGCCAGCAGAAGCCCGTGGTGGCCGACAAGGTCGAGACCCTGGAGGTCCCCACAGATGAGGAGCTGGACATGCTGCGCGCCCAGCTAGACGTGGCTGGCCAGATGAGCGGCATCGAGCGCAGCGGCTGGATCATCTGGGACGGGGAGAAGTATGCCCGGAGCGAGGGGTAGGGGGTCCTCCACCATGCCCACGCATCTGAAGGAGGGCGACCCTGCCCCCGGCTTCGAGCTGGAATCGGACAACGCTGGCACCATCCGGCTGGAGGACCTGCGGGGGAAGTACGTCGTCCTCTACTTCTACCCCAGGGACGACACCCCCGGCTGCACGGCCGAGGCCTGTAGCTTCCGTGACGCCAACAGCGAGATCGGGGCCGAGGGAGCGGTGGTCCTGGGCGTCAGCACGGACTCCCTGCGGTCGCACGACAAGTTCCGCCAGAAGCACCGCCTGCCCTTCGCCTTGCTCTCAGACCCGGACCACCGCCTGGCGGATGCTTACGGCGTCTACGGCCCCAAGAAGTTCATGGGACGCGAGTTCCTGGGCGTGCAGCGGGCGACGTTCATCATCGGCCCTGATGGGCGGCTGGCCAAGATCTGGCCGAAGGTGAAGCCCGCCGGCCACGCCGAGGAAGTGCTGGCGTGGCTGCGCTCGCAGCGCAGAAGCTAATGGGAGGGTGGAGACATGGCCATCGCTAACAGAGTCTTTTTTCTGCTCGCTATCCTGGCCGTCGCGCTCCTGGCTGGCGCCGGCGGCGCTGTCGCCCAGCCCGATCAGGGGCAGCCGGGGATCGTCCCGCCGCCCTTGCGCGTGGTCGACCTCGTAGTCGGCTGCAACAACGTGGCGCTTACTTACCCGGACGGGACGCCGGTAGGCGTGGTCGTGGGCTCCATCAACCCGCAGGGGGCCATGTACGCCATCTGGCGGCTCAACGCGAGCCCGCTGCCGCCAGCGACCGGCCCCCAGTACGAGGGCTTCGCGCCTGCCGCTCCCCAGGCCAGCGATCTCCAGGGGGTGAACTTCCTGGAGGCCGTCTTCCTCTGTGTGAGCGTGCCCGCCACCATCACCATGCCCGCCGTGCAGCCGTGGCCTTACCCGATACCCTTGCCTCAGGCCACGCCGGGCCCGGAGACGCAGTAGCA
>CAZSSQ010000121.1:0-7719 GCA_964609465.1 uncultured Dehalococcoidia bacterium
GGCGATACTTATCCGGCCGGCATCGCCCAGATCATCGTCGCCAAGCACCGCAACGGGCCAACCGGGACCGTCCACCTGCGCTTTCGCCAGCGCATCGCCAAGTTCGAGGACCTGCTGGTGCGGGAGGAGGAGCCGGTGTGAGCGAAGTCGGCCCGACTGTCGACAGAGGCGACTCGACTGGGCGAGAGCTTGCCGAAGCCCCCTTCGCCGGCTTCCCGCCGGGCGCCAGAGAGACCCCCGTCCCCAGCGCGTTCTTCACGCGCGTGCTGCCACGGCTGACCGACGCGGTGGAGCTGGGCCTGGCCCTGTACATTTTCTACCTGCTCCACCGCAAGCAGGATGAGCTTTGCTTCTTTACCCGTGACGAGCTGGCCGCCGAGGGCGACCTGGCTCTTTTCCTAGAAAGGGCCTCTGGCCATCCTGTGCGGGGCGGTCGCCGGGCCGCCCTGGACCGGGGCCTCACGGCTCTTGTGGAGATGGGCTTCCTTCTGTCGGTGCCGGTGCAGGCGCCGGGGGGCAAGCAAGAGCTCTATTTCCTCAACGCCGCTGACGACCGCCGGGCGGCCGAGCGTTTCCGTCGCGGCGAGCTGAAGATCGCACAATGGCGCGTGCTGCCGGAGGCGGAGCCGGTAGAGCCCTCGCGCAGCATCTATGCCCTCTACGAGGAAAACATCGGGCCCCTCACGCCCCTGGTGGCCGACGAGCTCCGGGAGGCGGAGGAGCTCTACCCGCAGGAGTGGCTGCGCCCGGCCTTCGAAATAGCCGCCGCCAGCAACGCGAGAAGCTGGCGATACGTGTCACGCATCCTAGAACGATGGAAGAGAGACGGACCCGACTATGCGCAAGCTGGAGGAGATACTAGGGGGGGAGCTAGGCGCCCGGGCCAGTTCTCGGGAAAATACCGGGACCTGGTCCGCCACTGACGAAGAGGGGCCGGCCTGTCCCCTCTGCGGCGGCGCCGGCTTCGTCAGGGCGCCGGTAAGCCTGGGTCACCCGGACTTCGGGAAGGCCCTGCCCTGCCGCTGCATCGTCGAGGAGAGCGAGGAGCAGCGTTCCGCCCGCCTGCGCCGCTACAGCAACCTGGGCCCCCTTGCCCGCCTCACCTTCGACAACCTCATCGAAGCGGGTCGCAGCAGCAACCCGCGCGACCAGGAGAGCTTCACCCTCTGCGTGGCCGCAGCCCGAGAGTTCGCGGACGAGCCCCACGGCTGGCTCGTGCTGCTGGGGCCCAGCGGCTGCGGCAAGACCCACGTCGCCGCCGCCATCGCCAATGGCTGCATCCAGCAGGGTCGCCCCGCCCTCTTCGTCGTCGCCCCCGACCTCCTCGATCACCTGCGGGCCTCCTACAGCCCGGCCCGCCCGCCCGCCTCCGCCGCCGGCGGACCCGCCCTGGGTGTGGGACAGGCAGGAGGCGAGGGCGGCCCCAGCGAGGGCCTAGCCTACGACCAGTTCTTCGACCAGGTGCGTAACGCTCCTGTCCTCATCCTCGATGACCTGGGGGCCCAGAGCGCCACCCCCTGGGCGCAGGAGAAGCTATTCCAGCTCATCAACCACCGCTTCAACACCCAGGCGCCCACGGTGGTGACGGCGGCGCTGGATCTGGAGGACCTGGACGAACGGCTGGCCAGCCGCCTCGGCGACCCCTCCCTCTCCCGCGTCTTCCGGCTGGGGGCGACCCGCTCTCCAAGGCCGGGGGCGGCGCCGGCCCTCTCGCTTCCCCTCCTGCGGGACATGACCTTCGAGAACTTTGACGTGAGGAGCCTCTCGCTGCCGCCGGAGAAGACCCGCAACCTGCGCGACGTTTTCACCACCGCCCGCAACTATGCCCAGCACCCGGAAGGCTGGCTGGTCTTCCTGGGCGGCAACGGCTCCGGCAAGACGCACCTGGCGGCGGCCATCGCCCACGAGTGGCAGGCGGCGGGCCGCCGGTTCGAGTTCTTCTTCGTGCCTGACCTGCTCGACACCTTGCGGGCGGCATACGGCCAGGACGAGGATGTCCCCGCCTCCACCGCCGAGCGGCTGCGCACCTGCGACCACCTGGTCCTGGATGACCTGGGGGTTCATGGCTCAACGGCCTGGGCCCAGGAGAAGCTCTTCCAGATCCTCAATTACCGCTACAACGCCAAGCTGCCCACCGTCATCACCATACGGGGCAAGCTGGACGACCTGCCCGACTCATGGGCATCGCGCATGTACGATACCAAGGCAAGCGCGATCTTCGAGATAGAGGCACCGGACTACCGGGGTCTGCCCCGTCGTCAGGAAGGGCAGGGTCAAGGGGGTTCCGGTAGCAATCGGAGGAGGGGTGGGGCTAGGCGCGGCTTCGGCGGCGGCGCTCCTTGAGGGCCACCCAGTCGCGCAGGGCCCAGCGGGTGGTCTCGAAGGCCAGGTCCTCCCAAGGGATCTCCTCGGGTCGAAACCAGGCCGCCTCCAGGCACTCACGGCCCGGCTTGGGCGGCGCCCTGCCGGCCCGCGCCCGGAAGACCACCGCCAGAATGCCCGGCCCTGCCCCTGGGGCGGGCCCGCCCGGACGGGCCCGCCATGGGCGGGTCTGGCCGCCTCTGGCGGAAGGGCGGGAGTAGATACCCAGGAGGGGGCCCAGGGTTAGTGACAGCCCCACCTCCTCTTGCGCCTCGCGAAGGGCGGCTTCCTCCGCCGTCTCGTCGACCTCCATGAAGCCGCCGGGGAAGGTCCAGGCCCCGTAACTGGGCTCGATGGCCCGGCGCATCAGGAGAACGCGCCCTGCCCGCTCCGGGATGGCGCCGACCACCACCTTGGGGTTGACGTATTGGATGAAGCCGCACCGGCTGCAAACCAGGCGCGGCCGGTCCTCACCTTCCACCAGGCGCTCTTGAAGCTGGCCGCCGCACTGGTGGCAGAAGCGTGGTATGGTCAGGGCTTCCAGGAATGTGGCCATTCGAGTGAGAATTTCGCCAGAATAGCGCCCTATTGCCTTGATCTCTGTCTCAGGGCTGGCCTATACTTCCCGCCGTGACCCGGCTGTGATTTGAACGCGCCTTCACCAGCAGGCCAGTCCGTGCTGTCCCCTTCGGGATGGCGGGGCCTTCTTGAGCGGCCAGGCCACTCGCCGACGAACGCTCGCGTCGGTCGTCGGCGAGGCCCGCTTTCCCGCCCGGCGGACCTTGAGGAAGAGCGCGAGTAAACTTGCCAAGGGGGGCGCCGGAATTGGCTCTGGAAGACAAGACCATAGCTTGCCGCGATTGTGGAGTGGAATTCATCTTCACTGCTGGGGAGCAGGGCTTCTACCTGGAGAAGGGCCTGCTCAACGAACCTCAGCGTTGTCCCGCCTGTAGGGCGACCCGCCGGCGGGAGCGGGCAGCGAACAACAGCCGAGAAATGACCACCGTCGTCTGTGCCATGTGCGGCGGCGAGGCTGTTGTGCCCTTCGTTCCCAGGCTGGACCGGCCCGTCTACTGTAGTTCCTGCTTCGAGAAAGTGAGGTCCGGCGTCGCCAGCTAAAGCAATTCTCCTCCAATTCTTCCGAGGGCCGCTTCTGTCGGCCCTCATTCCTTCTCCGGCGCTCCTGCTTCCCCAGGGGCGACCTCGGCCAGCCTGCTTGGCGGACGGGCAGGCCCGCTGGAGCCGGGGGCGCCGGCCTCCGCCGCTGCCACCGGGTGGCCTTCCACCCAGCTCTCGCCTCCCTCCCAGACCTCCTTCTTCCAGACGGGTACTACCTCCTTGATCCGGTCGACGGCGTAGTGGCAGGCCTCGAAGGCCTCCCGCCGGTGGGGGGCTGAGACCGCCACCAGCAGGCTCGTCTCCCCGACCTCCAGACGGCCGGTGCGGTGATTGATCGCTACGTCCGTGATGTCCCAGCGGGAGCGGACCTCCTCTGCCACCTGCTGCATCTTTTTGACGGCCATGGAAGGGTAGGCATCGTACTCCAGGTAGAGGACGCGCCGGCCATGACTATGGTTGCGGACGACCCCGTAGAAAAGAGCGACAGCTCCGCTCTCATCACGGCGCACCAGGCTCGCCAGCCGCTGCGGGTCCAGCGGTTCCCGCGTCACCTGGAATCGATCTGCCTCTGCCCCTACGCCTGGGCCGGATCCACATCCGGCGGAAGAGCCCCCGCTGACCGGCGGGATGAGCGCTACCTGGTCGCCGGGGCTGAGGCGGTGCTCGTTGGGCACGTACTCCTCGTTGACGGCGCAGACCAGCGTGCTCATGAGGGGCGCGACGGCGGGATACTGGCTGGCGAGCTGTTCGCGCAGGTCAGCTATGGTGGCCCCGTCGACCAGCTCCAGTTCCACCTCCCGGTGTCCGACAAGGTCGTGGAGGCCAGCGAAGAGCCTGACAGAAACCCTCACTGCTCTCTCCCTGGTAGCGTCTAGGCTCGAAGAAGCGATGCGCATCCAGTATAGCGCACCGCTGACCTCGAGTCGCTCTCCGCAGCGCGTGACGGCCTCTCGAGTAGCGGGTATACTGCGGGCTGCCCCCGCCTGACGGTGGGCAGGCCCGCCCGCCCCCAGGCGGGCCGTGAGCCTTCAAGGGAGGTGACTTGGCTCCGCCTGCCGTCCTTTCAACCCTGGGGCGGGTCGCCCTGGACCTGCTGTTTCCGCCTCGCTGCGCCCTGTGCGGGCGCCACGGCGCTGCCCTGTGCGGCGATTGCGCTGGCGCCCTCCCGCGCGCCGACCCGCCGCGCTGCCCTCGCTGCTGGTCGCCGCAGCGTCCGGGCTGGGGCTGCCGGCGCTGCGACGAGTCCGCCTCTGGCGGGCTGGCCCTGGAGGGCCTGCGCTCCCCCTATGTCTTTCAGGGGGGCGCCCGCGAGCTGGTCCATGCCCTCAAGTACAACTACTACTCGACTCTTGCCTCGCCCATGGGCGAGCTCATGGGTCGCTACCTGCTGGGCATACCCCCGCTGGCCGACGTGCTGGTGCCAGTACCCCTGCACCCCCGTCGGCAGCGCACCAGGGGGTATAACCAGTCGCTCCTGCTGGCACGGGAGGTCTCGCGGCGCCTGGACCTGCCTTTGGCCGCCGAAGCCCTTGTCCGCCGCCGCGACACGCCCCCGCAGGCCAAAGCCGTGGAGGCCGACGCCCGCCGCCGCAACGTGGCCGGCGCCTTCGACTGCCGGCCGGGAGCCGTGGCCGGCCGTCATGTGCTGCTGGTGGACGATGTCACCACCACCGGGGCCACCCTCGACGCCTGCGCCCGCGTTCTTCTGGCGCAGGGCGGGGCCTCCTCCGTCTGGGCCCTCACCTTCGCCCGGGAGGACTGAGCAATGGCGGCGGACCCGCGACCTGTGCTGGTGGCCTTCCTGGGCGGCGTGGGCGGCGCCCCGGTCGAGGAGATGCTGGCGGAGGCTCTCCGGGCGGCGGCCCTCGACAGCCTGGAGGAGGCGCTGGGAACGGGCGCCTTCGCCGGTGCCCTCCTGGCCACTGACACCCCCGATCGCCTGGGCCGCCTTCCCCCCGGCGTCACCGTCGACCCTGACCGCGGCCCCTTCCACTTCGGGCGGCGCCTGGCGGGGCTCATCGAGCAGCACCACATGGAGAGCGTCGTCTACTTCGGGGCAGGCAGCGTCCCACTCCTCCGCGGCTCTGACTTCGCCGCTATCGCCTCCGGCCTGGGGGCGGCGTCGCGCGTCGTCATCAGCAACAACTTCTACTCCGGCGACCTGATCGCCTTCCGGCCCGCCTCGGCGCTGTTGGCCGTGGAGCCGCCGGCGGCCGATAACGCTCTGCCGCGCCTGCTGCGCGACCAGGCGGGGCTGGAGAGCCTGCCGCTGCCCCGGAGCGCCGCCACCCAGTTCGACATAGACTCGCCTGCGGACCTGGCGGCGCTGGCCCTCCACGGCGGTGCCTCCGCCGAAGGCGGCCAGACCCGCCCATGGCGGGCCCGTCAGGGCGGATCCGCCTCGGGCGGAGGCCCCCGCCTGTCCCGCCTTTTGAGCTCTCTGGACCTGGACGTGACGCTCTACCAGCGCTGCCTCCCCCTACTGACCGACCAGTCGGCGGAGGTGCTGGTGGCGGGACGGGTTGGAAGCCAGGTCTGGCAGTACCTGGAGAGGGAGACGGCCTGCCGGATCCGCCTGTTCTCCGAAGAGAGGGGGATGGTGGCGGCGCAACGGGTGTCCGCCGCGGGCGAACGGGGCAGCGCCCGATCTCTCCTCGCCTACCACCTCCAGGCGGTGGGACTGGCCCGCTTCTTCGAGGAGCTGGCTACTTTGGGCGACGCCGCCTTCATCGATACGCGCGTGCTGCTGGCACACCTGGGGCTTCACCCCTCGCGCGCCGATCGCTTTCTGTCGGACCTTGGGCGTGCCAGTGAGATCGAAGACCCCTTCCTACGCGAGTTCACGGAAGGGGCCGCCAGGTCGGCCATCCCCGTCGTGCTGGGCGGCCACTCCCTGGTCTCCGGGAGCCTCATGGCCCTCATCGAGGTCGCCTGGAGAGAGCACGACAGGACGCTGAGGTAGAGAGCTCCTCAGTTTCTTGACACCCTTGGGGCCCACTGCTACGATCGGCCTCGCTCTGGCCTCGAAGGCCGCTTTGGGTCGCGGGCCTTCGGCTGTGTGTCACTGACCCCCTGGAAAGCCTTTCGCCTATGGCCTACCAGACGCTCGTGCTGGAGCGGGGCCGTCCCCTCGCCTGCATCCGCCTTCGCAGGGCCGAACGCGGCAGCCTCATCGACGGCCAGACCGTGCAGGAGCTGGATGCCGCCTGCCGGGAGCTGAACGACGACGAGGCCGTGCGCGCGGTCATCCTCACGGGCGAGGGTGATGCCTTCTGCCGGGGCTGGGACCTCTCTGGGTTCGATCCGGAGCGAGAGTCGCCCCTGGACTGGGCGCGCCGCCAGGGACTGCTGGGCGACCCCTTCGGCTGCCTGGCCCGTCTGCCGAAGCCGGTCATCGCCGCCGTCAACGGCGACGCCCTCAGCGCCGGTCTGGAGCTGGCCCTGGCCTGCGACGTCCGCCTCGCCGCCGAAGAAGCCCGCTTCGCCTGCCCCGAGACCGGCCACGGCGTCATCCCCTGGGCAGGCGGCACCCAGCGGCTGCCCCGCATCGTGGGGCGCGGCAAGGCCCTGGAGATGATCCTTACCGGCGAGGCCGTGGACGCCCAGGAAGCCCTGCGCATCGGTCTGGTGAGCCAGGTGACGCCCCCGGGACGCCTCCTGGCCGAGGCCGAGGCCCTGGCCGGCCGCATCGCCGCCCGCGGGCCCATCGCCGTGCGCTACGCCAAAGAGGCCGTCAGTCGGGGTCTGGACATGACCCTGGAGCAGGCCCTGCGCTACGAGACGGACCTGACCATCATCCTCCAGACCACCGAGGACCGCGCCGAAGGGGTGCGTGCCTTCCTCGAGAAGCGCACGCCCCGCTTCAAGGGGAGGTAGCGGAGGCCTTTAGGCCTCCAGGAAGAAGTGGAGGGCTTGCGCCGAAGGCGCATCCGCCTCTGGCGGAGAAGCCCTCCTCTACAGGGACTGAAATGTACGTCATCCTCGAACAGGACGAAGCCTGGTCCATCATGACCCTTATCGTCTCCCAGGTCCTGGACCACGCCGACCTCTCGGATGACGGGCGGGCCGCCGTCCGCCGCTGGCGTTCGGCCCGAGCCGATGGCACCGCCGAGATGTCCTACCTCGCCCTGGGCATGAACGAGGCCCTGGGCGGCCTGATCGACGACCGCACCGACCGCATCGTGAAGCGCAGGGGACGCTTCGTCCGCAGCCGGGAGCGCGAATCACCATGAAGGTCGA
>CAZSSQ010000122.1:0-7570 GCA_964609465.1 uncultured Dehalococcoidia bacterium
CTCAAGCCGTGGGATGAGCCGAATGACTTCATGACCGTGCTGGGCGGTCGCTGGACGTTCGAGCACCTGGCTCTCCCCCTCCTGGCGTCGGCCTATGTTGCCGGGTCCGTCGGTGTTGTCTACAACCTGCTGGTGAAGACGCTGTGGGACCTCTGGGACCGGCGCACCAAGTTCAGGCCGGCCCCACCTGGCGGAGACGAACCCGTCTCGGGCGTGAACGAAGGGCCTCAAGCACAGTCGTAGCGCGCCGGGTATGGTATAATCCTCTCGGCGAGGCGAGCCGAAACCCCCAAGCCGGGGGTTTCGGTTTGTGTTGGTGAATGCGATGTGGGAGCGACTGGACGGCATCGAGGAGCGCTACGAGAGCCTGACGGCGGAGATGTCCCGCCCTGAGGTGGCCTCGGACTACGAGCGGCTCCAGGCGCTGGCGAAGGAGCGCGCCTCCCTGGAGGAGATCGTCTCGCTGTACCGCCAGTACCGCGAGGCGGATCGTCTTGCGTCGGAGGCGCGGGCCCTCCTTGACGAGAGCCAGGAGCCGGGCCTGACAGCCCTGGCCCGCGAGGAGCTGGAGTCCCAGACTGCCCGTCGCGGCCAACTCGAGGACGAGCTGAAAGGTGCCCTCCTGCCTAGGGACCCCCGCGATGAGAAGAACGTCATCGTCGAGATCAGGGCGGGCACCGGGGGCGACGAGGCCGGACTCTTCGCGGCCGACCTCTTCCGGATGTACTCCCGCTACGCCGACAGCAAGGGCTGGAAGGTGGACGTGCTCAGCCGCCACGAGAGCGGTGTTGGCGGCTTCAAGGAGATCATCTTCGAGGTGCGGGGCAAGGGCGCCTTCTCTCGCCTCAAGTACGAGAGCGGCGTTCATCGCGTCCAGCGCGTGCCGGTGACCGAGGCGCAGGGCCGCATCCACACCTCCACTGCGACCGTCGCCATGCTGCCTGAGGCCGAGGAGGTGGAGGTCGACATCCGCGAGGACGAGCTGAAGATGGACATCTTCCATGCCAGCGGCCCGGGAGGCCAGAACGTCCAGAAGGTGGCCACCGCCGTCCGCCTGACTCACCTGCCGACAGGCATGGTGGTCACCTGCCAGGATGAGCGTTCTCAGCTCAAGAATCGCGTCAAGGCGCTCGCCGTGCTCCGTGCTCGGCTCTTAGATCGAAGGCAGCGCGAGCAGACGGAGGAGATCACCGAGGTCCGCCGCACTCAGGTCGGCAGCGGGGAGCGGGCCGAGAAGATCCGCACCTACAACTTCCCCCAGGACCGGCTGACCGACCACCGCATCGGGCTCACGGTCCACAACCTGCCGGCCGTGCTGGGCGGCGAAGGGCTGGACGAGATCATAGACGCCGTCGCCACCAGCGAGCAGGCCCGGATGCTCTCGACAGAGTCGGGCCGGCCAGCGGTGGGCGAGGCCCGCCTGCCTGCCTGCCGGACAGGCGGGCCGGACGGGCAGGAGCAACGCGTGTGAAGCTGGCCCAGGCCCTGCACGAGGCCACTGAGGCCCTGCAGGCCGCGGGCATCGACGACGCCTGGCTGGAGGCCGAGGTCCTCCTCCGCCACACCCTCGACTTGGACCGTGCGCACCTCTACGCCCGCCTCCAGGAAGACCTGAGCAGCGGAGATCAAGCCGCCTTCAGGTCCCTCCTGGCACGGCGCCTCGCTCACGAGCCCACGGCCTACATCGTCAGGCAGCGGGAGTTCTACGGCCTCGACCTGGAGACGACCCCGGCGGCGCTCATCCCCCGCCCGGAGACGGAGCTCCTGGTGCAGGAAGCCCTGGCCCGCGCCTGCCACCGCGAGCGGCTCCTGATAGTGGACGTGGGGACGGGCAACGGCGCTATCGCGGTTGCCCTGGCCGTCCACCTGCCCCAGGCGGTGCTGGTGGCCATCGATCTCTCGCGGGAGGCGCTGAGTCTGGCCGTCCGCAACGCCCGGCGCCACGGCGTCGAGAGCCGGGTCTCCTTCCTCCAGGCCGACCTGCTGGCGCCCCTCGCTCAGCCGGCCGACCTCATCGTCGCCAACCTGCCCTACGTGCGCTCCGCGGACTGGGAGGCGCTGCCGCCGGAGATCCGAGAGCACGAGCCCCGAGCAGCCCTGGACGGCGGCCCCGACGGCCTGCGGGAGATCGAGCGGCTGCTGGGGCAGGCACCTTCGTGTCTTCGCCCCGGCGGCTCGCTCTTGGTCGAGATGGGCCCTCCACAGGCGGCGCCTGCCCTGGCGCTGGCCCGTCGCTGCTTTCCCGGCGCGGCCGCCTGCATCCTGCCGGACGCCGCCGGGCTGGACCGCCTCCTGGCGATCGACACGCCCTCTCCCTAGAGCGGGCACCACCCCACGCTGTGGGCTCGCCGCGGAGTCGAGCCTCCACAGCAATCAGTACGCCCCCTACTGCCGAAATCGATTCTCACTGCCGAAAATACATCTAGCATTGGACTGGAATTGCCTTTGCCGGTCGGCCAGGGCTGGTTAGCAGTCGCCGTGTGGCCGGCTCAAAGGCTGCCGTGGGAAAGGAGGCAGACCATGGCCAGGACCATGGTGAAGGGACTCAGGTTTTGGGCGCTCCTCGCTCTCCTCGCTGCAGCGATCCTTGGGATGTCTGCCTGTGGCGGGGGCGACAAGGACGAGGGGAATGGCGTACCCCAGGTCCTCCGCGCTCGCATCGCTGGGGACCCGGAGACGCTTGACCCGCAGAAGGGCGGCTTCGCTACTGACATCAGCATCATGCGGCAGCTCTTCCGCGGCCTCGTCTACTTCGACCAAGACCTGAACGTAGTGGCCGCCGCTGCCGAAGAGGCGCCGACCGCCGAGAACGGCGGCATCTCGAACGACGGCCTCACCTACACTTTCAAGCTCCGTGACGGCCTGGAGTGGAGCGACGGCTCTCCTCTTACGGCTCAGGACTGGGAGTACTCCCTGAAGCGCTTCTTCGACCCTAACCTGGGTGGTAACCAGTACTACCAGAGCTTCTACTACGTCATCGAGGGCGCTCAGGAGTACAACACGGCCCTGGGCACCCCCGACCAGCCGCTTACTCCTAGCCAAAGCGAGCTGGCCAGCCTGCGCGAGGGCGTCGGCGTGGACACCGTGGACGACCGCACGCTCCAGATCAGGTTGAAGGCCGCGAGCAACACCTTCCTCTACCTGATAGCCCTCTGGCCCGGCTATCCCGTGAAGCACGAGGCCATCGACAGCCTGGGTGACGCCTGGACCGAGGCCGGCAGCCTGGTGAGCGACGGCCCGTTCATGCTCACCGAGTGGGACCACAACCAGCGGCTGGTGCTGGAGCGCAACCCCTACTACTGGGGCCCCAAGCCGGGACTGGACCGCCTGGAACTCCTGGTTATCCCCGACGAGACGGCGGCCTACCAGGCCTACCAGAACGGTGAGGTCGACTTCACGGTGGCGCCGCCCGCCGAGCTCGCGACTTTGAAGGCGAACCCTGAGTTCCACGCCGAGGCTCAGCTCTCCACCTTCGCTCTCCTGTTCAACACCGCGCAGAAACCCTTTGACGACCCGACGGTACGCAAGGCCTTCGCCCGGGCCATCGACCGCCAGGCCTACGTTGACCTGGTAACTCAGGGCTTCGGCATGCCGACTACAGGCTGGATCCCGCCCGGCACGCCGGGCTTTGACCCTGAGGCCGGGCAGGCCATCTCCTTCGACCCGGAGGCGGCTCGTAGCCTCCTGGCCGAGGCCGGCTACCCGGATGGCCAGGGGCTCCCCGCGATTGCCCTTGCCACCGTCAGCGAGGACATTGGTCGCCTTTCGGCGGAGTTTGTGCAGGGGCAGCTCAAGCAGAACCTGGGGGTGAACGTCGAGATCGAGGTGCTGGACCCACCGTCCTTCCAGATGAGTGTCGGCTCCGGGGAGTTCCAGATGACCTTCTTGGGCTGGAACGCCGACTATCCCCACCCTGAGAACTGGATCCGCGACCTGTTCCACACGGGGGCGTCGGGCAATCTGGCTGGGTATAGCAACACCAGGGTTGACGAACTCATCGATCAGGCGGCGGCAGAGAAGGACCCAGTGGCATCCGTCGACCTCTACGACCAGGCCCAACGCATCATCCTCGACGAGGATAGCGTAATCGCACCCATCTTCCACAGCATCAGTGCCTTCCTTGTTAAGCCCTACGTGCGGGGACTGGTCTTCACGGCCACGGACGGCGAGGTCGGGGGCGATGTCTTCCTGGCCTCCCCGGGAGTCTCTATCGCTGGCCACTGACGCGTTGGGGCGGGCCTCGGTGACATCACCGAGGCCCGCCCTCCAGAACCCCTCGGGTGCGGGCCCATGACCGCCTACTTCATCCGACGCCTTCTCTGGCTGGTGCCGGTCCTTCTTTTCGTGTCCGCCATCACCTTTGCCCTCATGCACAGCGTGCCTGGGGGGCCCTGGGACCGCGACAAGCCGCTGCCGCCTGCGGCCGTCGAGCAGCTCAACCGCAAGTATGGCCTCGACCAGCCGCTGTGGGAGCAGTTCGGGCGCTACCTCCTGGGCCTCCTCCACGGCGACCTGGGCGTCTCCTACCGGCAGAGCGACCGCCCGGTCACCGAGGTCATCGGCGACGGCATCAAGGTCAGCGCTACCCTGGGTGGGCTGGCCATGCTGGTGTCGGTGGTCGTTGGCCTGCCGCTGGGCATCGTCGCCGCCCTCCGTCGCAACCGCGCCCTGGACTACCTCAGCGTCTCCCTGGCCACGCTGGGGGCAAGCACACCCAACTTCGTCCTTGGCATCATCCTTATCGTTATCTTCGCCTCCACGTTTCACGTGCTGCCGACCATCGGCTGGGGGTCGTGGAAGCAGGCCATCATGCCCGTCCTTGCGCTCAGCGCGCTGCCGACAGCCTTCCTGGCCCGCATTACCCGCGCCAGCACTCTGGAGGTGCTCCAGCAGGACTACGTGCGCACGGCCTGGGCGAAGGGGCTATCGGTGCGCGCGGTGGTCCTCCGGCACGTGGCGCGCAACGCCCTCATCCCTGTGCTCACTCTGGCCGGGCCCATGGCGGCTGCCCTCGTCACCGGCTCCTTCATCATCGAGAGCCAGTTCGCCATCCCGGGGGTCGGCCGTGCCTTCGTGACGGCCATCTTTGGGCGCGACTACGGCGTCATCATGGGGGTTACCCTGTTCTACGGCCTGGTGGTGGCCACGGCGAACCTGGCCGTCGATCTGGCCTACGCCGCTGCCGACCCCAGGATTCGCTACCGGTGAGGAGGCCGGCGTGAGGGAACTGGATTCGGCCCGAGTCACACCCTTCCCGGCCGTTGCCACCGAGGCAAGGTCGCGAGGGCTCTGGCGTGACGCCCTGCGCAGGCTGGCCGGGAACCGCCTGGCTATGGCCGGCGCCGCCTTCGTGCTGCTCACGGCCGCTGTCGCCGCCTTCGCCCCCCTCATCGACCGCTATCCGCCGAACCGGCAGGATGCCACCGCCTCTTTCGAGGGGCCCAGCGCCCGCCACTGGCTTGGCACCGACCAGTTGGGTCGCGACCAGTACAGCCGTCTGGTCAACGGTGCCCGCGTCTCGCTGAGCGTGGGCATCCTCACGCAGATAGTGGCGGTGAGCCTCGGGCTGGCCGTTGGGTTGGCCGCGGGGTTGGGCTTTCGGACCCTGGACAACCTCCTGATGCGCTTCACCGATGTCGTCTACGCCTTCCCGGACCTGCTCTTCGTCATCCTGCTGGTGAGCGTCTTCCGGGAGTCCGTGGCCGGCAGCGCCACGCGGACGCTAATCGTCATCTTCGTGGCCATCGGCCTGGTGGCCTGGCCCAACATTGCGCGTCTGGTACGAGGGCAGATACTCTCCCTGCGGCAGCAGGAGTTCGTGGGGGCCGCCGAGGCGCTGGGCGCCAGCCGGCTGCGCGTTGCCCTGGTGCACCTGCTGCCCAACACCCTGGGGCCGGTCATCGTGACCGCCACCTTCGGTATCCCGGCTGCCATCTTCGCCGAGGCCGGCCTCGCCTTCATCGGCCTCGGCCTGCCGCCGCCGACGCCCAGTTGGGGCCGGCTGGTGGCCGACGGCTACGACGCCATCAGCAGCCATTCCAACCTGGTGCTGGCCCCCGCGCTGGCCATCGCCGCCCTCATGATGGCCTTCACCTTCCTGGGCGACGGCCTCCGGGACGCCCTCGACCCCCGCCTCGCGGGCCGCGAGCCGAGGGTGCGAGTGCTACCCGTTCGGGTGCCACGCCGCTGGAGAAAAGCAGCCTAGCAGGCTCTCGCCGGCCGACTCTCCCCCGGCGGGAGAAATGGAGAGCCCGGGTTTGGCGGAACCCGGGCCCTCGTTTTCTGCGAGGCTAATATCAGCCGTTGTTGTGCTGGTAGACCTTGCCCTCTGTCTTGTTCGAGGGAATCCAGAATTACCTACGTGGTTCGGCTAGCGGCCTGACTCTCCACGAAGACTCCTTCGCAGCGCCGAGCTGGGTTACCGCCCGCCAGCTCATGGCCCGCAAGCCACAGGCCTCGCTGGCCGCCTCTTGCAGGTCGCCACCAGGGGCCCCTCGCTCGGCCCGGTCGAGCGCCTGGTTGGCCAGCCAGTCGATAATGTGGTACCCCCGGCAGGATTCGAACCTGCAACCACCGGATTAAAAGGCCACCACCGCTCGGCGACTTGCTCCCAGATTCGAGAGCCGCAGTGACTTGCCACAAGTTCGTGAGTGTAGTTACTCGCTCGAGCCTCAGGAGGATAGCACCAATCCGCGAGTTGTTAACAGGCTGGCCAGGGTCTCACTCTGCGCCGCCCCTAGCCGCAGAATGGCGACAGTCAACCCCACGCCCGCCAGTGCTAGCAGCACGGGCCAGAGCTTGAGCATGATCCACAAGGCCAGCCTCGCAGCCTGCCGGACCCCCAGCGCGAAGATCATGACTATCACGAGGTTGCCGCTCACCGGCACAGCGTTCTCCCTCACGATGGCCCACAACTCTCTGACAACGTAGGCGACTACCCTAGCAAAGAACACCGGATAGCCTTGTGCAGCCGAGGGCCGGGTGGTGAACCAGGTGCAGGTAGACGGCGAGATCGCCCGCTACGCGAAGGTCGCGTTGGAGCGCATGCTGGCGGTGGGGTAGGAGCGACGTGAACACCGGCCGTGTCGTGTCCATCCACGTGGCACCTGCCAGGGGTGCTCCCACGATTTCGGTGCCACAGGCGCGCGGTTCCCGGGAAGGGGCTAGTGGGCGACCGCCATTTTGGCCGGTCAGAAAGCGACCCCGGCCTTGAGGCCACCGTCATCGAGGTTGAGGCCGTCGAGGTACTGGCACGGGGCTACGATGTGCGCTTGGAGCCAGGCGACGCCCGTCGCAACATCGTTACCCGCGGCATGGCCCTGAATCACCTGGTGGAGCGCCAGTTCGCAGTGGGCGAGGTCGCCTTGCTCGGGTTGCGCCTGTGTGAGCCGTGCGTCCACCTGGCTGAGCTCACTAACAAGGGCGTCTTGCGAGGCCTGGTCGACCGCAGCCCCTCTGCATTTCTAACCACCCCCCAAGAGTGGGGGGCAGAGAGCTGATCCGATCCGGTTGGATTTGCCCGGTATTTGCCCTAAAATGGCCTCGCAGGCCAGTTGCCATCGTATCCTTG
>CAZSSQ010000123.1:0-7372 GCA_964609465.1 uncultured Dehalococcoidia bacterium
GCGCCACCAGGTTGTCGTTGGCCGACGCCGTCTCCGAGTGCCAGAACGTGATGTTTACCGGGCCGGATGACGCCTCCTTCCCGGAGGGCCCGCCACCCCCACCGCACGCGGCGAGGACCAGCGAGAGGATTGCTGCGAAGAACACGAATCGTTTCACCAGACTATACCCCCTCCGGCGATGACAACTAACGTTTGTCCACGGCCCACATCATAGGCCGCGCTGGCGCCGCAACGCAACGGTGGCGCAGTCCACCGCAACGGCAGGCGGCCTCACTTCAACGTGGGGAGAGATGAAAGGGGGTGCTAGGAGGCAGGCTGAGGGGACGGCGCCTGGCTCTCACCGTCTGAGGGGGGAGGGCAGCGCTGAAAGGAGCGGGCCGCGATCCGCTCCACGAACTCGCCGATCAGGTCGCCCTCCTGGGCCAGGAACTCATAGATGGCCCGAATGGCCTCCTCGTCCTGGGACTGGCCGTTGAGGGCGCTGGCGATGCGTCGCGAGCGGCGCAGGATCTCCCGCGCCTCGCGCCGTGTCGTCAGGCCCGCGAAGGCTGCCATGAGCCGATGGTCACCCTGGCACAAGGGCGTGGCCAACCACCTCCCGGTCGCAGTCGGTTCCACGGCGCCTGCCTCTGACAGCGGCGGGCTAGCCTCTAGCGGAACACAGGCGTGCCCGCCTGCCCGACAGGCAGGATCACCGAGGCTGCTGCCACCCTCAGCGTAGGGCAGCCGTTCCCCTGATCCCACTGTCAGAAGCCCGTATAGGGGCGCGACCGTTCCCTTAATCAGCCTGGCACAGCCCCTAAAAGAACCGCCGGACGCTGCGGCGCCTGTCCGAAGCAAGACACTACACTGTGGTGATGTGTCTCGTCACTCACGTGGCCTGGCGGTCCAGCATCGGCCGCGCTATCATGTCGGCTACCGGGCCGCCGCTTCGATCTGTCAGCAAGGAGGGGACCATGAACCGCGCCGACGCCTGGGAACTGCTCTGCGAGTTCACTGAGAGCGATAGCCTCCGCAAACACGCCCTCGCCGTCGAGGCTGCCATGCGTTATCTTGCCCGCCAGCACGGCGAGGACGAGGAGAAGTGGGGCATCGTTGGCCTGCTGCACGACTTCGACTACGAGCAGCACCCCACGCTGGACGAGCATCCCTTCGTGGGGGCCACCATCCTGCGGGAGCGCGGCTGGCCGGAGGAGATCGCCCGCGCCGTCCTTTCCCACGGAGACCACACCGGCGTCAGCCGTGAAAGCCTCATGGAGAAGACCATCTTCGCCGTGGATGAGCTCACCGGCCTCATTACGGCGGTGGCCCTGGTCCGCCCCAGCAAGAGCATCTTCGAGGTGGAGCCGTCTTCAGTGCGCAAGAAGATGAAGGACAAGGCCTTTGCGCGCTCTGTCAACCGAGACGACATCGTCAAGGGGGCCGAGGAGCTGGGTGTGGATCTGAACGTCCACATTGGCGAGGTCATCAAGGCCATGCAGTCGGTGGCCGATGAGCTGGGCCTGAGAGGTACCGCCTAACCGGTCATCGGTAGGGGCGACCTTCCGGTCATAACCAGAGTGACTTTGCATTCCACCTGTAGGGGCGCAGCATGCTGCGCCCCTACCACCTAGCCCAGTGGCGACCTGAAGGTCGCCGCTACGTCTCCTCCTCGGCCTGGGCTTCCCTGACGATCCAGCCGGTGGAGATGAGGAGGGTGACCAGAATCACGCCGGCGGAAGCCACGCAGTAGATGCAGATGGCTTCCAGCACGAAGAACTCGACGTAGGTGAGGTAGGCAGAGTAGAGGGTGCCGACAAGGCTCAGTCCCCAGAAGAACATCACGGGCCAGGCCAGGCCCGAAGGCCGCCACCAGAGCCAGGCCAGCGCCGAGGCGATGAGCGCCAGATAGCAGAGGGCTCCCAGGAAGGCCACCGGGATGCCTGCCACCTCGGCGTACTTGCTGTTGTTCACCTCGGTGCAGCTCCCGATGCCGCCGCAGGCGACGGAAGCGTGGGCCCAGTGGGTGTAGGCCAGGTAGCTGCTGAAGCCGAGGCCGGCCACCGCCAGCGCCAGCAGCAGCGCTGGCACAGCCAGGGCAAGGACAGCGGTGGGAGGAGTCTCGGTGGCGCCGGTCGCCAGGCGTGCGGCTCTCACGGGTTCTTCCTCAGCTCTGCCTCGATGACTGTCTTCAGGTCGTCGTATGATCGTGGGCCCACGACAGTTTGCTCCCCGATGACGAAGGTGGGGGTGCCCTGGATACCCTTGTTTGCGGCGTCCTGCGTCTCCGCGTTCACGAGGGCCTCATATTTGTGCGAGTCGAGGCACTGATTGAAGGTCTGCGTATCGAGACCCAGTTCCTCGGCGAAGCGCTTCAGATTGTCGATGGTGAAGGCGCCCTGGTTTTCGCCATGTTGGTTGTCGAACAGCTTGTCGCGGTAGTCCCAGAACCTGTCCTGGTCACTCGCGCACTCGGCGGCCTCAGCGGCCCAGACGGACTCCTGCCCGATCTGGGCCATGGGGTGAAACACAAGCTTGACCCGCCCGTCGGCGACGTATTCTTGCTCGATCTTCGGGTCCATGGTCTTGGCGGCGCGAGCGCAGTAGGGGCACTGAAAGTCAGAGTACTCCTCGACGGTAACGCGGGCATTTTCAGAGCCAACGGTATGGCCCTGGGTGGAGACCGTACGGCCCGGTATGCTGGCGCTCGTATTGGAGCCTCCGCGAAAGGCTCCGCCAACCACGATCGCCGCGACAGCTATGGCGATGGCGCCGCCGCCAACTACGGCCACCAGGACCCAGCCGCCCAGGCGCTGGAGGCGACGGCGCGGGCGCTTCCGAGGCTGCCGCTTCTTGCCCCTGCTACTTCTTCGTGCCATCTGGCCCTTCCCCTGTCATCGCCTTCGCTGGAACGGCATGACTGGAACCGCCAGGAGCGGATTCTTGGCCTTCTACCTTTCCGCTCATTATACAGTCACAATCACAGACCCCGAGCTACGGCGTCGCCTACCGGCGGGCAGGCTCCCTCTCCAGAAGGAAGCCCTCGATGAGACGCAGGGCAGCTTCCGGCTGCTCTTCCAGGAACAGGTGACCGCCGCCCGCCACCAGCTCGAGGCGGGAGCCCGGTATGAGCCGGTGCAGGCGTTCCCCCCGCGATGGCGGCAGCCAGCGGTCCCCCTCTCCCCAGAGGATGAGCGTCGACTGGGTGATATCGGCGGGGTGTAGAGGCGGGTCCCGGCGCCAGTGGGCCATGGTATTGCCCAGGACACGCAGGTAGCCGCGCACCCTCGCTGGCAGCATGTAACCTTCGATAACGTCCTCGGTGCAGCGGTCGGGATCGTAGTAGCCGCTCTTCAGCGAAAGCTCGCGGAAGCGGCGGTTATGGAAGGTGAAGGGCGCTACCAGCGGCAGCAGCCGTCCGATGACGGCGGCGCCCCAGATGCGACGCCCCAGCTCCAGGTCACTGGCGCTGGAGGCCAGGATGAGGCGCTCGACCCGCTCGGGATAGGCCAGCGCGAGGCGCATGGCCACCGCCCCTCCCATGGAGTGACCCAGCACCGAGGCCTTCTCTACGCCCAGCCGATCCATGACCTGGCGCACCAGCGCTGCCTGAGCGCCAAGGCTGTAGTCGCCGCCGGCGCGCTCGCTGAACCCGAAGCCCTTGAGGTCAAGGGCCACTACTCGGAAACGGCGAGCCAGGTCAGGGAAGATGCTGCGGAAGGTGAAGGTGGAGGCGCCCAGGCCGTGGATGAGGAGCAACGCCGGCCCGCTGCCCGCCTCCAGGTAGTGGATACCTACTCCGTCTATGGAAACGGTACGCCCCGGTTTCTCCACCTCCGAGAGGTCCAGGCTCTCGTAGCGGCGGATCTCACGCCGGGAGTAGGTCCAGAGCCCACCGATTACAGCGCCCAGGAGGGCTAGAGCGGCTACACGCCTGCTGCTCACTCCACCCTGTTCCTATCCCTGTGCTTTCCACCCGGTCGGCCAGCGCACCGTCCGGCCGGGCTCCATTTCGATGATGCACGTCACCCCGGCTCAGGCCGCTAGCGAGGGCGCGCGGTCAGGGTGACTTCTGTCTCCTGCTGTTGGCTGTCGCGGTAGAAGACTGCGGTGACCTTGTCGCCGTCCCGATACTTGGTGAGAGCCTGGACCAGGTCTCCGCTGTTGGCAATGGTCTGGTCGCCTATGCGCACTAGAATGTCGCCGACGCGCAGGCCGGCCTCGTCGGCGGGCGAGCCGGAATCCACGTCGGCCACGCCTACGCCCTCGTCCACAGGCAGGTCGAAGCTTGCTGCCACCGAAGCCGTCACGTTCACGACGCTAATGCCCAGGAAGCCCCGGGACACGAACCCTTTCTCGATGATCTCCTGGACCAGGGGCTTCGCCAGGTCGATGGAGATGGCGAAGCCTATGTTCTGGGCCTGAGTGACGATGGCTGTGTCGATGCCCACCACCTCGCCATAGTTGTTGACCAGGGGGCCACCACTGTTCCCGGGGTTGATGCTGGCATCCGTCTGAATGGCGTCGGAGATAGAGTAGGACGCTTCTTGAATAATGCGTCCCTTGGCGCTCACCACGCCTCGAGTCACCGTGGGCCCGCCCGGCAGGTCCAGGGCGTAGCCGATGGCCACCACGTCCTCGCCCACCTGGAGCTGGCTCACATCCCCCAGCTTGGCCGGGGTGAGGTCCGTGGCATCGATCTTGAGCACAGCCAGGTCGGTGGGCGCATCGGTGCCTACGATCTCGGCGGTGACGGTGCGGTCGTCGCTGAGCGTGACGACAACGCGGCTGGCCAGGCGGCTGTCCATGCGGACAACGTGATTGTTGGTAACGATGTGCCCCTCCTGGTCAATGATGACGCCAGTACCGACTCCCCCGGTAGGGACCGGCCGGCCCAGGATGTCCAAGGTCGCGCCTTCGGTCTGGACGCGTACCACCGAGGGGCGCAGTAGCCGGACGATGTCGGGGACGCTCAGGGTCTCACCGCTGCGGGTCGGGACGGCGCTGGGAGAAGCCGTGGCTGCTGGGGCGGTCCCGGTGGTTTCGGGCGTCGGGGACTGCCCACCCCCGCCCTTGCAGGCGGACAGGGCCAGAATCAGGGCTAAGAGAGCAGGCCACGCCAGGAAAGCGGCCAAGCGTCGGCCATGCGGCATCTCAATCCCCTTCCCCCCCGGGCGCCGCCCACGAGGCGGCGGGATGACGCACGAGTACGATTCTATATGATAGGGCCTGCCAGGCTCAGAGGCTAGGGCCCACACCTGCGGGAAGCTCCGGGAAGAAGAGTACCGGGATGGCGTATGTGCTCCGCAGCGCCTGCCCCCAGCGTGGGTCTCTCCGCGTCTTGAGACACTGCGTCCTTCAGGCGACCGCCGCTGGTCCCCTACCGCTGGCTGGGGCGGAAGGCAGGGATGCGACGCAGCAGGGTGCCCATCTCGTCGCTGCCCAGGAGATAGGCCGTCAGGAAGTAGGTGCCCGCGCCGATGAGGCCGCCGCCGACCAGGGCGGCGAAGGCATCGCTGAAGCGGCCGGTGTTGAGGTGCCCAGAGGCGTGCATCAACACCACGAAGAGGCCCACCACCTCCACCATGAGCAGCGTCGCCGCGGCAATCCGCGTCAGCGAGTAGATGACGTGTCCCTCCTCCAGGCCGCCCATGCGCCGGCTGAGCGCTCGGAAGAGCAGGAAGAACTCAACGATGCTGGCCAGGGACATGGCAAGGGCCAGCCCGCGCACCTCCAAGGGAAGAGCCACCACCAGGATGAGGCAGAAGATCAGGTTCAGCACCATGGAGAGCACCGCGAAGGCCACCGGCGTGCGGGTATCGCCCAGGGCGTAGAAGCCCCGGCTCAGGATCTCGGTGCCACCCAGGGCGAAGAGCCCTATGGAGTAGAAGATGAGCGCCGAAGCCGTGATGTCCGAGGAGGCGGCGGTGAAGGCGCCGCGCTGGAAGAGGAAGATCACCAGCGGCTGGCCGAGAAGCATCAGCCCGACGCTGGCCGGCAGGGTAAGGAAGAGGATGAGCCGGAGGGAGTTGGAGACGGTCCAGCGCATGTCCTCTGACCTCTCCTCGGCCGCCTGGTCGGCCAGGGTCGGAAAGAGGGCGGTGGCGATGGCCATGCCGAAGATGCCCAGCGGCGTCATGACGATGAGCCAGGCGTAGTTGGCGGCGGAGATAGCCTGGTCGCTGATGGTGGAGGCGAAGAAGACGGTGATGAGGAAGTTGAACTGCCAGGCCGCCAGGCCCAGCACGCGGGGCAACATCAGGCGGCCCACCTCTCGCACCGCCGGGTCGCGCCACTTCGCAATCAGGTTGTAGCGCATGCCCACCTGTCGCAGGGCCGGCAACTGGATGATGAGGTGCAGCAGGGCGCCGACTACGACCCCCACCGCCAGTACGCGCACGTTGTGGGACAGCAGAGCGGCGACGGTGATGGACAGGTTGTAGAGCATGGGCGCGATGGCCGGGTAGAGGAAGTGGCGGCGGGCGTTGAGGATGCCCATGAACATGCCGCTGACGGAGAAGGAGATAGTCGAGAGGAGCATGATCCGCGTCAGGTCCACGGCCAGGGACCGCAGCTCCGACTCGCGGCCTACGTCCTCGCCCAGGCCGGGCGCCATGATCGGCACCAGGACCGGCGCCAGGAGCATGCCCAGGAGGGCGAGGACCAGGGTGGCGCCGGCCACGAGGTTGAGGACGGAGCTGGCCAGCCGCCAGGCCTCGTCCTCGCCGTGACGGGTGAAGTGGCGGGCGAAGGTGGGGATGAAGGCGCTGGCCAGGGTGGCGCCGGCCAGCAACTGGAAGATGAGGTCAGGGAGGCGGAAGGCAACCCAGTAGGCGCCCAGCTCGGGGCTGGTGCCGAAGCTGTCGGCTATGGCGACGCTGCGCACCACCCCCAGGAGGCGGCTTCCCAGGAAACCCGCCGCCACGATGATGGCAGCGCCAGCGAGGCCGGACCAGGGGGCCTGGGCTCTATCGCTCTCCAAGTCTCCCGCCACCACAGGCCTGCCCGCCGACAGGCAGGTTCGAGGGTCGGCCCATTATAGCACGCAGCGGCGCGCCCCTTGTGTAGGGGCGGTCGGCCGACCGCCCCTACTTGACACGGGTGGTACACTGGTGACGCCCCGCACAACACCTATGCGTGCGCTCCGTAGGGAGACGGAGCGATGCAGCCCAGTGGGTCCTCGCCAATCGGCAGGCAGCGGCTTTCGCACAGCCGGGCCCCCGTCTGCGTGGGAAAGGAGTGGGAGTCATGAAGACGTATCTTTCGAGGCGGATCCCCGTGGTGGTGGCGGCCGGCCTGGCGCTGGCGATGCTGGCGCTGGGCTTCCTGGCCGCCCTCGGCGTGCGCTCCCTCGTGACGGGGACGGCCTCCGCCAGCCCGGCGGCGCCCAACC
>CAZSSQ010000124.1:0-7257 GCA_964609465.1 uncultured Dehalococcoidia bacterium
GTCCACCAGCTCAACGACGCCGTCACCGCTGGTAGCTACCGTCTTCAGCACGGGGATGCCGCGCTCGTCGCCGCCCCTGGAGACCAGGGCCTGGAGCTGGTGGACCAGGGTGTCGGCGCCGGGCTGGTCGGCCTTGTTCACTACCAGGATGTCGGCGATCTCCAGGATGCCGGCCTTCAGAGCCTGCACGTCGTCGCCGGTGCCGGGGGTGTTGACGACCACCGTCGTCTCAGCGGCGCCGGCTATCTCCACCTCGTCCTGGCCGGCCCCCACCGTCTCGATGAGCACGGCGTCCTTGCCGGCAGCGTCCAGGACGGCCACCACCTGCGCCGTAGCCGAGGCCAGCCCGCCCAGGGAGCCACGAGTGGCCATGCTGCGCAGGAAGATCTCCGGGTCCGAGGTCAACTCCTGCATGCGGATGCGGTCGCCGAGGAGGGCGCCGTGAGTGAAGGGGCTCGACGGGTCGACGGCGACGATGCCCACGCTGCGCCGTCGTCGGCGCAGCTCTCGCGCCACGGCCCCGGCCAGCGTGCTCTTGCCAGAGCCGCTGGCACCCGTCACACCGATGCTGTGAGCGCGCCCCGTGTGGGGATAGAGGAGGCGGAGCGCCTCGTAGCCCCCGGGCTCGCCGTTCTCGACCAGGCTAATGACGCGGGCCAGGGCCCGACGTTCGCCGGCCAGCACCTGCTGCACGAGAGCCTCCACCACATCCGGCCCTCGCGCCGCCCTCACGACGGCTTGCCTCTGGTGACGGAGGTCCCGCCGCTACCGGCGGTGGGGACATTCTGATGGATGAACTCGATGATCTCCTCTGTGGTCGCGCCGGGTCGGAAGATGCCCTGGAAGCCCATCTCCCGAAGAGCCGGCAGGTCCTCGTCGGGGATGATGCCGCCAGCGAAGAGAAGGGCGTCGTCCACCCCTCGGGTCTTGAGCTGCTCGATTACGCGGGGGAACAGCTCCATGTGAGCCCCGGAGAGGATGCTGAGGCCGACGGCGTCCACATCCTCCTGAAGGGCGGCCTCGGCGATCATCTCCGGTGTCTGGCGGATGCCGGTGTAGATGACCTCCATGCCGGCGTCGCGGAGGGCGCGGGCCACCACCTTGGCGCCCCGGTCGTGCCCGTCCAGCCCCGGCTTAGCGATGAGCACCCGGATCTTGCGCTCTTGCGTCATGTGCCAATCCCACCTCTACCTAGAATGAGGCGCGGCCCTCTCCAGCCGCGCCCCCATTATAGACGGATCAGGCCACAGATGTGGCGGAGGGCTTTGGCCCTCCACCGCCATTATTGCCGTTGGAGGAGCTGGATCGCCACCCCGTGGCTCGACTCGCGGTCGATGCGCGCCAGGCGCGTCCCCTCCCACACGCCGGGCTCGGGGTCGGACACCTGCACGCCCTGGGCGCGCAGCTCAGCCACCGCCGCCTCCAGGTCATCCACCTCGATGGCGAGGGAGAACACACCCTCGCCGCGTTCGTCCATGAAGGCTGCCAGTCGGTGGTCTGGCGTCAGGGGCTGCGCCAGCTCCACGAAGGCGTTGCCCGCCGGCAGGCTGCCCAGCCTCACGTTCGAGCCGGCCGGCTGGAAGACGCGCTCCACCTTCAGGCCCAGGTTACGCTCCCAGGCCTGCGCCGCCTCCTCGAGCTCGCGCACGGCGACGACCACGTGGTCGAGCCGCTTGAGACGCGCCACATCCCTCTCCTATTCCACCGGCTGGGCCAGCT
The DNA here is from genome assembly GCA_964609465.1 of uncultured Dehalococcoidia bacterium. Lineage (GTDB taxonomy): Bacteria > Chloroflexota > Dehalococcoidia > DSTF01 > JALHUB01 > CAVSBT01. Next base: position 1,720 of record CAZSSQ010000124.1, read on the forward strand.
CCACCAGGACGCCCCGGTGCGCCCGCGGATGGAGGAAGCAGATGAGCCCAGCCAGCCCCCGGCGCGGCTGCTGATCGATGAGCTCCACGCCGCGCTCCTTGAGACCGGCCAGCTCGGCCTCGATGTCATCCGTCTCGAAGCAGATGTGGTGGAGGCCCTCCCCGCGACGTTCCAGGAACCGAGCCACGCCGCCCTGCGGGTCAATGGGCTCCAGCAGCTCGATCTCGCAGTCGCCCAAAGTGAGAAGGGCCGCCCTGACCCCCTGCTCCTCTACGGTCGCTTCCTTATGTAAAGGGAGCCCCAGGGCGTCCCGATAGAAGCCGTACGCCTCCTCCAGGCTCCGCACGACGATGCTGACGTGGTGCACCTTCTTGATCATGATGCGCTAGCCTATGGCCCCGCGGGGCATGCCGGGCGGCACCGCCCGGCCCACCTTCCCCCGCTCCTTCCACTTCCAGATCTGGCGGCCGTGCTCGCTGAAGTGATCGATGCCCTCCTCACAGACGATGCGGCGGGCCGCCTCTCCCTCTGCAAAGCGCTCCTGGGGCAGAACCCGCACGGCCCGAGCGAAGGCGTCCTTGGCCATATGAAGCTCCGTCTGCACCTCCTGCACCGAGGCGTCGCGCCACTGCTCCACGAAGCCGGCATTCCGGGCATTCACGTCGCTATCGTTCAGGCTCTCCGGCGCGGCCTGCTCGCCCTGGGCCAGACCCTCCAGGGCCCTGGTTCCCTCACGCAACCAGGCCGCGATGTGGGCCAGGATGTCCTTCACCGACCACGCATCGAGCATGGGGCGCACCTTGTCGGCGTCACTCAGGCTCATGAGGACGCCGTACAGGCTCTCGTACTCGCCGTCAAGGTCTTTGAGGAGGGCTTCTCTCTCACCCATGCGTTGCTCCCCTTGGCCCGCGGGCCGGATCGACCATACCCGGCGGCCAGGAGCTACAGCCCCTCGCGCTTTCGCCAGGCCTGGATGTCCTCAGTGTGCTCGCTGTCGTGATAGGCGCAGATCTGGAGCATGCCCCGGGCGAACTGCCCCTCGGCCAGCGCCGAGTCCGGCAGCCGGCCTATCGCGTCCAGCAGCGACCGGCGGGAGATGTCGAGCTCCCGCCATGCCTGCTCCAGCGAGAAGTGGCGGCGCAGGGACATGATCATGGCATTGTACTCGTCGACGCGCTTGAGGTCGAAGGTCGCCAGCGCCGGGGCGTCGCCGCGGGCGACACGTTGCATGTCTGGCAGGGCCATCTCCTCGTAGGAGGCGACGTGGCAGAGCAGGTCCTTGACGGACCACTCGCCCACCGCCGGCCTCATCATCTGCTCCTCCGTCAGCCCCTCGACGGCGACCAGGAAGCTCCGGCGCGCCTCTTCGACCCGGGCCAGCAGTTGTTCCTTGTCACCCATCGGCTGCTCCTCGCTCTATACCGTCAGGGTTTCTTTCTGTTCGCCCCAGACGCCGCGAAGGACGTCGCAGATCTCGCCCAGGGTGGCGTGGGCCTCGACTGCCTCAATGAAGGGAGGCATCAGGTTCTCGGTGCCCCGCGCGGCTTCTTCGATGCGCCCCAGCAGGCGGCGCACGCGGTCGCCATCGCGACGGGCCCGCAGCTCGCGCAGGCGCCGCCGCTGCCGTTGCCCGACCCGCGGGTCGACCCGGAGCAGCCCCTCCAGGGGCGGCTCCTCGGTCACGTACTTGTTCACCCCCACGACCACGCGCCGGCCCGCCTCCAACTCCCTCTGCATGCGGTAGGCGTTCTCCTGGATCTCCCGCTGCGGGTAGCCCTGCTCGATGGCCGCCATCGCCCCGCCGATATCGTCGATACGGTCTATGTAGGCCTGGGCCTCTGCCTCCACCCTGTCCGTCAGGTGCTCCACATAGTAGGCCCCACCCAGGGGGTCCACGGTGTCGGCCACCCCGCTCTCGAAGGCGATGACCTGCTGGGTGCGCAGGGCGAGCTGCTGCGACTGGTCGCTGGGCAGGGCCAGGGCTTCGTCGCGGGAGTTGGTGTGCAAAGACTGCGTGCCGCCCAGGACGGCGGCCAGCGCCTGGAGGGTGGTGCGGATGACGTTGTTGTCGGGCTGCTGAGCGGTAAGAGTGACGCCCCCCGTCTGCGTGTGGAACCGGAGCATCATCGAGCGGGGATCGCCGGCGCCGAAGCGCTCCTTCATGATACGAGCCCACACGTGGCGGGCCGCTCGGAACTTGGCCACCTCCTCCAGGAAGTTGCTGTGGGAGGCGAAGAAGAAGGAGAGCCGCGGCGCGAAGTCGTCCACGGCCAGCCCGACGCCCAGGGCCGCCTCCACGTAGGCGACCGCGTTGGCCAGGGTGAACCCCACCTCCTGGCCCGCCGTCGAGCCCGCCTCCCGGATGTGGTAGCCGCTGATGCTGATCGTGTTCCAGGAGGGCAGGTGGTCGCGGCACCACGCGAAGACGTCTGTTACGAGGCGCATGGATGGCCTGGGCGGGAAGATGTAGGTGCCGCGGGCGATGTACTCTTTGAGGATATCGTTCTGGACGGTGCCCCCCAGCTTCGAGAGGTCGGCGCCCTGCCCCCTGGCCACCGCCACGTACAGCGCGAGGAGAACAGCGGCGGTGGCGTTGATGGTCATGGAGGTGGTCACCCGCTCCAGGGGAATGTCCCGGAAGAGGGTCTCCATGTCCAGTATGGAGCAGATGGACACGCCCACCTTGCCCACCTCGCCGGCGGCCAGGGGGTGGTCGGCGTCGTAGCCGATCTGGGTAGGCAGGTCGAAGGCCACCGAGAGGCCGGTCTGGCCCTGCTCCAGCAGGTACCGATAGCGGCGGTTGGACTCCTCAGCGTCGGCGAAGCCAGCATACTGGCGCATGGTCCAGAGCCGGCCCCGATACATGGTCGGCTGGACGCCACGCGTGTAGGGATACTGCCCGGGGAAGCCCAGCTTCTCCAGGTAATCCCAGGAGGCCAGGTCCTCAGGAGCATAGAGGACGTCCACCTCGGCCCCGGAGCTGGTCTCGAAGGGGCCCGCCCGTCCGGCAGGCGGGTCCGGCCGCCCGGGGGAGCGCTCCACCGCTTTGCGGAGGGTGGCCTCTAACCACTCCTTCTTGCTGCGACTGGGCACGGCGGCTTTCCTGATAGATAGATGGTCGGGACAAAGGAGGACGGCCCCGCAGCCGTCCCCCCGCCTAGGCGCTCCAGGCTCGCGCCGGAATGCCAGTGTAGCGGCCAGCCGCACCGGCTGTCAACGCGAAGCGGGCGCAGCCCAATCGGCCTGGTTCGCATCACGCATGGCACGCGTGCGCCTTGATAAGTCCCGGACGAGGCGTACAATGCTCCCATCCAGGGAGGTCACGCCATGACTCAAAGGAAGATTGGTGAGAGACAGGAAGCTCGCCCTGCCAGAAGCGGGAACAACACCGAGCGCAAGCAGGCGGAGGAGGCACTGCGGAGGTCGGAGGCGACCTACCGAGAGATCTTCAACGCCACCAACGACGGCATAGTCGTCCTCGACATAGAGACCGGCGAAATCGTCGACGCGAACGCAACGTTCCTCAACGTGTTCGGGTACGCGGCAGAGGAAGCCCGCGGTCTCCGGGTGGGCGATTTCAGCTCCGGCACGGCAGCCTACACGCAAGAAGATGCGCTGCGCCTGATACGTAAGGCAGCCAGGGGACAGCCGCAACGCTTCGAGTGGCTGGCGAAAAGCGGCGACGGCAGGCTTTTGTGGATTGACGTAACCCTGAAACAGGCGACCATCGCGGGCCGGGGCCGCGTGCTCGCCATCGGCCGGGACATCACGGAGCGCAAGCGGTCGGAGGAGGCGCTACGAGAGAGCGAAGGAAAGTTCCGCACGCTGACCGAGACCGCGGCAGCGTCAATATTCATCTATCGCGGAATGAGGCCTCTCTACATCAACACCGCGATGGAAAGACTAACGGGCTATACGCGAGAAGAGATCCTGGCCGGGGAACTCTGGCAGTTTGTGCACCCGGATTTCCAGAGCCTGGTAAGAGAGCGCTCTCGCGCTCGCCAGCAAGGAGAAGAAGCTCCTTCCCGGTACGAGTTCAAGATCGTCACGAAGAGCGGCGACGAGCGCTGGGTAGGTTTCACCGCTGGCATGATCGAGTTCGAAGGACAGCCGGCTGTCATTGGGACAGCCTACGACATCACGGAGCGCAAGCGGGCAGAGGAGGCGCTACGGGCCTCGGAGGCCACCTACCGGTCGATCTTCAACACCACCAACGATATCATAGTCGTCCACGATATCGAGACTGGCGAAATCGTCGACGCGAACGCAACGTTCCGTAACGTATTCGGTTACGCGCCAGAGGAAGCTCGCGGTCTCCGGATGGAAGATTTCAGCTCGGGCGAGCCGGCCTGCACGCAGGAAAACGTGCTGCGCCTCATACACAAGGCGGCCAGGGGACAGCCTCAGCGCTTCGAGTGGCTGGCGAAGGACAGGGACGGCAGGCTCCTGTGGATTGACGTAACCCTGAGACGCGCGACCATCGCGGGCCAGGACCGCGTCCTCGCCGTCGGCCACGACATCACCGAGCGCAAGCGGGCCGAGGAGGCCCTGCGAGAGGAGAAGGACAGGGCGCAGCAGTACCTTGATGTCGCGGGCGTCATGTTCCTGGCGATTGACGCTGACGAAAGAGTATCGCTCGTAAACATGAAGGGCTGCGAGGTCCTGGGATACGAAGCCGGGGAGATCATCAGCAAGAACTGGTTCGACACCTTCCTCCCAGGCAGAATCAGGGAGGGGGTCAGAGCCGTCTTCTCGCAGCTAGTGGCCGGAGACATCCCGCCGGTTGAGTACTTTGAGAACCCTGTTCTGACCAAGAAAGGTGAGGAGAGGACCATCGCCTGGCACAATACCCTGCTGAGAAATGAGACTGGCAGGATCTGCGGTACGTTGAGCTCCGGGGAGGACATCACGGAGCGCAAGCGGGCCGAGGAGGCGCTACGGGAGACGCGAGACTACCTGGAGAAGCTGATCGACTATGCCAATGCGCCGATCATCGTCTGGGACCCAAACTTCACCATCGCGCGCTTCAACCACGCGTTCGAACGGCTGACGGGGCGTCCGCCGGGCGAGGTGGTTGGCCAGCGGCTGGAGGTGCTCTTCCCCGAGGCCGAGCGCGCCGCTTCGATGGAGCAGATTGTGCGGGCGCTGCGGGGCGAGTTCTGGGAACTCATCGAGATTCCCATCCTGCACCAGAACGGCGAGGTGCGGCGGGTGCTGTGGAACTCGGCCAACATCGCCGGACCCGACGGCCGGACGCTCGTCGCCACCATCGCCCAAGGCACGGACATCACTGAGCGGAAACAGGCGGAAGAGGCGCTGCGCCAAAGCGAGGAACGGTACCGTCTACTTGCCGAGAACGTGACAGACGTCATCTGGACCGCGGACATGGACTTGAACTACACCTACATCAGCCCCTCCCGCCAGCTCCTAGGGCAGGCCCCCGGGCAACCGATGCCGCAGAGGGTGGAAGAAGCGCTGACTCCCGCATCCTTCGAGATCGTTATGAAGGCCCTTGCAGAGGAGCTGGCCACCGAGAAC
>CAZSSQ010000125.1:0-1193 GCA_964609465.1 uncultured Dehalococcoidia bacterium
GCTCCACCCTTTTCGCCAAGAACAGCGACCGGCTGGCCCTGGAGTCGCAGCCCCTCGTGCAGGTGCCGCCCCGCCGTCACCGACCGGGCTCGCGGGTCCGCTGCCAGTACGTCTCCATACCGCAGGTCCGGGAGACACGCGGCTTCATCGGCTCTCAGCCCTACTGGCTCTGGGGCCTCGAGCACGGCGTGAACGACTGCCGGGTCGCTATCGGCAACGAGGCCGTGTTCAGCCGGGACCCGCCGGGCGAGGAAGCCCTCCTGGGTATGGACCTGCTGCGCCTGGGGCTGGAACGCTCGCAGACAGCGCGCGAGGCGCTGGAGGTGATGACAGGCCTCCTGGAGACCTACGGCCAGGGTGGACCGGCCATCATGGGCACGGCCTTTGGCTACCACAACTCCTTCCTCATCGCTGACCCGGCGGAGGCCTGGATACTGGAGACCTCCGGCAGGCAATGGGCGGCGCGGCAGGTGGAGGGTGTGGGCAGCATCTCTAACCATCTCACCATTGAGGACGACTGGTCGCTGGCCTCCCGGGACCTGGAGAGGTACGCCGTCGAGCGGGGCTGGTGGCCTGCCGGCAGCGGCCGAATCCGGTTCGCCACCGCCTACCGCAGCACGGAGGTCATGCCCGGCCGCGTGTCGGAGGGGCGTTTCGCCCGCGGCTGCGTGTTGCTGGCGGAGGCTGCGGGCCGTCTGACGCGGCAGGAGATGATGCGTTTCCTCCGCGACCACGGGGAGTCCGGGACCGTCCTCCCCGAGCAGCGAGACCCGGAGAGCGCCGACTTCTTTACCCTCTGCCTTCACGCCGACCCCGCGGGAACGACCACGGCCAGCATGGTGGCCCGCCTGCGGGCGCGCTGGGACGGCCGGCCGGACCTCTGGGCCTCCCTGGCCGCCCCCTGCACCGGCGTCTTTCTCCCGCTGTACCTGGAGGGCGATTTGCCCGCCGCGTACGCGCGGGGCGGCGCCTCCCCGGACCGCGCCTCGCCGTGGTGGCGCTTCAAGGCCCTTCAGGACGCGATCCTCACCGGCCCCCGCGCCGAGCTCGTGCGCCTGCAGCGGTTCTGGGCCGAGTGGGAGCAGGAGCTGGCCTCCCGCTCTGAGCTGCTGGCCGAGGAGGTGCGAACGCTTCAGCGCGGCGGCGACGGCGAGGCCGTCCGCCGTCTCACCTCTCGCTTCATGGAGGACAAC
>CAZSSQ010000125.1:1293-7232 GCA_964609465.1 uncultured Dehalococcoidia bacterium
CGGGGCGGGCGGCTGAGTAGAGAGAGCAGTATCCAGTAGGTGGCCTCCAGGGAGTCCCGCAGATACCCAGCATAGGGTTGGAGGCCCGCCTGCGCCAGCGCCCGGGTGAGCGTCCGAGGCGTGAACACGCGTCTGTGCCCGCCGGGGAACTCCAGATATCCCCTGATCAGTCGGTAGAGGATCGCCTCGCAGAGGAAGTGGGGCACGCTGACGGCCAGGCGGCCGCCCGGCCTGAGGACGCGGGCCAGCTCGCGCAGGGCCAGTTGGGCGTCCGCCACGTGTTCCAGCGTCTCGGTGCAGATGATGCGGTCGAAGGAGGCGTCGGCGAAGGGCAGGCGCTGCCCGTCGGCGACGGCGAGCTCGCTTGGGCCGTCCCGGTTGGCCCGGAGGCGGCTCTCAGCCACGTCCACGCCCAGCGCCAGGGAGGCCCTGCGCGCGGCCTTCCTGAGCAGATAGCCCTCGCCGCAGCCGACATCCAGGACGGATAGGCCCTCTCGCACGTCGAGAAGGGCCATGTCCACCTTTTGCCAGCGCCGCAGGGCCCGGTAGGGCGTGCAACCGTCCTGTTCGATGGCTGGTGTGATAGAACTCGTCATGGGACGCCGTCGCCTGGCCGCTAGTGTCCTGAGTCAGAGATTCGCTAACAGATGCAATGCTTTGTCTTTGTCATGCTGAATCCGCCAGAGGCGGATGAAGCATTCGTCGGACTACGCCTGCCACCACGGATTCTGAGTCCGCCCATGGCGGACTCAGAATGACATTTGGCTGCGGATTTCTGATTCATCACGCTAGCCCTCGCCTGCCCGCCAGCGGTCAAGGGCCGAAGTGCTCCTGGTTCCAGCGCCGGCCTTCGTCCAGCATAGCCAGGTAGTTGGCCAGCGGCACGTAGTTCGCGGGGGTGTTGCCCGTCCCCAGGCAGTAGCCTGTGCCAGCGACGCCGCAGGTTTCCAGGACCTGGCGGGTCCGCGCCCGCACCTGCTCTTCGCTGCCGCTGGTCATGAGGTCGAGGTCCACGCCACCCAGGATGGCCGTGCGGTCGCCCCAGAGACGGTAGACTTCCTCCACCGGCATGATGACGTCCTCGAAGGAGTGCTTGCCGTCGATGCCGACGTCATCGATAAGGTCGTCCATGATGGCGGCCAGGTTGCCGCAGGAGTGGAGAAGGAAAAGACGGCCGGAGGCGTGGACGATGTCGGCGATGCGCTTGTGGTGGGGCAGGATGTAGCGGCGGAGGACGGCGGGCGAGATGAGGGTGGCCGTCTTGTAGCCCATGTCGTCGCCCAGGAAGACCATGCCGACGTTGTCGATGGTCACGGCGGTGGCCGCGGCGGCGGTCGTCACCTCGCCTACCCGCTGGCAGAGGGCGGCAACGAGGTCGGGCTGGTCGTGCAGGGCATAGGCAAAGGACTGGAACCCCATGAGCCAGGAGACGTTCTCGAAGACGCCCCCGATGACGACGCTGATCTTCATCCCCTCGGGCACGACGGCGCTCAGGTACTCCAGGGCGCGGTAGCTGATCTCTTCCGGCTTCGGCCACGGGTACTCCTCGAAGTCCTTCCATGACTGGATGGGGCCGCTGGTTTCGTCTTGCCAGTAGCGATCGCCTCCGGGCCAGTTCCCTACCGAGGCCGTGTCGGGAGCCGCCGAACGGTGCTGGCCCGGGAAATTGAGCCCCGTCCAGGCGAAGACGTAGTCGTAGCCGGTCTCGTAGCAGAAACGCAGGATCATGTCGAGCACGTGGTGGCCGCGGGCGACCGGCCTCTGCTCCGTGCTGCGGGACTCGTCCTCGGAGGCCGGCGCGTTGAAGGGGAACCTCTCGCCCAGGACGGCCTCGATGATCGCCGGGTCGGCGAAGAGCTCGATGAAGGGGATGGGCCCGGGAGGGCCCCGACGCAGGATGGTGCGGCGCAGGTTGTCGAAGTTGGGCTGGCGCCTGACCTTGAAGGTCGGGCCGGCAGGCCGCTGAGTCATTGTCTTTCTCCGGCGGGGGTCGTTGCCATATTAGGAGCGGTAAGCTCGGTGTGCAAGCGGAAGGACGGCTCGCCGCATCCTTCACGTGGGCCGTAGCCCGAAGACGCGGTGCGTCTCGTGCGATCTTCTAACCGCTGTACAGGGGAAGAGGCCGCGGGAGCCTGTCAGAGGCGGGTGCCGATGGCGGGTCCAGGGCCTTCGTCCGGCGGGCAGCCCTGCTTCTCGGACAGGCGGGCCGCCCAGGGCTCCAGGGTGCTGTCAATGGTGGAGAGGACCCCTTCTTTCTCCTCGGGGAGCTTGTAGCCCTCCCAGTCCTGCCGCAGGAAGGGGGGATTGGAGAAGTGGTCGAAGCAGAGGCGGCCGCTGATCTTCAGGCGCTCGACCAGGGCCCTGATCTCATGCGCCACCTCCAGCCTTGACAGCGCCTGGAACTCCCCGGCCTCGTACTCCGCGAAGAGGGGTGTGCCGGGGATCAGGATGAAGGACCTCACACGAGTGTAGTGGGGGTCGATGGCGTTCAGGACGCGGGCGGTGCCCTCGACGTGGCGCTCTGAGGCGTCGCGGCCGCCCAGGCCCGGCATCACGTACTCCGAGAGCTCGAAGTCGGCCTCCTTGGCCTTGATGCCGGCCGCGATCATCTCTTCGGAGGTGGCGCCCTTCTTGACCCGTTGCAGGACGCCGTCATCGCCGCTCTCCAGGCCCAGGTGAAGGCGAGTCAGGCCCGCCCTTCTCAGCTCCCGCAGCTCGTCCAGGTCCTTGGCCAGCACCGTCTTCGCCCGGCCGTAGGAGGTCACCCGCTCCAGGGAGGGGAAGGCTTCCAGCAGGTAGGCGATGATCTCCACCAGGTCGGCGGTCTTGACAATGATGGCGTTGGAGTCGGCCAGGAAGGCGGTCCTGGGCTCCACGATGTAGCCGTGGCGGCGCATCTCGTCGCAGGCCATCCCTAGCTCATCGATGTCGCCCTTCACCTCTGCCACCGACCGCATCACGGTCTTGCGGGGCAGCTCCTTGTAGGCCGAGCAGAAGGTGCAGTAGTTCCAGGGGCAGCCGCGCATGACCCTGAGGAGCAGGGAGCGGGCCTCGCTGGGCGGTCTCATGGGTGGCAGCTCGTAGGGCACGGTGGTCCCCCGCCAGGATACTTCGGCTTCCGCCAACATCTTACTCCCTTGTTACGGGCAGCGGTGCTATATTGAGTGTGAACATGCCAGGCTCTCCTCACCCCCTGGACTACATCTTTCACCCACGGTCTGTGGCAGTGGTAGGGGTTTCCGGAAAGCAGCGGGACTGGGGCGGCGGCGAGATGTTTGTCCGCGCCCTCCAGTACATGGATTTTTCCGGGCCTATCTATCCCATTAACCCCCGTGCCCAGGAGGTGCTGGGCCTGCCCTGCTATCCATCACTGCTGGACGTGCCGGGGCCGGTGGACCACGTCATCTCCAGTATCCCGGCGTCGGCCGTCCTGGAGCTGATGGACCATGCCGCCGCCAAAGGCGTGCACTCCGTCCACTTCTTTACGGCCGGTTTCCGGGAGACGGGCGAGGAGGAGCGCATCGCTCTGGAGCAGGAGATACTGCGCCGGGCGCGAGCGGGAGGTGTCCGCATCATCGGGCCCAACTGCATGGGCCTCTACTGCCCGGCGGCGAAGGTCGCCTTCGCCCGCGAGTCCCCGAAGGAGAGCGGCAACGTCGCCTTCATCTCCCAGAGCGGGCTCAACGCCGAAGAGATGATTATGTACGCCTCCTTGCGCGGAGTGCGCTTCAGCAAGGTCGTGAGCTACGGCAACGCCGTCGACCTCGACGAGAGCGACTTCCTTGAGTACTGCGCGGTCGACCCGGAGACGGCGATCATCACCACTTACATCGAGGGAGTGAAGGATGGCCGGCGCTTCCTGCGGGCTTTGTCGGCGGCCTCTGCAGTCAAGCCGCTCATCGTGCTCAAGGGGGGCGTCACCGGGGCGGGCAGCCGCGCCGCCGACTCCCACACGGGCAGCCTGGCCGGCTCGGCCCAGGTGTGGGAAGCAGCCTGCCGTCAGGCAGGGGCGCTGACCGTGCAGACGCTGGACGAACTGGAGGACATGGCCGTGGCCTTCTCCTTCCTGGGGAGGCCGGCCGGTCGAGGCGTCGCCATCATGGGTGTCGGCGGCGGTAGCAGCGTGCTGGCCGCCGACGCCGCCGAGCGGGAGGGACTGGGCGTGCCGGTCCTGTCGGAGGACTTGCAGGCGCAGCTGCGCCAGTTCACGCCCGTGGCGGGCACCAGCGTGCGCAACCCTCTGGACACCGTGGGCATAAGGGCCCGGGAGCAGTTCCTGGAGGCGGTGCGCATCGCTGCCAGCTCGCCGGACATCCACCTGCTCCTCATCCAGTCTCGCATCGACTGGACGCCGGGCTCGGGCCAGGATGCCATAGAGTATGCAACGCGGGGTGCGGAGGCCCTTGAGGAGGCGGTGAAGGTCGCCGGCAAGCCGGTGGCTGCCGTTGTCTGGCCGCCTACCTCCGCCGAGACCATGGCTAGGGTGCTGGCCTTTCAGGACCGCTGCGCCCGGGCCGGGCTGCCCGTCTTCTGGGGCGTGCACCGGGCCCTGCACGCGGTGTCGCGCTTCCTCGACTGGCATGAGGCGCGCTCCTGGTGGTAGCGCAGTGGTACCATCATTTGCTTAACTGAGTGTGAAGGAGGGTACATCATGGTTGTCTCGGGATATTGGCCCAGCCAGGCCCCTTATGAGGAGTTCCCCCTCCCAGAGCTGGTGCGCCGGTCGGCGGAGCGCTTCGGCGACAAGCCGGCCCTCATCGGCGCCGATGGCACCACGCGCACCTACCGAGAGCTGTGGAGCCATGTCCGCAGGGTGGCGCGTTTCCTCCAGGACCAGGGCATCGGGAAGGGCGACAAGGTGGGCATTTTCTCGCCCAACCACGTCGACTACGCCGCCGTCTTCTACGGCATCCTTCTGTCCGGCGCGACGGTCACCACCCTCAACCCTCTCTACCGGGAGCGTGAGATCGAGTACCAGTTGGGCGATGCCGAGGCCGTTGCGGTCTTCGTCTTCAGCCCCATGGCTGCCCCGGTGGAGGCGGCACGGCAGAATCTGCCCCGTCTGCGCCATGTCTGGCCCATCGATGGTCTGCTGGAGGTGTTGGGGGGCGTCTCAGAGGAGTACCGGCCGGTGCCTATCAACGCCCGCGACGACGTGGCCGTGCTGCCCTATTCCAGCGGCACGACGGGCCTTCCCAAGGGCGTCATGCTCAGTCACCTCAACATCGCCAGCAACGTCAAGCAGGGCCTGGCGACCGGGCAGCTAACGTCGGACGCCGTCAGCCTGTGTACGCTGCCTTTCTTCCACATCTACGGGATGACGGTGCTCTTGAGCACGGGCCTCGCTCTGGGTACGACGGGCGTTGTCATGATGCGGTTCGACGTGGAGCAGATGATGCAACTGGCGGGCAAGTACCGCATGACTAACCTCTATCTGGCGCCGCCGGCGGTCCTGGCCATGGCCAACGTTCCGGACCCTTCCCGCTTCGACACCTCTGCCCTGAGGGTCGTCGTCTCCGGGGCGGCCCCCCTCCCTCCGGAGGTGGCACAGCGCGTGATGTCCATCTACGGCTGCCTGGTGTCGCAGGGCTACGGGCTGACCGAGGCCAGCCCTACCACCAACACTAACCCGCTGGAGCGCATCAAGCTAGAATCTTGCGGCCCGCCCTTCGCCGATACCTTGGAGAAGATCGTGAGCCTGGACACCGGCGAGGAGTTGCCTGTCGGCGGAATCGGCGAGGTGGTGGTGCAGGGCCCGCAGGTGATGAAGGGCTACTGGAAGCGTCCCGAGGAGACCAGCGAGTGCCTTAGCGAGGACGGCTGGCTGCGCACCGGCGACGTCGGCCACCTGGACGACGATGGCTATCTCTACCTCCTGGAGCGCAAGAAGGAGATGATCAAGTACAAGGGCTACCAGGTGGCCCCGGCCGAGCTGGAGG
>CAZSSQ010000126.1:0-7164 GCA_964609465.1 uncultured Dehalococcoidia bacterium
CGCAGCACCTCCCGCCCCTCGCGAGGGTTCATCTCGGGCTGGCGCCCCTCAACGAGCCCGTCGATGAACTCTTGGGTGGTGGCGACGAAGCTCGACGACCAGTCCGTTTCCATGTCCTCGAAAGTCCGCAGCTCGCCCTGTCGGTAGACGACCAGGGGCGGCAGCGGCAGCATCTCCCCGGAGCAGCGGGTCACCCAGATGACGCCGCGACTGCCCGTGATCTCCACCCACTCATCATTGCTGTAGTACTTGGAGGGGACCACCAGCTCCGGCGAGCCCACCGTCTCCCAGCAGCCGTAGCGCTGGGCGTCGCGGTACTTCCACATGACATAAGAGGGGGCGTCCCAGAAGAGATCCGGCGCCACCGTGGTCTTGTCTATCCAGGCGAAGACGCGCTCCACGTGGCCCAGGAAGAGCATAGCGATAGAGAAGATGTGATAGCCATGGTCGAAGACAGAGGGGCCGCCGCCGCTCTGGGCCTCGTCCAGGCGCCAGGCCCAGGCTGTCCAGGGCACCGGCCAGCCCTCGCGCCCTGCGCCGCCGATGACCTTGACCCGCAGCGACAGCGGCTCGCCGATCTCGCCGGCATCCAGGAGTTGCTTGGCGCGCACGTAGGGCGGGTAGAAGCGGAAGTTCTCGTAGATGCGGAGGGTCCTGCCCGTGCGCTCGGCGGCCTGGACCATGGCGTCGGCCTCGGCCAAATTGAGGGCCATGGGCTTCTGCACCGAGACGTGCTTGCCGGCCTCCAGGGCGGCGACGGTCATATCGGCGTGGAGGTGGTGTGGGGTCAGGATCTCCACGGCGTCCAGGGCCGGGTCCGCCAGCATCTCCTGGTAGTCCGTGCACCAGCGTTCAACGCCCCATTCCTGGGCCCGGCGCTCCGCCGTCTCCGGCAGGGCGTCGCAGACGCTGTACACCCCCGCCCGGGGGTCGTTGCGGTAGCCGAGAATGTGAAGGTCGGCTATTCGCCCCAGCCCGACGAAGCCGACGCGGATTCTGGACACGCTGGACCTCCTTGGGTAGCCAAGCCGGATGTGCAAGCCATCATAGCACCGGCCGCAGACGAGAGGCTATGGCATGGAGGGGCAGCTCTCAGGCTAGAGGAGATGGCTACGGGCGGATGGGGTGACGTCACGCCCCCGTCTCGGTCGCATCGAGCAGCTCTTGCAGCACCCGCTCAGTCAGCTCGGCAACGCTGCCTTCCACCTCCGGCGAGAGGCCGACCCCGGCCCTGAAGTCCTTCCCCTCTATCCCGTACACAAGCAGCTTCGGCGGGAGCTGGCCCAGGGCGCGTGCCAGTTCGATGGCCTCGGCGACGCTCACGGCGTGCGTGGAATAGCGGAAGAGCTCCTGGGGGATAGCGCCTGCCTGCGCGTCCAGCCGGTGGATCGTCCCCGCCTCGGCGCCTGAGAAGACGGCGTCAATGACAACGACGGTGTGGGCGTCCTTCCAGGCGTCCAGCAGGCTCGTGGGTTCACCCTCCAGCTCCATGACCGTCACGTGGCTGGGGGCTATCTGGCGCAGGCGCTGCGTAACCATAAGGCCCGCGGCGTCGTCCCGGCGGTAGAGATTGCCCACGCCGATCACGACCACGCGGGCCGCGGTCTTTTCTGCGGAGGCGCGGTCGCCTACAGTCTCCCCATCATTCACGCTCGATGTGGAGCCTCAGGAAGTGGCAAGAGCAGGAGATACACGGATCGTAGTTGCGGACCGCCTGCTCGCACAGCCAGGTCAGCCTGTCATCGGGCAGCGTCACATTCTGCCGCACGAAATAGTCAAGGTCACTTTCGATGATTTTCTGGTTCTGAGAGGTCGGCGCCACGATCTTGGCATCGAGAATAATGCCGTCTATGTCGATGGTATAGCGATGGTAGAGGAGGCCCCGCGGCGCCTCGGTGCAGCCGAATCCGGTGCCCGCCCGGGGCTGGACCTCCACGGCGGGTTTGTCCGGCATCTCGTACTCCTCGATGATGCGGAGGGCCTCGTCGCAAGCGTAGAGTATCTCCACGCTGCGCACGATGATGCTCTGGAAGGGGTTGCGGCATACAGGCCCCAGGCCAGCCTCGCGGGCGGCCTGCTGCGCCAGGGGCGAGAGCTTGTCGAAGTTCAGGCTGTAGCGGGCCAGAGGACCCGCGAGGTAGGGCCCGCGCTCCTTTATGTGGGACCGCAGCGAAGTGGAGTGCTGCGCGTGTTCCTCGACGAAGTGCTCATCGTACTCGCTGATGTCAATGTCCAGCCCCTTGTTGGACACCAGCCTGCCCTCGGTGATGGCATACTCATCCGGGTGGCGCAGCGCGACGAACTCATAGTCCTGCTCGAAGTCCGGGAAGGGGAAAGTCGCCACAAGGCGGATCGTCTCCAGGGACGCCTCACGCGCCCACTTCAGCTTCTCGACGAAGGGCTCCAGGTCTTGGCGCGTGGGCACCCAGTAGAACCCACCCACGCGCAGGTTGATGGGATGGATCTCCCGCCCTCCCAGCAGAATCATCAGGTCGTTCCCCACCTTCTTGAGCTGGAGGGCGCGCTGAACGATGTCCGGATGGTCCTGCGCGAGGTGGATGGCGCTCTCGTAGCCCAGGAAGTCGGGGGCGTGAAGCAGGTAGACGTGGAGGGCGTGGCTTTCGATCCATTCGCCGCAGTAGATGAGCCGGCGCAGCGCCCGGAGCTGCCCTTCCACCTTAACCCTGCAGATGCGCTCCATGGCTTGGGCGGAGCTCATTTGGTAGGCGATGGGACAGATGCCGCAGATGCGCGCCGTGATGTCCACGGGCTCGCGGAAATCGCGCCCACGGAGGAAGGCCTCGAAGAAGCGCGGCGGCTCGTAGATCCTGAGCTTGACGTCGACGACCGTGTCGCCCCGCATCTTCACGTACAGTCCTCCCTCGCCCTCGACACGGGCAAGGGCATCCACCTTGATAGTTCTATTTCTCATGGGCTAGGCTCTCCTGACAGAATGCTTCGGCGTAGGCGTTGAATCCACGGAAGCCCCGCACAATGCCTCCCTCTGAGACCCCCAACTGGCTCCACTGGGCGCTTAGGGAGGCGGTGTTAGGCGTGTCCATGGGGCCGAAGCATCCGTAACAACCGCGCCGGTAGGCTGGGCAGATGGCGCCGCAGCCGGCCTGGGTCACTGGACCCAGGCAGGGCGTCCCATCGGCGACCATGACGCAGACGGTCCCCCGGCGCTTACACTCGATGCAGACGCTGTACGGCGGCACATTGGGCTTTCGCCCGTTGAGCAAGGCATTGATGGTCTCAAGGAGCTGGTACTTGTTGATGGGGCAGCCCCGGAGCTCGAAGTCCACCGGGACGTGGTCAGAGATGGGCGTTGACTGCTCCAGGGTACTAATGTACTCCGGCCTGGCGTAGACGATCTTGGTGAACTCCTTCACGTCTTTGAAGTTGCGCAGCGCCTGAATACCGCCGGCCGTGGCGCAAGCCCCGATGGTTATCAGGAACTTCGAGGCCTTGCGCGCCTGCCGAATCCTTTCGGCGTCGTGGGGCGTCGTGATGGAGCCCTCCACGAGGCTCACGTCGTAGGGGCCCTTGACCACGGCCCGTGATGCTTCCAAGAAGTAGGCGACATCGACCTCGCCGACGACGGCCAGCAGCTCGTCCTCGCAGTCCAGGAGGCTAAGCTGGCAGCCGTCGCAGGAGGCGAACTTCCAGACACCTAGCTTGGGCTTTGTCGTGCGTGCCATCTCAGATCTCTCGCTTCCAAAGAAACGGCTCCATGCGGTCGCAGCGGAAGACCGGCCCGTCCTTACAGATGAAGGTAGGCCCGAACTGGCAGTGTCCACACAAGCCAACGGCGCATTTCATGTTCCGCTCCATGGAGATGAATGTGTTCTCCGCCGCCACTCCCCGCTCCTGAAGCGCCTGCACCGTGAAGCGCATCATCACCTCGGGGCCGCAGACCATCGCCACGGTGTCCGAGGGCTCGAAGCGGGCCCAGGGTATAAGCGCAGTCACAACGCCCACGTTTCCCCGCCAGTCGCCCGTAGCGGCATCAACGGTGACTTCCACTTCAGTGTCGAAGCGGCCGCGCCACTCCTCTAGCTGGCGTGTGTAAAGCAGGTCTGCTGGCGTCCGGGCCCCGTAGAGCAGTACGACATGACCATAGGCCTCTCGGTGCGAGAGGAGATAGTACAGGGCCGGGCGCAAAGGCGCCAGGCCGATTCCCCCCGCCACGATCACGACATCACTGCCTCTGGCCTCTTCGACGGGCCAGGAGCTCCCAAAGGGGCCACGCACCCCCAGCACGTCGCCGCGCCTCAGTCTGGCCAGCGGCCTGGTCACCGTTCCGACCGCGCGGACGGTGTGCACGAGGGCGTTCGACTGGGCAGGGTTGCCGCTGATGGAGATCGGCACCTCGCCCACGCCGAAGAGGTAGATCATGTTGAACTGGCCGGGAGCAAACGGGGGGCCGCTGGCACCGTTCGCCTGCTCGAGCTCGAGGGTGAACGTGTCGTAGGTCTCACGGTTCACCCGCAGGACGCGGTACGGATGCGGGAGCATTGGGTCGGGGAGGGTCTTCATCGCGTGTTGCTGTTCATGCTTAGCCATGGTAAACATCCAGAAGCTGCAATCTCGTGGCCTCAAGGCGCTCAGTAATGACTCTGCTGAAGCGCCTCAGGAGCTCGTAGCCAAAATCGGGGTCCTCTTCGCATCGTGTGCGCAGACACGTTCCGTCGAAGGCAAGCGCCCGCGTGAGCTCCACGGCGCGGGCGTCAAACCGCCAGCGGTGGGGCGGTATCAACCACGACCAACCGAGGATATCGCCCTCTGTGATCATCTCGATGACCACGGCGCCCCGCTCGGGCACGAAGACTTCGAGGGCCACCTTGCCCTGGCGGATAGCGTAGAAGGCGTTGGCCTCTTCGCCCTGATGGAAGATGTACTTTCCCGTCTCGAAGCGTACCTTCGAAGCGCAGTCGACGAGTTCTAGGAGGTGTGGCCGAGCCAGTCCCTTGAGAAAGCGGTGTTCCGCCAGGACAGATTCAAGGGTTTGCATTCCTCCTCCCTATTTCCCTGGGCGCCTTCGTCAGGCGTGTTTGCTTTCGCGGATCGCCTGGACTTCCGCTGTGATGTCGATGCCCACAGGGCACCAGGTGATGCAGCGGCCACACCCCACGCAACCTGACGTGCCGAACTGGTCGATCCAGGTGGCCAGCTTGTGCGTCATCCACTGGCGGTAGCGCGACCTCGCCGAGGCGCGGATGCTGCCCCCGTGGATGTACGAGAAGTCCATGGTGAAGCACGAGTCCATCTTCCGCCATCGTTCGGCATGCTCACCCTTGAGGTCGGTGTAGTCTTCCACTGTGGTGCAGAAGCAGGTCGGGCAGACCATGGTGCAGTTGCCGCAGGTCAGGCAGCGCGCCGCCACATCATCCCAGCGCGGATGCTCGTAGTTGCGGTAGAGGAGTTCCTTGATGTCGGTGGTGTCCAGGGTCCGCCCCATCTGCGCCGCGGCCCGCGCCACCGTGCTTTCCGCCGCTGTCCTCTCCGGGGCGGTCGCCATCCGGTGAGGAACCTCTTGCAGCACCTCCGCACCTGCCTCTGTGCCCACCTCCGCCACGAAGTAGTGCCGCTGGCCCTCTAGGATTTCCGTGAGGGCCAGGTCGAACCCGGACTTCACCCTGGGGCCTGTGTTCATCGAGACGCAGAAGCAGGTGCCCGCCGCCTGGCCGCAGTTGACAGCCACCACGAAAATGCCCTCGCGCCGGGCCTTGTAAACGGGGTCGACCTGGTTGCCCTGGAGAAACACCTTGTCCTGGACAGCGATGGCGTGCAGGTCGCATGAGCGCGCGCCGATAAACGCGTACTTGGGGCTTTTTTCGCCTTCGTCGAGCACCTGGAACTCGCTGCCGTTGCGTCTGGCTCGCCACAGACGCGTCACGGGCGGGAAGAGGAACTTCTTCCACGAGTGGGGACCAACTGTGTATCCAAAAAGCGCCGCATCTTTACGGCGGGTGAGGCGATAGGTACCGCCGTCCTGCTCATTCGTCCAGCCCGCTGGCAAATCAGCCGGGGAATCGATCTCTGCGTACGTGATAGCGCCCTCGCGCAGGGCGGGCCCCACGAGGGTGTAGCCCCTTTTCTTGAGGCCCTCAAACAGACGGTGGAGATGCTCCTGCTCCACGACCTGCGGCCCCGCGCGGGAAGACAGGTCTCTCACCTGAGCCCCTCCTTACTCACTCAATGCCTGCCGGCTGGCTCGGCAGATCGCCGGGCAGGCGGCATTGCTGATAACCTTCCAAGAGACAGACCCCGGACCCTGCCGGCGTCGCTCAGCGAACCTACGCGTGATTTGGCGGCTGTCAGGGTAGACCAAAACAGCGCCAGGGACCAGGCAAGAAAACGAGCCAACCTTGGAGGTCGGCTCCAGCATCAAACCAGTCCACTGACGTTGGGCCGACCATGCCGACCCCCTTCGACCCTGGCTGACCGGCAAGGGCCGGAAGAGCCAAGGGCCTGCCAAGCTGTACTTATAACATGAGGACGGCTTATGTTCTAGCGGGTGAAGCCTCTCTTTCTAGGTTTGGTTCAGCCGGCTGCGACGCCGCAGACGATCTCTTTTACTTTCACCTCTCGCCGCGGGTGCCGTTTCCTGGTAGCGCCACGGCTGCGGGCCAGCCTGGCGACATCAGAGAAGCTGCTCCTCTGCTCGCTGTGCCTCGTACTGGCGGCGGCGTTCGCGGTGATAGGTCGGGACGGGCACGTCCCACCAGCCGGTCTTGGTGGCGCCGGCGTCCGGAAACTCACGGGCGACGGTGACTTCCACCAGGGCCGGGCCGCCCGTCGCCAGGGCGCGCCGCACGGCAGGCGCCACCTCTTCGGGCCGGTCGATGCGCTCGGCGTGGAGACCAAAGCTGCGGGCGGCGGCGGCGAAGTCCGGGCTGTACAGGGAGCCATCGCGGCGCTGGAACTCGGTGGCGAACATGCGCCCAAAGTTGCTGAGCTGGCCCCCCTTGATGGAGATCCAGCCGGCGTTGTTGAGGACGACGAAGAGGACCGGCAGGTCCAGCATGGCCGCCACCGCCATTTCCTGCATCGTCTGCAAGAAGTCACCGTCGCCGGCGACACCGGCTACCTGCCGCTCGGGCGCGGCCAGCTTGGCGCCGATGGCGGCCGGCACCGTGAAGCCCATGGTGCTGAAGCCGC
>CAZSSQ010000127.1:0-7164 GCA_964609465.1 uncultured Dehalococcoidia bacterium
TCCTGCCCGTGGCCCGTCCGAGCCAGGACGCCCTCGAGGCGATGCCCCGCGAGATATTCAAGAGTCAGGTGCTGTTCGTGGAGTAGGGGCGTCCGCCCCTGGCGGACTGCGCCCCTACTGTGAAGCCCCGGCCCTTGCGCGCGGCGGCACCGTCTGATATGAGTTGGGCACTATGATTACGAGAACGCTCCCCTACGGTGACACCACTGTCGAGGTCAGCCTGCCGGACCGCACGCGCTTCCCCTCCCGCGACCTGCGCAGCGGCCTTCAGCCGGTCGCGGACCAGGCGGAGGCCGTCCTGACCGCCCTGGCGAAGCCGCTGGGCCTGCCGCGCATCCGGGAGATGGTGCGCCCCGGCGGCCGGGTGCTCATCGCCTTCGACGATCCGACGGCGCCTTCCTACGGGCCGATCCGGCGCCTGGTCATCGAGGCCGTCCTCGAGGAGCTGGCGCTGGTCGGCGTCCCGGAGGAGAAGGTGAATCTGGTCTGCGCCAACGGCCTGCACCGCAAGTGGACGCGCGAAGAGCTAGCGAGCGTCCTGGGGCAGCAGCTTGTGGAGCGCTTCGGGCCCCGGCTGGCCTGCCAAGACGCCGAGGACGCGGAGAACCTGGTCTACCTCGGCACGACGCCCAGCGGCTATGACGTGGAGGTGCACCGCCTGGTGGCTGACTCAGACCTGACGGTCTACGTCAATGCCGGCGTCATGCTGGGCTTCAGCGGCGGCTGGAAGTCGGTGTGCGTGGGCCTCTCCACCTGGCGCTCCATCCGCTGGACGCACACCCCGGACGGCATGTCGATGTCGGTTCGGGGCAACCGCATGCACCAGGTCTTCGATGAGATGGGCGAGCACCTGGAGAAATCCATCGGGCGCCGCATCTTCAAGGTGGAGACGCTCCTCGCCGACGCCCTGACCATCGCCCACATCTATGTCGGCACCGTCTCGGAGACGCGGGCGCGCGCCCTGGAGGTGCAGGCGGCCCAGAACCCGCCGCGCCGGACGGCCGCCGAACCGGCCGACGTCCTCATCTACGGCGTGCCCAACTGGAGCCCTTACGCCACCTTCGCCAGGATGAACCCCATCCTGACCCTCATCTCCTCGGGCCTGGGCTACCTGGGCGGCTACATCGAGGCGCTGGGGAAGCCGGGGTGCTCGGTGATCCTCACCACGCCCTGTCCCGAACAGTGGGACATGGAGCACCACCCCTCCTACCCGGAGGTGTGGGACCGCGTGCTCACCCAGTCGCTGGACCCCTACGAGATCAGCGAGCGCTTCCTGGACGAGTTCGCCGCCCGATCCGACTACGTCGAGATGTACCGGCGGGGGAACGCCTTCCACCCTATCCACGGCATCCTGGCCACGCACCCCCTGAAGCGCCTGCGACACGCCGGTCGCGTCTTCGTGGCGGGCGCCGAGGACCCGGCGGTGCCCCGGCACGTCGGCTTCATCCCCACGGCGACCGTCGAGGAGGCGATAGCCGAGGCGGAGCGCATCCACGGCCCCGACTGCTCGATCATCTGCGCGGGGTAGGGGGATCACATCTGGAAGAGCACGCCTTCAACCAGCTTCTGCTGATATCCGCGCTCGCGGTCTTTGTCCCCGTGGTTGCCTCTCTTGTTCCTGGCCGGTTGCTCCCGGGGGTGGTTGCGGAGATCATCGCTGGCATTGCCATTGGCACGAGCGGGCTGGACCTGATCGAGCCGAGCTCGATACTCGATTTCCTGGCTAAATTCGGATTCGCCTACCTGATGTTCCTCTCCGGACTGGAGCTGGACGCCTCGGTCCTAGCTGCGCCAAGAGAAGGGTCCAACCGCAACCCGGCCGCCATCATTGCTTCACCCCTCGGGACCGCGCTGTTGATCCTGATGGGTACACTGGCGGTTGCCTTCTCCAGCGTCGCCTTACTGCAAGTCGCCGGACTGGCCCCAGATCTCTGGCTCACCTCGCTCATTCTCGCCACCACCTCGGTCGCCATAGTGGTGCCCACACTGAAGGAGCGGGGCCTGGCGGCGCGCCCGTACGGACAGGCGGTCCTGTCAGCCGCGTTTATCGCAGATTTCGTAACCCTGATCTTGATAGGGTCCTTCGCTATCCTAAGGCGGGAGGGTCCGAATCTTGAGCTGATTCTCATCCTTGCTCTGCCTGCGGCCTTCCTCCTGTTCTACAGACTGGGCTCCATTGTGGGCCGCCATCACGTCCTGGCGCGAACCGTGGAAGAGCTCGCTCATGCCACGGCCCAGTTGCGGGTGCGCGGTGCGCTGGCCCTAATGCTCGCCTTCGTCGTTCTCGCCGAGACCATCGGTTTTGAGCTCATTCTCGGTTCCTTCCTGGCTGGCCTCATCGCCTCCCTTCTCTCTCCAGAAGAAGGCACATCGATACGCTTCAAGCTAGACGCCATCGGCTACGGGTTCTTCATCCCCATCTTCTTCATCAATGTTGGCGCGGGCCTGGATCTTGGCGCTCTCTCAGGCTCGTCTAAAGACTTGAGCCTCATCCCCATCTTCCTGGTGATAGCGTACCTAGCGAAGCTCGCGCCGTCCCTCGTGTTGCGTCTGCGCTTCTCCTGGCGGGAATCCATCGCTGCGGGTTTTCTTCTCAGCTCCCGCCTCAGCCTTATCATCGCAGCATCGATAATAGGTGTGGAGCTTGGCATCATTACGCCGGGCGTCAACTCAGCCATAGTGCTTGTTGCAGTCGTGACGTCGTCCGTTTCACCGGTGGTCTTCTCTCGGCTCATGCAGGCGCCTGCCAGCGATTCGGGCACGGTCATAGTCATCGGCGCTGGAGAGACCGGGCGTTCCCTAGCTAACCGCCTTACGGCTCACGGGTCTCGCGTAGTCCTGATCGACAATGATCCTGAGGCTGCCGAGGAAGCCCGGCGCGACGGGCTGACGGTCATCCAGGGTCACGGCGACAATATGGCAGTGCTGCGTGAGGCCGGTGCCGATTCTGCCTCTGCCTTGATTGCTGTCACACCCGATGACGCGTTCAATCTCAGTGTGTGCAGGCGGGCTAAAGCAGGGTTTGATATCGATCAGTTGGTGGCTAGGCTCAACGATCCAATCTGGCGCGGAGAGTTCGTTCGCGCCGGAATACGGGTAGTTACCGTTCCCCTGTCGATCTCCGCTGCCCTGGAGAACGCAGTTCTCCGCCCCAACCTGTTCCAGGTCCTGATAGACCGGCCCAAGGAGTACGATGTGCTGGAGACGGTCCTGCGCAACCCCCTCCTGATCGGCAGGCGGCTCAAAGACATACGGCTGCCGGGCAATTGCCTGCTTCTCTTGGTCCGCCGAGAGGGGGATCTCGTGGCTCCGCGGGGCTCTACCGCCCTTCAGGCGGGGGACCACCTCACCGTGGCTGGCGATTCGGATTCAGTCCAGAGAGCTGCTCAACTCCTGAGCAGTGCCTACCCTCGGCAAGCCGATTCTTCAACCTGACGGTGGGTCGGGCCAGGGCAGAAGGCTAGGGGTTCCCTCAGTTGCCCTAAGTGGCAGACTGCCCGGGAGGTGCCGGACACTTCCTCAACCGCCGTCGCCGCTCACCCCAGCTCGCTCAGGCGGCGCCCCGGACCTCGAAACGGCTCAGACGCCGGATGGCAACGCCGACGGCCGCGACGCTAACCACTGCCATCAGAACCAGTGCCGGCACTCCACCCAGATTCGCCTCAAATGTGCGGTCGCTCGTGCCCGCGATCAGGTCGGCCACGCCGAGCGTGTACTGGCGTACGCTGAAGATACGTGTGCCGCTGAAGAGCCCAGTCACCACCCCTTCCCACAGGAACACATAGATGAGTCCGGCGATGAGTGCGTGGCTGGTCAGCACGCTCAGCAAGACGAACACGCAGCAGTAGACGAATGAGCCGAGGGCGATAGCGACGGTGAATCCGACAAGGATGGAGGAGCCCCCCGTGCCCTGGAGGGCGATCGCCGCAGAAATCTCCGTCGAGAGCAGCACAAGTACGACAGCCGGCAGCCAGGCGGCGATGAGCTTGGCGCTGATCACCTGGGAGCGGGCCAGAGGCTTAGAGAGGAGATACACAGCCGTGCCGTCTTCGATCTCCGAACCCAGGGCCATCGTCCCAAAGATCAGGGTGGAGAGCGGCAGGAAGACCGTGACCACCAGACCCTTGAGAAGGTCGTTTGCCGCCCAGTGCTCAGCACTCACGTCGGGGTCTGCGATGCGGAAGATGACAGCCGCGAGGATGGGGAGGGCGGCGAAGGCGACCATCAGGAGGGCGGGCCGCCTTCCCACCAACTGCCTGAGGGTAAGGGCCAGGATCACAGTGCTCAACGTGCCACCAGGTACGAGAACACGCTCTCCAGCGACTCGTCAGTGGGCAGGAACTCGAACAAAGTC
This sequence comes from uncultured Dehalococcoidia bacterium, assembly GCA_964609465.1. Classification (GTDB taxonomy): domain Bacteria; phylum Chloroflexota; class Dehalococcoidia; order DSTF01; family JALHUB01; genus CAVSBT01. The sequence continues at coordinate 4,355 of CAZSSQ010000127.1, forward strand.
ACGCCGCTTTCGCGGGCGACGCGGGGTGCGGCCAGGGCGAACCCCCCGAAGTCCGACGTGCGGACGCTCAGCCGGTCGTCAACGAGCTCGATCCCGAGCACGGAAGCGTCGGCGACCAGCGCCGAGGCGAGCCGGCGGTTGTCGGCGGAACGGAGCGTGAACGTGTGGGGGCGGTCGGTCATGAGCCGCCGGATCTCGCGGAAGTCGCCGGAGGCAGCGAGACGCCCCGCGACGATGACGAGCACGTTGTCGGCCAGGCGCTCCACCTCCTCGAGGATGTGCGAGGAGAAGACTACGGTGCGGCCCTGGGCGGCCATCTCGCGGAGCAAGTCCATCATCTGTAGTCGCTGGCGGGGGTCGGCGCCGTTGAACGGCTCGTCAAGGAGGAGGAGCGGCGGATCGTGGACGATGGCGGCGGCGAACTTCACGCGCTGCTTCATCCCCTTGGAGTAGCCGCCCGCAGCGCGATGCTGCGCGTCTTCCATGTGCACTGCCCGAATGGCCCGCATCGCCGCTTCGTCGGGGGCCGCCAGCTTGTGAAGCCGGGCGCTGAGCAGCACGAACTCGTACCCGGTGAGGAACGGATAGATCGCCTCGCGCTCAGGAACCAGGCCGACGCGGCGATAGATGCCCGGACTACGCCACGCTGGACCCCCCAGTACCTCCACGCTGCCGCTCGAAGGCTTCAGGAAGCCAGCCACCATGTGCAGGATGGTCGACTTGCCAGCGCCATTCGGGCCTAGCAGGCCGGTGATGCCCGGCCCGACTGTGAATGAGATGTTGTTCACCGCGACGACGTTGCCGTACCAGCGCGAGGCGTTCACGAGTTCGATGGCCGGGCTTGGCGCGGCCACGGCCTGGGATGCCGGGCGGGATTCGGCGAGAGACATCACAGGGCCATCCGCCGGTAGCGGCGGTACAGGATCAAGAGCGCCGCGGTGACCGTCACGGCAGCCGCGAGCGCATACAGGAGAAGCGAAACGTCGGCCAGCGCCAGGTCGTTGGCCAGACTCCCGTCCTCATCACCCACGGCTAGGGTCGGCGTCACACCGAACACCCACAGCGTGAGGCCACGCATCACGTGGAAGCCGCTGAAAAGGAACGCGTAGCGGGGCGGGCCGGTCGCGAGAGTGTGCACAAGGATTTCGGAGATGACGAAGGTGATGGCGAAGTAGGCGATGACGCCCCCAGACGCCAACTGCCAGCGCGAAGTCTGCGAGCCGATAGCCAGGGCGACGCTGGCCATGAACAGGGAGAGCAGCGCTCCGCTCACCACGATCGGCGCGATGTCCTTCCAGTTGTCGCGCAGATAGCCTGCCGAATCGTCGCCGGCCAGGGAGTTCCCAAGGAACACGGCCGTCTGCGGCACGAGCATGAGGATGAGCAGAGCTGTCGCCAGAGAGGCCACTTTCGCCAGGACGTAGTCGGAACGCAGGAGCGCCCGCGAGAAGTAGAGCGAAAGGGTGCGGTTGCGCTGATCTCGCCCGACCAGCTCTGGCGCTACGGCGGCCACGAAGAGCGCCAGGGGCCACTGGATGAACTCGTAGTAGTCGTCGGGCCGGAAAACGTCAACCGTCTCCTTGGCGAGGGCGACGACACCAACCTGGACCACGGCTGGCAGAAGAGTGATGATCGCCAGGCCAAAGGGAATGATCTTGCTCGAATGGTGTCGCCCAAGCCCGAAGACACCGCGAAGGCTGTGAGTGTACACCGACGTGATGGCGTGCCAGCGGCCAAGGCGCGCGCCTTCGTAGCTGCGGTAGCCAAGGTCGTAGATGCTGCCGGCCGCCTGCTCAACTGGGCGCGCCATCAGCCGCCTCTGGCTCTTGGCTACGGAACAGGTCTTCCAGCATCTGGCGACGCTGTTCCAGGCGCACGAGGCCGAACCCGAGGTCGACCACGCTGTCGCGAATGAGGTCATAGGGGCGGTCGTCTTCGAGACCGACGAGGACGATGCGGCCTTCCTCCCGCACCGTTAGCCCCGATTCGGCGAGCCTGCGAGCGAGCACTGAGCTGTCGCCCTCGACTTCGACGGCAAGCATAGGTGTGCGCGCTGTGAGCGACGCAACGGGTGCCGACCGCACCAGCCGCCCAGCGTCGATCACGACGAGATGGTCGCACACACGCTCGATCTCGCCCAGCAGGTGTGACGCCATAATGATCGCGATGCCGAACTCCCGCCCGGTGCGGGTCACGAGGTTCAGCATCTCCTCCCTGCCGGCGGGGTCGAGGCCGTTTGTGGGCTCATCGAGCAGCAAGACACGCGGGTCGTGAACAAGGGCCTGGGCAAGTTTGACGCGCTGCTTCATGCCGGTGGAGTACCCACCGATCTCGCGATAGCGCTCTTCGAAGAGCCCGACGTGACGGAGCGTCTCGGCCGTACGCTCGCGGGCAGCGGACCGAGGCAGCCCATTGACCTGAGCGAGGTGCGTGACAAACTCGGTCGCCGAAACGTCTGTGGGCAGGCAGTCGTGCTCCGGCATGTAGCCAACGAATTGGCGCAGTTCCACACCCTGGTGCGCAACATCGTAGCCGAGGAGTGTGGCTAGACCGCTCGTTGGCTCGACGAGCCCCAGGAGGATCTTGATGAGCGTGCTCTTGCCCGCGCCGTTTGCCCCGACCAAACCGATGATGCCTGGCTCCAGCTCAAGGTCCAGCGCGTCAAGTGCGATGACGCCCGGGTAGCGCTTGGTGATTGCATTAGTGGTCAGCAGCGGCATCCAGCCCATGGTACTGCACGCGTTTAGCACCCATCAACCGAAAACATGAGCGTGTCGGCCGCCGAGGACCCGGCGGTGCCCCGGCACGTC
>CAZSSQ010000128.1:0-6955 GCA_964609465.1 uncultured Dehalococcoidia bacterium
ACTTGAAGAAGCGGCTGGCCTGCGAGATCGTTGGCCAGTACCACAGCCCGAAGGCGGCCGATGCGGCGGAAGACCAGTTCACTCGCGTCATTCAAAAGAGGGTCTCGGACACAGTTGCGCTTGCCGAGGAAGCGACTATCGGACTGGAAGTGCCGATCTCCAGCCTGGAGAGCTACGGAAACGACCTTGTGGCCCTTCTCCTCGACCGCGGCCTGGTCCAAAGCAAGGGCGAGGCACGGCGGCTGATGAAGCAAGGCGCCATCGATGTGGACGGTCGGCCCATTAGTGATTTCAACATAGCCGTCCAGCCCGGCATGGTGATTCGCGTGGGCAAGCACCGCTTCCTGCGCATCGTGGACGCTGACAAGCAGTAGCCGGGGGAGCTCGAGGGGGCGCAGCCCCTCCGACATAAACCCAAGTGGGCCGCTCGTGGTTCGACAGGCTCACCACGAGCGAAATCCAGGAGCCGCTCACCCTGAGCCTGTCGAAGGGCGAGCGGCGACTTTTTGAGCACCCTGTCGGGAGAGATCGGGGGGGCCAGCCCCCTCGACAAGACAGTCCGGGTGGGCCTGCCTGCCGGCAGGCAGGCCGGGTGGGTACCTCTTTGAGGGTGTGGGGGCTCGCCCCCGCCAGCTATGGACTCTGACTTTCGCATCGACCTGGCCGAGGTGAACCGCAACCTCGATACGGCGGAGGTGGTCTCCCTCTACTTCCCCCTCGTGCGCAAAACCCTGCTCATCGATGCCCGGCGCTCGGCGGTGGACGGCCCCATGATGAAGGTGGTGCCCATGGTCTCCACGCCGGAGGAGCGCTTCCGGAGCCTGCGCCAGTTGCGCCCCCGCTTCCCGAAGCCGGAGAGCGTTACCATCATCCCCTGGCCCAAGTATGTTGGCAGCCTGGTGCGCCTGGGCGTCTGGGACCACATTGCGAGCCGCTTCGCCGAGGCAGGTGACCCCGAGCTGATGCGCCAGTGCGAGGCCTGCCTCCAGGAGCTCCTTACCGCCGAACGCGAGGAGGTCGGGCGAGCCATCCGAGGCGAGAACTTCCAGGACCTCTGGCGGCGCGGTGGGAAGGACGGCGAAGCGCACGAGGGCGAGGCCGGGGAAAAGGGCGACGGCGGAGCCTGAACCGCTGGGGCATAGGACATAGGGCAAAGAGCACAAGAGAAAGGGCCGGCTCCCATGGGAGTGGCCCTTTGTTTTATGCCCTATGCCCTACGCCCGATGCCGAGCCCCCATCTCAGGAGCCTTCCCTCTCCTTCCGCGCCTGCTCCACGATCCTCTGGGCGACGTGCGCGGGCACCTCCTCGTAGTGGCTGAACTGCACGCGGTAGCTGCCCCGGCCCTGGGTAATGGAGCGCAGGTCGGTGGCGTAACGCAGGACTTCGGCCAGCGGCGCCTGGGCCTCGATGATGCTGTTGCCGTCCTGGGGCGTCATGCCCAGCACCTTGGCCCGCTTGCCGTTCAGGTCGCTCATGATGTCGCCCGTATTGCTCTCAGGGACGGTGATGGTCAGGTTGACGATCGGTTCCAGGAGCACCGGCTGGGCCTCCTGCGCTCCCTTCTTGAGGGCGGCGGCGCCGGCGAGCTTGAAGGACATCTCCGAGGAGTCAACCGGGTGGTCCTTGCCATCGACGAGGCTTGCCTTGAAGTCGATGAGGGGGTAGTGGGCCAGGACGCCTTCGTGCATGGCCTCCAGCACCCCCTTCTCTACGGCCGGTATGTACGTCTTGGGCACGACACCGCCCACGGTGCGGTTCACGAACTGGACCCCGCTGCCCCGGGGCAGGGGCTCCAACTGGATGGCCACCCTGGCGTACTGGCCGTGGCCTCCCGTCTGCTTCTTGTGCGTGTACTCGGCGGAGCTGCTGGCGGTGATGGTCTCCTTGTAGGGGACTCTCGGCGGTGTCAGCTCCAGGTCCACGCCGAACTTGCGGCGCATCTTCTCGGCCGCCACGTCCAGATGGGAATCGCCGATGCCGGAGAGGATGGTCTCGCCCGTGTCCTGTTCCCGGCGGACGCGAAGAGTTGGGTCCTCCTCGGTGATGCGGGCCAGGGCGGAGCCCATCTTGTCCAGGTCGGCCTTGCTCCTGGGGTGGACGGCGGCGGAGTAGTAAGGTTCCGGGAAAGCGATTGGCGCCAGCACCAGGGGCTTCTCTCGCTGGCAGAGGGTGTCGCCGGTGGCAGTCTCGGACAGTTTGGGCACAGCGCCGAGGTCGCCCGCTACCACCTGCGACGCCTGCTCCTGGTTCTTGCCCCGCACCGTAAAGAGCTGCCCGATGCGTTCGGCGCTGCCCTTGCTGGCGTTCAGCACCTGGGAGTCTGACTTGAGGGTGCCGCCGAAGACACGCAGGTAGGTAAGCTTGCCCACGTAAGGGTCGGCGGCCGTTTTGAAGGCGAGCGCGGCCAGTGACCCTCCGGGGTCCACAGACAGCCTCTCCTCCGGTCCTGAGGGGCCCTGTCGCGCCACCACTTCGCCGATGTCCTTGGGCGAGGGCGCGTAGCTGACCAGGGCGTCCAGCAGCAGCCCGATGGCGATGGTCTTGGTGGCCGAGCCGCTGAAGACGGGAACGATGGAGCGGGAGATGGTGCCGGCCCGCAGGCCCCGGCGCAGTTCCTCCTCGCTGAGCTCCTCGCCCTCCAGGTACTTGTTGATGAGGGCGTCATCGGTCTCGGCGACGGCCTCCACGAGTTGCTCTCGAAAGCGGCCCACGGTCTCCGCCAGAGATGGAGGCACCTCACCCTCGCTCGCCTTCTCGCCCCTGTAGGCCTTCATGGTCACCAGGTCCACGACGCCTTCGAAGCTGTCCTGCGCGCCGATGGGCACCTGGGCGGGCACGCATCTCTTGCCCAGCGCCTTCTGAAGCTGGCTGAGCGTCCCGGCGAAGTCGGCGTTCTCACGGTCCATGCGGTTGACGAAGACGATGATTGGAAGGTTGCGCTCCGCGATGAAGCCCAGGGCCGACTCGGTGCCGACCTGGACGCCGGAGGCGGCACAGACGACGAGGACGGCAAGGTCAGCGGCCCTGATGCCGGCCTTCACCTCGCCGACGAAGTCGGCGTAGCCGGGCGTGTCGATGAGGTTGATCTTGTGGCCCTTCCACTCGCAAGCAAGGAGGGAAAGGTTGATGCTGAACCCGCGTTTTGCTTCGTCTGGGTCGTAGTCGGAGGTGGTAGTGCCGTCCTCGATCTTGCCCAGGCGGTTGATGGCGCCAGCCGCGTAGAGGGCGGCCTCTGAGAGGGCGGTCTTGCCGGTGCTGCCGTGTCCTACCAGGATGGCGTTACGGATCTCCTCGGTCCGATACTCTTTCATGAAGTCCTGTCTCCCTTGCTGAGTCGGGCAAGGGCGATCTTAACGTAGGGCCCTGGCAGCCGCAAGGGACGTCTAGCTGTCGGGCAGGTTGCGGTGGTAGCGGGCCAGCAGGCTGCGGATGTAGGCTGTGTGCTCTCGGTCGTGCTCGAGGAAGCGGCGAAGCACCTTGCGCGCCGACCACTTCTCGCTGCCATGAGTGGTGAGGCGGGAGAGCTCGGCTTCCGTCAGCCGACTCAGGCGATGGTAGGCCCAACTGCGGACGGCCGTTAGCTGCGCAAAAGGCGGCTGCTGCGACTCCTCTTCCAGGCGGGCCAGGAAGCTCGCCTCAACCTGGGCCATGTGGAGCAGCGTCTCGTCGATGGAGGGCTCGTCGGGCGCAGGCCGCCAGTGGAGCAGGCCGTCAGGCACGTCCCGGAGGAACTCCAGCAGGTCGCGCCGGGCGTGCTCCATGAGTCGCACGGCCGTCTGCAAGTCGTGGTAGGAGATGGGCTCCTGGTCAGCGGCGAAGAGGGCGACAGGCCCGCTGGCCTCAGGAGGGTAGCCGCCGGCCGTGGAGACCTGCTCTACCACTTCGATCTCCACCCGTTCCGACTCGGCGGAGAGCGCCGGCGCCTCCCTGTGCTTGGCCAGCCAGGCCAGATACTCGCTGATGGCGTCACGCAGGCGTTCCAGGGCCTCCTCACGCGTGCTCCCCACCGCGAAGCAGCCGAGGAGTTCCGGCACGTGCGCCATGCACGCCCCGCCATTGCCCACCTCGAGACAGGCCCGATAGCGTGCCAAGTTTCCCTCCGTCGGTCTCCAGCACCCTCCTAGTGCGACGGCAGGAAGTCCAGAACCTCCACCTCTAGGTTATCGCCACCGCGGCGGTCCGCCGAGAGAGCGTACACCACGTCGATGAGGCTTCCCGGCTCCGGAAGCCGGACGCTATCCTGGCCCTCCACGGGCCCTTCGCCCATGCCGAAGGCGATGGCTGGCCAGACGACAGGCCCATCGCGCAGCTTGAGGCGCAGGTGCTGGCCGTCGCTGCCGACGGCCTGGCACTCGAGCACGGTGACGCCCCGGCCCAGGAAGGCCGGCCGCGGGTTGCCGTTGCCATGGGGGGACAGCAACCCCAGCCCCCGGATCTCGGCGGCGCGCAGGGCGCGCAGCGGCATAGGCGCGTCCACCTCGATGGTGGGGGCCAGATCCAGGGGAGCTAGCTCCCGGGCGGCCTGCGCCAGGAGCCGCTCCTTGATGGCGGGCAGGGCCTGGTTATCGGCTGTGAAGCCCGCTGCCTGCCGGTGGCCCCCGAAGCGCCGGAAGAGCCCCCCGCACGTCCGGAACGCCCCCACGATGTCGAACTCGGGGATGCTGCGGGCGCTGGCGTGGCTGACGCTCTCGCCCAGCTCGTAGACGACGGCCGGCCGGTAGAGCTCCTCGGCCAGCCGGGCCGCCACCAGCCCAACGATGCCCGAGCCAAGGGCCGGGTGTCCCACCATGACCAGCGGCGATCGAGGGTCTTCGGCGCCCCAGAGCTCCTGGGCCAGCGAGAGGGCCTCCAGCGTCTGGCGCTGGCGCTCACGGTTCAGCTCGTCCAGACGCTGGGCCAGGCGGGCCGCCTCCCCCTCGTCGCGGGCGACCAGCAGGTCGTAGGCCAAACGGGCGCTGGCGATGCGGCCGGCGGCGTTGAGGCGCGGCCCCAGGGCGAAGGAGAGGGCCTCGGTGTCGAGGCGCCCCGGGTCGATTCCTGCCACCTTCATCAGGGCGCGCAGCCCCGGCCGCGAGGTCCGCGCCAGGGCGGCCAGTCCCCGCCGCACCATCTCCCGGTTTTCGCCCAGCAGCGGCGCCACGTCGACGACGGTGCCCAAGGCCACCAGGTCCAGGTGCTCGTCGGGCTCGAAGGCAGCGTTCAGGGCCCCGTGGAGGGCAGCCATGAGCTGGTAGGCCAGGCCCACGGCGGCGAGATCCTCCAGGGAGCTAGGGATTGGGAACTCAGAAGTGGGGGGCCCAGGGCGGCCTGCTGGGTCCCGGTTCCTTTCGCCTGAGGCGAATCCACCTCTGGCGGAGGGTCCGGGTTCCCTTTGGGCCAGCTTCGGGTTCACCAGCGCCTGCGCCGGGGGGAGATGCTCCGGCACCGCGTGGTGATCAACGATGAGGACGTCCATCCCCAGGGCGCGGGCGTGCCCCACCTCAGCCACGGAGCTGCTGCCGCAATCGGCTGTCAGCAGTAGATCGGCTCCCTGGGCCCGCAGCCGGTCGATGGCGTCTGTGTTGAGGCCGTACCCCTCTCGGAAGCGGTCCGGGATGTGGGTAAGGACGCGGCCTCCCAGGGCCTCCAGCCCCTGGGTGAGGAGGGCGGCCGCCGTCACGCCGTCGACATCGAAGTCGCCAAAGACGGCCACCAGCTCGCGCCGGCGCAGAGCGAGGCGCAGGCGTTGGACGGCGCGCTCCATGTCGGGCAGCAGGAAGGGGTCCGGGGGCGCCGGCGCGCCTTCCAGGAAGCGACGCGCCTCGTCGAGCGTGCGTATCCCTCGGTTGGCAAGCAGCCGCTGGAGGAGGGGAGGGTAGTCGCTGGAGTGTAGAGCGTCGGTGCGTTCGCCGGTGCGCAGACGCCAGCGGCGGCGTCCGCCGACGAGCGTGGGAGCTTCCCCTTGCACCGGCGACCCCCTAGCTTCCGCAGGCGATTCTGCCCGCCGTACGCCTGGTACTATACCACGGCGTCAAAGGCGCTAGAAGGGGGCACCGGCGGCGCGGGCCCTGGCCAGCACCGATTCAATGAATTCGGGCTTCCCGCGTCGCGGTGACGGGCGACCGCGAGGGTCGCCCCTACATGGCTTTCAGGTCCTTCACTGTGCGGGGGAGCAGGGGGAGCAGGTCTCCGGCGACGGGGCCGGCATCGCCCATCTCGCGCCGTGCCTCCTCGCCCGCCGCCGCGTGCACGTAGACGCCGCAAACGGCGGCCTCAAAGGGCGAAAGACCCTGGGCGAGGAAGCCGGCCAGAGCGCCGGCCAGCACGTCGCCGGAGCCGCCGCTGGCCAGGGCCGGGTTGGCGAACGGGCTGAGGGCGGCGCGACCGTCGGGCGCAGCCACCACGGTGTGGGCGCCCTTGAGGACCACCGTCTTCCCCCACTCTCGGGCGCAGGCGGCGGCGCAGCCCAGGCGGTCGGCCTGGATCTCCGGGACGGGCCGGCGCGAGAGGCGTGACATCTCGCCCGGGTGGGGCGTGACGATGGCCGGCGCCTTCAGCTCTCGCCACCAGCCCGGCGTCCTTGCCAGGGCGTTGAGGCCGTCGGCGTCGACGACGATCGTGGGCGGCGGCTCTCCAGCCAGGGAGAAGAGGAGGGCCCGCACGAAGCTCTGCGTGGCGCCCCGCTGGCCCAGACCGCAGCCCACGAGCAGCACGTCGTAGCCCTCGACGGCGCGCAAGACGAGGTCGGCGGCCCGGCGGGCCAGGCCTCCTTCCTCCTCCGGCAGGGGAAGGTAGGTGGCCTCCGTCAGAGCAGAGGCGATGACGGGGTGCAGGCTGCGGGGGCAGGCCAGGGTGACCAGTCCGGCGCCTACCCGGTAGGCAGCGGCCGCGGCCAGGTGGGCGGCGCCCACGTAGTTCTCGGAGCCGGCGACGACGAGCACCCGCCCGAAGGTGCCCTTGTTGGCGTCGGCCGGC
>CAZSSQ010000129.1:0-3231 GCA_964609465.1 uncultured Dehalococcoidia bacterium
AGGCCGACGTGAGCCTGGAGGAGGCCCTGGAGAACATCGACATCGGCGGCCCGACGCTCCTGCGGGCGGCGGCCAAGAACTTCCCTCACGTGCTGGTGGTTGTGGACCCGGAGGACTACGGCCCCCTCCTCGAGACGCTGCGCAGGGGCGCCGTTGCCCTCGAGGAGCGGCGGCGGCTGGCCCAGAAGGCCTTTCAGCACGTGGCCCTCTACGATACCGCCATCGCTGGCTACCTGCGCGCGCTGGAGGAGAGTGAAGAAGGGCCGGAAAAGGCCCAAAAGCTGCCGGAAGCTATAACAATCGGGCTCCGAAAGCGTTTAGATCTTAGGTATGGTGAAAACCCGCATCAGCATGCCGCCCTCTATCTCGACCAGTCGCTGCCCGGCAGGCGAGGCGGCATTGCCACGGCGAAGCAGCTACACGGCAAGGAGATCTCCTACAACAACATCGTGGACGCCGACGCCACCTGGCAGGCCGTCTCCGATTTCGAGGAGAGCACGGTGGCTGTGGTGAAGCACACTAACCCCTGTGGCCTGGCCAGTCACCCGGACCAGGCGGAAGCCTACCGGAGGGCTTTGGCCGGCGACCCCGTCTCGGCCTTCGGTGGCATCGTGGCCGTCAACCGGCCCCTGTCGGCGGAGATGGCCCGCGAGATGGGCAGCACCTTCTACGAGGTGGTGGTGGCGCCCAGCTACGAGGAGGAGGCGCTCGCCCTGCTGCGGAAGAAGCGCGACCTGCGGGTGCTTCAGGTCACGGGTGACATGTCCGCGGCCGGGATGCACTACCGGCAGGTGTCGGGCGGCGCCCTCTTGCAGGAGGAGGACCGGACGCCCGATAGCGACCTGAGCCTGAGAACCGTCACGAAGCGGGAACCCACGGCCGAGGAGTTGCGCGACCTGCGCTTCGCCTGGCGGGCCGCCAAGCACGTGAAGTCCAACGCCATCGTGCTGGCCAAGGAGCAGTCGCTGGTGGGGATGGGCGCCGGCCAGCCGAACCGCGTCAACAGTGTGCACCTGGCCCTGCGCCTGGCCGGCGAGCGTTCGCGCGGCAGCGTGCTCGCCTCAGACGCGTTCTTTCCCTTCCCCGACGGCGTGGAGCTGGCCGCCCAGGGCGGCGTCACGGCCATCATCCAGCCCGGCGGCTCCATCCGCGATGAGGAAGTGATCAAAGTCGCAGACGACCATGGCATCGCCATGGTGTTCACAGGGATGAGGCACTTCAGACACTAGGCCCACCCTCCGGTGGGCAGGCCGTCTGGACGGCAGGGAGGACCGGCAGAGCAGGCCGACGGCAAGGCGGGATAGACAAATGGCAATGGCATCCGAAGTCGAAATCGTTGACTTGGACGAACTGGTAGCCAGGCTGCCTCAGGCCGAAAGAGCCCTGTTCGAGCGCATCTTCCACGTGGGAGTGACCTACGGGCGGCTGGTGCCGCCGGACTCCATGCTGCCCTGGATACAGGAACACTTTGGGCGCGTGGAGGCGACCCTGGTCCAGAAGATCGTCAAGGTGACCAACCTGGTTACCCTCCGGGGGGTCCTCTTCAACTGGCTCCGCTCCCACCGGCCCCACTGGACGGCCCCCGGCCTGGACCTGGAGGCCGAGTTGGGCCGCGGCAACCATGACCCCCTGGCCTCGCCTCTCGAGGGCACGCCGGAGGACACCTTCGGGCGGGTGCAGGGGCGCTACTGCGTCACCGCCAGCAACATCGCCAAGTTCGACGGCTGGCACGCGCTCATCGTCTTCCAGGAGCGCCACCCTCTGCGTTTTGACCGGGAGATGCTCCGCGACTACGTCGATACCGGGAGTCGCTGGGCGGAGCTGGCCCACCGCAGCGACCCGTCGTCCAAGTATTACCTCTTCCTGTGGAACTGCCTCTGGCGGGCGGGGGCCTCCCTCATCCACGGCCACGCCCAGGTCATGCTGGGCCGCGACATGCACTACGCCGCGATCGAGCACCTGCGCCGTTCGGCCCTCTTCTACCAGGCCAACTACCGCAGCAACTACTTCGAGGATCTGTACAAGGTGCACAGCTTCGCTGGCTGTGGCTTCGAGCGGGACGGCGTTCGCGTGCTCGCCAATCTCGCTCCTATCAAGGAGAACGAGGTGATCCTGATGGCGCCGGAGCTGTCCGACGGCCTCAAGGACACTCTCTACGATGTGCTGGCCTGCCTCCGCGACCGCGTGGGCGTGACCGCATTCAACCTGGTCATCTACACGCCGCCCCTGGCGCCCACCGAGGAGAGCTGGGAGGGCTTCCCGGTGATGGTGCGCATCGTGGACCGGGGCGACCCGCTGAGCCGCACCGCCGACTTCGGCGCCATGGAGCTGTACGCCGCCAGTGTCGTCTCCAGCGACCCCTTGAGCCTGGCGCGCACGCTGGAGGATGCTTTGAGCGCAGCAGAGTAGCGGCCGCCCCCCGAGGGGAAGGTCACTCTTATCGTTCGGCGCCCGGACGTCTTCTCCTCCTGCGTCCCGGGCGCCGCTGCTGGCGAAAGAGGTAAAGGACAGCCTTGGCCAGCGTCGATATCGTCATCCCGGTCTATAACGAGGAGCACGTGGTGGCCCGCAGCGTGGAGACACTGAGGGCTTTCCTGCGCGACAGCCTGCCCGTCCGGCAGGCGGGCCTGCCCCATGCCTGGCGCATCGTCGTCGCCGACAACGCCTCCACCGACGGCACCCTGGCCGTGGCCCAGGGACTGGCCGAGCAGTATCCGGGCGAAGTAGGCGTCGTTCACCTGCCTCAGAAGGGCCGCGGCCGGGCCCTGCGGGCCGCCTGGCTGGGTAGCGAGGCCGAAGTCCTCACCTACATGGATGTGGACCTCTCGACTGACCTCTCGGCGCTGCCTCCCCTGGTAGACGCCATCGCCGTCGAGGGCTATGACGTGGCCATAGGGTCGCGCCTGGCGCGGGGTGCACGCACCACCCGCTCCCCCCGGCGTGAGTTCATCTCGCGGGCCTACAACCTGCTCATCAAGGCCATCCACTTCACCCGCTTCTCCGACGCCCAGTGCGGGTTCAAGGCCATCAGCCGTCAGGCAGCCCGCGAGCTGGTGGCCCTGGTCAAGAACGAGGAGTGGTTCTTCGATACGGAGCTCCTGATCCTGGCCGAGAAGGGCGGCTACCGCATCAAGGAGGTTCCGGTGCGCTGGGTGGAGGACCCCGACACGCGCGTGAAGATCGCGAGCACGATGGCAGAAGACATACGCGGTCTGCTGCGCCTGCGCTTCA
>CAZSSQ010000129.1:3331-6783 GCA_964609465.1 uncultured Dehalococcoidia bacterium
GTCCCTCCGCCTTGACCGTTCTGAGGACGGCACCTAACCTGTAGTCACCAACCATCCCTCAGCAGCTTGATCCGCAGTTCCCAGCATCTAGAAAGGGGCCATCGACCCATGGAAGAGGTTGTTCTCGTCAGTGGGGCCAGGAGCGCCATCGGCCGGCTCGGCGGCGCCTTCCAGAACTTCCCCGCCTCCGACCTGGCGGCCGCCGTCATGAAGGCTGCCGTCGAGAGGGCGGGCGTGAAGCCGGAGCAGGTGGACCAGGTGATCCTGGGCTGCGTCGGCCAGGTGATGGAGGACGGCTACATCGCCCGCCACGCCGCCATCAAGGCCGGCCTGCCCATCGAGGTGCCGGCTTGCGCCGTCAACCGCATCTGCGGGAGCGGCCTGGAGGCCATCAACACCGCCGCCCGCTGGATCGAGTGCGGTGACGCCGAGGTGGTCGTCGCCGGTGGCGTCGAGAACATGACCATGATGCCCTATTACGTCCGCAACGCCCGCTACGGCTACCGTCTGGGCCACGGACAGCTCGAGGACGGCATCCAGCACCTGCTGGGCGACCCCTTCAGCAAGGTGCACATGGGCATCACGGCTGAGAACCTGGCCGAGAAGTTCGGCATCACCCGCGAGGTGCAGGACGAGTTCGCCCTGCGCAGCCAGCAGAGGGCGGTGGCCGCCATCGAGGCCGGCAGGTTCAAGGACGAGATCGTGCCCATCGAGGTGAAGGTGGGTCGGGAGACCAAGGTCATCGACACCGATGAGCACCCGCGGGCCGACACCACGCCGGAGGCGCTGGCCAAGCTGCGACCGGCCTTCAAGGAGGGCGGCATGGTGACGGCGGGCAACGCCAGCGGCATCAACGACGGCGCTGCCGCTGTCGTCGTCACCAGCCGTCGCAAGGCCGACGAGCTGAAGCTCCGGCCACGCCTGCGCCTGGTCGCCCGCGCCGAGGCCGCAGTCGAGCCGTCGATCATGGGCAGCGGGCCCATCCCGGCTGTGCGCAAGGTCATGAAGAAGTCGGGGCTGGGGCTGGACCAGATGGACGTGGTGGAGCTGAACGAGGCCTTCGGCTCGGTGGCGGCGGCCTGCTCCCAGGAGCTAGGGTTGGACGTCGAGCGCACCAACCCCAACGGCGGGGCCATCGCCCTCGGGCACCCCGTCGGCGCCACCGGCGCCATCCTCGCCGTCAAGCTCATGTACGAGCTGGAGCGACGGCAGGCCCGCTACGGCCTCGTCAGCCTCTGCATCGGCGGCGGCCAGGGCATCGCCACGATCTTCGAGAGGGTGGGTTAGGGCGCTGGGGCCGATTCCACCCGTAGGGGCGTAGCTTTTCCGCCGGAGGCGGATGCGCCTTTGGCGCAAGCTGCGCCCGCCCCGCCCAGGGCCGACCTGAAGGTCGGCGCCTACGGGGTGCCGGAAAACCTCGAAGGCCAGGCTTAAGCCTGGCCTCGGCGCGTGGCCGGGCTCATTTGCCCTCTGACGACAGTCCCACCTCTTAGACTTCGCGGACGGAGCTAATGGTCTTTGCCGAAATAACTTGCCGTTGGTCCGCGTCTGTAGGCGGGGGTCTTCAGACCCCCGCGAATCTGTCGGGGTCTCAAGACCCCGACCTACGAAGATCGACGCCGTGAAGATATTTTGTTGATGGCCATAAGCTCCGTCTCTACGTCCCGCATGAGGCGCCGTCTCCGTGATCGATTTGGCTTAGCTCTCGCCCCACGCAGGTTCCAAGGTTCAACCGAGGTGCGCCCGGCGACACGTAGCGGAGGCCTTCAGGCCTCCACGGCCTCGCCCTGAAGCGCGGCCCATGGCGAGCTAAAGCTCGCCGCTACATTTCCCCTCCCCAGTCTCGCCGCCAGGCTAAAGCCCGACCTTCCTTACTTATTGAGGTGCCAAGGTTCCACTGTTCCACCCCTCACCCCACCTGCCGTCTTAGCGTCAGGGACGCTATCACGACGAAGAAGGCGGCGAAGCCCACCAGCGCCAGGAAGTTGACGGCCACGCCGCCGTCCACGAGCCCGCGACCGCGGACCATGACGTCTCGCAGCGCCTCGTTCGAGTAGGTGAGGGGCAGGATGTGGGCCACGCCCTGGAGCCAGCGGGGGAAGCTGTCGACGGGCCAGATGACGCCGCTCAACAGCCCCTGCGGCACGACGACGATGGGTATGAACTGCACGGCCTGTAGCTCGGTGCGGGCGAAGGTGGAGAGGAAGATGCCCAGGTTCGCCGCGCCCACCGTCACGGCCACCACCAGCAGCAGCACCAGCGCCAGGTTGCCCGCATTCTCCACCCGGAGCACGAAGAGCGTCACCAGCAGGATCAGCGCCGCCTGGAGCACGGCGAAGATACCGAATCCGGCCACGTAGCCCAGCACCAGCTCGGCGCGGGTGGTCGGCGTCACCATCAGGCGCTCCAGGGTGCCGGCGGTGCGCTCTCGCAGGAAGCTGACGGCGGTGAGAAGGAAGACGAACAAGAAGGCGAAGAAGCCGATGAGGGGCGGCGCCTGGTAGTCGATGGTCTCGAAGTCCGGCCCGCCGTAGTAGTAGGTGACGGGCAGCTCGCTCGCCGCCGGTGGGGCCTGGGGCAGCGCCGAAGCCGTCGACACGGCCAGCGACGCCTGCTGCGCGATGCGCAGGATGGCCTTGCTTCGCTGTGGGTTCGAGCCTTCCAGCAGGACGGACACGCCCGCCCCCTGGGCCGTCGGCGCGATGACGACGGCGCCGTCCAGCTTGTTGCCCTTTACATCTTCCTCCGCCTCGGCCCGCGACAGGTGGTACGAGGTGACGCCGGCCTCCGAGAGGGTCTGGTCGAGCGCCTGGAGCGCGGGTGCCGCCGCGCCGCCCGTCTCGTCGACGAGGCCCAGCTTGATGCCGCCGGAGCTGGTGCGCAGGAGGTAGCCCACCAGCAGGATGACGATGGTGGGCACGGCGAAGACGAGGATGAGGGTGCGCGGGTCGCGGCGGAACTGCCGCACGATGCGCAACGTCACCGCCCAGGTGCGCGCCGCACTCATGCCCCGTCTCCCGCGAAGGCCAGGAACGCCTCCTCAAGCGTCGCCGTGCCGGCCCGCGAGCGCAGCTCGGCTGGCGCGCCCTCGGCCAGCAGGCGCCCGTCGCGCATGAGTATGAGGCGGTGGCAGCGTTCGGCCTCGTCCATGACGTGGCTGCTGAGGATAATCGTTACCCCCTCGTCGTTCAGGCGGTGGAAGTAGGCCCAGAAGGCGGCCCGCAGCCGCGGGTCCACGCCCACCGTGGGCTCATCGAGCAGGAGGAGGCGGGGACGGTGGACCAGGGCGCAGGCCAGGGAGGTGCGCTGCCGCATGCCGCCGCTGAACGTCGATACCGGGCTGTCCGCCCGGTCGGCCAGCTCCACCAGGGCCAGCGTCTCGTCCACGGCCGCCCGGGAGTGGACGCCGTAGAGGCTGGCGAAGAAGGAGACGTTCTCGCGGGCGGTGAGCT
>CAZSSQ010000130.1:0-6772 GCA_964609465.1 uncultured Dehalococcoidia bacterium
ACGCCGGCCTTCGTCCCTGTTTGCAGAGCTACTTCTGCTAACAGAAGAGCCAGCGCGGGCTTGCACGCAGAACCAGCGGGCGATCGCGCGGCCAGCCCGACGCGGAGATGATGCATCAGGTAACGGCAGTTTTCAAGCGGTACTTGCGCGCCAGGGCTTCGCCCGGCCGACTTGATGGCTACCTCGATGCGGTGGGGTACCCCGCCGCCGCCTTGATCTGCTCGAGCTGGCCGATGTGGTCGGCGTCGTGGAGGCGCTGGAAGGCCACCCAGCCCTTGCAGTTCAGGGGGCCGAAGAAGGGGTGCTCGAAGGTCGCCGCCAGGTCCGGCGAGGCCGGCCAGCCCCGCACCCGCGCCAGCAGGTCGGCGCGGGCGGTGCGCAGGCGCTCCACGAGGACCGCCAGCGGCTGCCCCTCGTCGGGTATGTGGCTCCCTATCTCGCGCCGCCCCTCGGGGACGGCGCCGCGCGCCAGCGACTCGACGATCCGCGCCACGCCCTCCTCGGCGGCGATAACGTGGCGCAGCACGTCGGCGACGGACCACTGGTCGGGCGCGGGCTGGAAGGCCGCCTGCTCCTCGCTCACCCCGTCCAGCAGGCCCAGGAGCGTCGCCCGCTGCTCCTCGATGAGCTCCACCAGCACCGGCACGTCCTTCGATGCCTGGTGCCCCAGGTAGGAGATCAGGCGCTGCCGGGCGTCTTCGGTCACCATGGATTCATTCCCCCTTGCGAGCCTTGCCCAGGGATAGAGCCACAGATTGACACAGACTTACACTGATAGAGCAATACGTCCGGCTAGTCCATAATCTGTGTCACGTCTGTGAGAATCTGTGGCAAGTCAAATAGTCAGTGACCATTAGCTTGGCTGAGGACAGAGCTGAAGCTCTGGTCCCTACGGGTGGCCTAGCCGCTCCCCGCCACCCGCTCGGTGGCGTCCCGGAAGCGGCGCCGGTGCTCCTCGGAGGCCCGCAGCGCCAAATTCGCCTCCAGTTCCTGGCGTGCCGCCGGCTCCAGGGGCATCACGGCGTCGATGACCTCCTTCGAGGCGCGCAGCGCCTCCGGCGAGTTCTCCGCGATCTGGCCGGCCAGCTCCAGTGCCGCCTCCTCCAGGTCGGCCTGGGCCACCAGCCGGTCCACCAGCCCGATGCGCAGGGCCTCGGCGGCGTCCACCACGCGGGCCGTGAAGATAAGGTCCTTGGCCCGCGACAGGCCAACGATGCGCGGCAACTGGCTTCCCCCGATCACCAGGCCGTAGGTGGCGCCGGGGAAGCGAAAGCGGGCCGTGTGGGCGGCCACCCGCAGGTCGCAGGTGATGGCCAGGAGGGCACCGCCGCCGTAGGCGAAGCCGTTGACGGCGGCGATCACCGGCTTCGGGAAGCGCACCAGCCGCATGATGACGTCGACGGTGCCTTCGCCGCCGCCCTCCCCCCGGGAGGCGCCCAGGGCCTCCGTCATGTCGGCGCCGGCGCAAAAGGCCTTCTCGCCCGCCCCCGTGATAACGACCACGCGCACTCCGTCGTCGTTGGCCAGGGCGTCGAGGTGGGCCACGAGGGCCGAAGAGAGACGGCGGTTGATGGCGTTGTGCTTGTCGGGCCGGTTGAGGCGAAGGAGGGCCACCGGGCCGTGCCGTTCGCAGAGGACGGCATCAGAGGGCAAGACGCTCCTCCCTTCTTCGAGAGCGACGCCATGATAGCGCCTGAGAGGGAAGTCTGCTACTGGAACGAGGGCAGGTAGGGACGGTGCACCGAAAGCACCTCGTCCAGGAACGCTTCGGCAGCGCGGGCGCTGTGCACCACAGGGTCGATAAGGAGTGCCTGGAGAGCGATCTCGCGAGAGCCGGAGACGGCGGCGTCCACGACGAGCTCCTGGATCTCTACCTCGCGGGCCACCATGGACGCGATAGGTCCCGGCAGGGACCCCACCGGGAGGCCGCCAACCTTCCCCTTCTCGACAAGCCCCGGCACCTCGACCACGGCTTCGGCACCGACGTTGTCGATGTAGCCGTCATTGGGGAGGATGAGGGAGTGTTTGGGCACCGGCCGCCCAGCGACGAGGTCGGCGACCAGCCCTGCGGCGGAAATGCCCAGCACCCTCTCGCGGGGCGGCTCCTTGAGCAGCGGTTCCACGGACTCAGTGCCCGCGTTCCAGTCCTCGAGGTGGCGACTCAGGTGCTCCCGCTCCCCCTCCTGGCCTGCGAAGTCGAAGCCCTTCGTGCCTATCACCTCGTGCGCCCAGCCGATGAACTCACCGACGTGGTCATCCCCCGTTGTCGGGAAAAGGCCAAAGCGCTCGAAGAGCAGGCGGGACAGAGGTTGCACTTCGGGCGGCTGCTCCGCCAGCCGGCGCCGGAACTCCGGGTAGAGGTCCTCACCGGAGCGCCGGTCGCGCAGGCCGGTGACCCAGGTGAAGTGGTTCACGCCTGCTGCCAGGATCTCGATGTCCTCCGGCTGACGCTCCAGGAGAAACGCCGCCCAGAGGGCGCTCCCGGCCACGCCGTGGCAGAGACCCACGGCCCGCACCCCTGTGTGGCGCCGGATAGCCAGACAGACGCGCCCCTCCGGGTTCGTGTAGTTGATGAGGAGGGCCGTCGGGCAGAAGCGCTCCACGTCCCGGCAGATGTCGACGACCAGGGGAATGGTGCGGAAGGCATGGGAGAGGCCGCCGGGCCCCGCGTTCTCGCTGAGGACGGAGGGGAAGCCGTGCTTCAGGCAGAGCTCATGGTCCAGCTTCCAGAGGTCATCCCGTCGCACCTCCACCGCCGTCACCACGAAGTCGGCGCCGTTCAGGACCGCCGCCCGATCGGTGGAGGCCTCCAAGGAGACGCCCCAGCCGGAGGCCTCGTTGAGGCGGGCCGCCAGCCCCGCCATGCGCTCCAGCTTGGCGGCGTCCACATCCACCAGGGCGAGCCGGCAGCCCCGGAGCTCCGGCGTCTGGAAGAGGTCACTCAAGAGGTCGACGCCGAAGATGACGCTGCCGGCGCCGATGACCACCAGCTTGGGGCTCCTGGGCAGGCTCATGGGGCGATGGTCCTCCTCGCCGGGCCCCCGCCGGCAAGCAGCTTCACAGCTTTCCGCCGCGAAAGCGCAGGTTGAGCACCTGGTTGGGCCGCGCCTCCAGGCGCACCCAGCCGTCCTCCAGGGGCGCCGCCGCCAGGAAGGCCTCATCCATGTTGACGAACTCGGCGCCCTGGAAGGGCTCCTCCAGCCGCACCCGGCCCGAGGCGGGGCTGGAGGTGACGTTGTACAGCCGGACGATGACGCCCTCCCCATCCTCCGCGCGCTTGAGGGCGGAGACGACGAAAGCAGGGCCATCGAGGGCCAGGAGGGCCCCTTCCGCCGGCACGGCGCCTGAGCTGTCCTCCACCCGGCGCGCCCGCATGGGCACGGCGAACCGGTACGCCTCCGGCCAGAAGTCCTCCCAGCCGCCCTCGTGGGGGATCAGGGCGTAGTCGAAGGCGTGCTGGCCGAGCATCTGGGCGCCCGGCGTAGGGACGAGCGGGCCGGCCAGAGTGGGACGCGACGTCAAGTCGAAACGGGCCAGGTAGTCCACGCAGCGCAGCAAAGTGAGCGCGATGGTGACATTGTTGTCTCCGGCCAGCGCCTCGAACTCCGGGAGGCCGCGGTTGGCGAGCATCAGGCCGCGCTCGGCGTCGGACACGTCCACGAAGGACTTCTGAGCGTAGTTGCCCACCGGCTCCTCGGCCCACGTCTTGTCCCAGGCGGGCACGGCCAGCGGCCGCGTCACCACGCCGAAGTGCTGCTCGGCGTGGGAGACGTCGGTCTGGAGGCCGGCCGGGAAGTGGACGCGCAGGCGGTGCTCCAGGGCGTGGTTCTCCACCTCGCTGTGTATGTCGATACGCCGCACGCCGGGGTAGAGGCTCACCCTGCTCACGATGGGACACTCCACCCGCTCCGTCGAGCGGTCATCGCGGTCCTCGGCCAGGGCGCGCGGCAGGCTGTAGTCCAGGGCCACCTCCAGCGTCCAGCGAGAGGGGCCGCCCTCCACCACAGCGATGCGCGGTCGCTGCGAGGGGCGGTCCACCACTTCATCGCGGACCGGGCGGCAGTAGTTGTACTCGTCACCCCGGTCGCCGCCGTCCACAAAGCGGTTGAGGCCGGAGAAGCGGCGACCGCTGAGCTTGTCGACTACGGTGAGCGTGCCGTCGTCGGGGTCGGCCACCACCCGGAAGAACTCGTTCTCGATGCTGTCGCCGCCTCCGGCGGCCGCCGGGCGCGGCGGGCCGTACACAGCGCGAAAGGCCCGGTAGCCGAAGCCGGGCACGTCGGGCGCCACAAAGCCGACCTGGATGTAGAAGATCGACGCCACGACCTGCTCCACCGGCCCCAAGGGCGAGACCCTGCCCTCCGGCGCCAGGACCTGGCAGGGGATGGTCCGCCCCGACGGGTCCACCACTTCCAGCGGCTCCTCGCCCTCGCGCTTGCGCAGTTGTACGCTGACGAAATCGGTGCGGGGGCCGTTCAACGGGTTGAAGACGGCAGCCCCGGGGCCTTCGCTGGAGGGCATCTGGGCGCACAGGCCGCGCATGGCCTGTCGCGTCAGCTCCTCCCCGATCTGCCAGCAGCGGTCGAAGCGCACGCGCATCTCGTCGTGCACCTGGTCGATGCTGCAGCCACAGACGGAATCGTGGGGCTGGTTGCGGAGCAGCTCGCGCCAGGCGGTGTCCAGGAGGCCCACCACGGAAGCGAACTGCGAAGGATAGGGGCTGGGAGGGCCCGGCGGCGGCGGCGGCTCCCGCCATTCCTCTCCCAGGCGCTTCCGAAGCAGGTCCGACCACAGGGAAAGGGGCTCCGCCCAACGGGCCAGCAGGTCTTCGCACTCCTGGTTGCGCTGCTTGATCCACACGCGCGCCGAGAGCGTCCCCGGCACCACTTCGGCGCGCTGGCCGCTGCGGAACTCGCCCTGGTAGCGGGGCCAGGCCCCCGACTGCTCTCCCATGACCTCCCGGATGCCCGCGAACAGCATCGGCAGGTTCCCGTGTACCAGCTCGGCATCGGTCAGAGCCTCGTTGGCGGCGGCGATGATACCGGCGAGCTTGAGCTGGGCTGGCGTGTGGTCGGTGCCGTTCATCAGGAGGAGATAGGGAGTGGTGGCGCGAGGCTCCAGGGTCTCGCGTATGCCGCGGATGGCCTCCAGCAGGGCCTCCTGCTCAGCCGGGAGGGCGTTGGCGTTGCCGTAGCCGCCAGGCAGGTGGACGGTCAGCACCTCGCTGCCGTCGGGGGCGCGCCAGAAGAACTCCGTCTTGGCCAGACTCTCGTCAGCGCCCCGCCAGATGACGGCGTTCTCGATACCAAAGCCGCGCAGGAGGGTCGGCATGTGGGCGATCTGGCCGAAGCAGTCCGGCAGGTAACCCACCATCATCGGCTCGCCGAACTGACGGACGGTCCGCAGGCCGCGCAAGAGGTTGCGCACCAGCGACTCGCCGCCCACCAGGAACTCATCCGGCAGGATGAACCAGGGCCCCACCTGCAGGCGGCCCGCCCGCACCTGCCGCTCGATGTCGGCCCGGCGGTCCGGGCGCACCTCCAGGTAGTCGTCCAGGACGGCGGTCTGGCCATCGAGCATGAAGCAGCGGTAGCCGGGGTCTCTGTCCAGGAGTTCCAGCAGTTGGTCCACGGTGCCCACCAGCCGCGTCCGGAAGGACTCGAAGGCGAAGTACCACTCGCGGTCCCAGTGCGTGTGGGAGACGACGATCAGCTTCCAGGGGGGAGGTGCAGTCATGAGCTCAGACCCTTTCTAGCCCTGAGAGGACATCTGCAACCGCGAGCCAATGAACCGAGAACCGGGACAGCCTCAGGCCGGCCGGGGCCGCAGGTAGAGCGGGTTGGTCATAGCGTGGACCACCTCACCCCGCTCCGGGCGGCCGCGGAAGCCCTTGACCTCGGCCCGCACGTACCCCGGCTCAGAGACGGTCAGAGAGACGTCCCGCGTCAGTTCCTCCGTTTCGACGGCCATCTCCTCCATGACTTCGCGACCGTGCAGGAGGCGGAGCCTCTTGCCGGCGAGGCCCCGGTACTGGACGCGGATGGTCACCCGCGATCCCTCGGGTACTTCTAAGGTATCGCCCATCATGTGCTCGAAACGGCCGTCGCCGTCGACGTCAGCCCAGAGGGTAAGGAACGGTCCCCCCGGGTCCTCGGAGATGAACACGTGCCCCCGGCCGATGGCTTCCAGGATCGCTTCCTCGCTCAGAGGCCCTGTCACGTAGACCCAGGTGGTGGGCTCACCGGGGCCGTGAGGGTGTGAGGGGCGCGCCGGCGGGACGGAGTGGCAGTCGCTGCCTCCCACGGCGACGACGTGCTCCCCCTCGACCAGCATCCTCTCCCAGGCGTCCAGCGACTCCCAGTTGTACCAGCGCCAAACCGCCTGCCACACCTCCATGCAGGGCGCCCTGACGGCCGGAGACTCCCAGGGCGGCCCTATGCTCTTGGGGTGATTGATTGAGAAGAGGACGCCCTTCGCGCGGGCATATTCGATGACACGTCGGAGGGCGTCGTCGTCCTGGCAGCGGAAGTCCAGCCACTCATGCAGGCCCCAGACGTTGCCGTGACCACCATAGGTAGTGACCTCTTCGCCGGGCACCAGCAAGATGCCTGCATCGGCGAGGAGGGCCATCTCGGCGTGGTGGCTGCAAGTGTTGTGATCGGTGATGGCTAGGAAGTCAAGGCCGCGCTGGCGGGCATAGGCCGCTAGCTCCGGGATGGTGTTGAGGCCGTCGCTGTGGACGGTGTGGGAATGGAGGTCGCCCCGGTACCAG
>CAZSSQ010000131.1:0-6735 GCA_964609465.1 uncultured Dehalococcoidia bacterium
GGCCGCCAGCCGGCGTCGTCGAAGGCGGGCTCCCGCCAGCCGATGAGCTCGCGGCGGGCGTCGAAGACCTCGGGGAAGCCGGGGCCGCCCCCCGGCAGGTCGCGCTCCCAGGCATCGGCCAGGGCGTGGCGCCAGGACTCATCGCTGTGGAGGGCCAGCCTTGAGCCGCCGGGCCTGCCCGCCGCAGCGGGCAGGGCGACCTCGCACTGGAAGAAGAAGCCGCCGCAGCCGAAGACACGTGACCACTCGGCGCGGGGGAGCTGGTACCACGAGGTGTCCTGACCGTAGGAGTGGACGAGGACGGCCACCACGTTGCGGCCCACTCGCAGATGGGGGGCGATGTCGTAGCTGTCGCAGTACTGCCAGAGAGGGTCGCAGCGGGCCGGCCCCCGGCCGACGTAGGCGCCGTTCACGAAAAGGCGGTAGCGGCCGTCGGCGGAGACGTGGGCCAGGGCTTCGCGGGGGGCCGCCGCGAGCTCAAACGTGCGGCGGAAGTAGACGTAGAGGTTGCGGTCCTGCTCGTAGTCGGGCCGGCCCCAGGGGCCGTTGCCCCGGATGGGCAGCCCCAAGCGCTCCCGCCAGATCCACTCTGCTCGGCGTTGCGGCGGTTTGGGCATAGAGACCTCCTACTGGAAGCTAGCGAAGGCGCCGCCGTCCACCACGAGCTCAGCGCCGCTCATGTAGCAGGCATCATCAGAGGCCAGGAAGGCCACCACGCTGGCGACATCGTCGGGCTCGCCGAGGCGGCCCAGCGGTATGTGGTCGATGGTCTGGCGACGGTGGTCGGGGTCAACCAGGAAGGCGCGGTTCATGTCGGTAAGGACCGTCCCCGGCAGCACGGTGTTGCAGGTGATGCCGTGGGGCCCCAGAGCCGTGGCCATGGACTTCATGAGCAGGTTGACCCCGGCCTTGGTGGGGCAGTAGTGGGCCTGGATAATGCCGCCCACGTAGGAGGCGATGGAACTGATGCTGATGATCCGCCCACGGATGCCACGTTCAACCATGTGGCGGGCCACCGCCTGAGAGCAGAGGAAGACGCCCCGCAGGTTCACGTCGTGCGTGCGGTCCCAGGTCTCCTCTGTGATGTCCAGGAACTCGGCAAAGGGGCAGATGCCCGCGCTGTTGACCAGGATGTCGATGCGGCCGAAGCGTTCGATGACCCGCGCCACCATGCGGTCTACCTGGCGCTTGTAGGCGACGTCGGCGCGCACGGAGATGGCCTTGCCGCCGCGGGAGCGGATGAGGCGCACCACCTCTAGCGCCTCTTTCGCCTCGCCGGGGTGGTTCACGGCCACCGGCGCCCCCTCCTCGGCCAGTCGCAGGGCGATGGCGCGCCCGATGCCCCGGGAAGCGCCGGTGACCAGGGCTACCTTTCCTTGTAGCCGATAGGGCATGGGGCCCCTACGGTTCAGGCGCCCGCGGCGCAAAGAGACCGCGGCCCGGCTCCTCGGCGGCGTTCATGGGGTGGGCCTGGGCCTCCTCCCACAGCCGACGGAAGTTCGGGTAGCCCGCCTCCTGCTCTCGGCGCCACTCGCGGGCGAAGCGCCCGCTGCGGATCTCCTCCAGAACACGTCGGAAGGTGCGCTTCATCGAGTCTGGCAGAACGCGCGGGCCGCGGCTGAGGGTGCCGTACTGGCTGGTCCGCGAGTGGAGGCGCATCTGGCGGAAGAAGCCCTGCTCCGCCATCGCGTGCAGCACTTCGGCCGCCTCGTAGGAGCCGTAGAGCTCCAGGGCCGTCATCTCCGGGTCAAAGCCGTCCTCCACCAGCACCTCGAAGGAGAGGATGAGGGCGCGGCTGATGGCTGCCCAGGTGGCCTGCTCCAGGAAGAGGTCCACCTCTGTCTCCTGGGCGAAGGTGGTCTCGATGGCGCCGGCGCGGGTGGCCCCGATGCCCCGAGCCAGGGCTAGGGCTGTGGGCCAGGCACGGCCGGAGGCGTCCTGCCAGACGCCCACGTAGGCCGGCGAGCCGGCCCCTTCGACGAAGCGCTGGCGGACGGCGCTGCCGATCATGCGCGGCGCTACCATCACCACGTCCACCTCGGCCGGCGGGAGGATGAGCCCGAAGTGAATGTTGAAGCCGTGGGCGAAACAGAGGGTCTTGCCGGAGCTCAGGTGAGGCGCTATCGACTCGGCGTAGACGTTACGCTGCACTTCGTCGGGGACCAGAAGGGGGAGGATGTCGCCCCGGGCCGTCGCCTGGGCGATAGGGAGGACGTCGAAGCCGTCGTCGCGGGCCTGGCGAGCGTACTCGTCCTCTATGCCGCCCACGATGACGGCGACGCCGCTGTCGCGCAGGTTGAGGGCCTGGGCCCGGCCCTGGTTGCCGTAGCCGATGACGGCCACGGTGCGGCCTGTCAGTGCCGCCGGGTCGGCGTCTTCGTCTCGATAGATCTTCACGAGGCCTAAGTTAACGGCTGGGGCGGGTAGTGTCCATACCTTGGGAGCGCTTCGGAGGCAGGGGCGCCTAGAGGGAGACGGAGGCGCCCACCAGCCGGCCGATGCCGTAGGTGGCGCTGGCGGCCACGGTGGCCAGGGCTAGCATGCGCACTCCGCTGTAGAGTGGGTTGCGGCCGGTGAAGAGGGAGAGCGATGCTCCCACGGCGAAGAGGGCTAAGGCGCCCAGGATGATGGCCGGCACGATCGTGAGGGCGCCACGGGCGAACAGGTAGGGCAGGACGGGAACAAAGGCGCCGACGGCGAAGGCCAGGAAGGAGCCGGCGGCCGCCGCCCAGGGTGATCCCAGCTCCGAGGGGTCCAGGCCCAGCTCCTCGCGGGCCAGGGTGTCCAGGGCCACCTGCGGGTCCGCGATGATGGTGTCGGCCAGGCGGTCCGCTTCCGTTTTGGGAATGCCCTTGGCTCGATAGATGAGGGCCAGCTCCTCCCGCTCCTCCTCTGGGTTAGTCTCCAGCTCCATTCTCTCCAGCCCGATCTGCCTCTCGAAGAGCTCCCGCTGGGAGCGCATGGAGACGTACTCGCCGGCGGCCATGGAGAAGGCTCCGGCCAGCAGGCCGGCCACCCCAGCCAGGAGGACGGTCCCGCCCTGGGGTCCGGCGCCGGCCACGCCGACCACCAGGCTCAGGTTGGAGACCAACCCGTCGCTGATGCCGAAGACGCTCGCCCGCAGGGCGCCGCCGCCGCCCAGGCGGTGCCAGGGCTCCTGCCGCACGATGTCGGACGGCGCGCTGATGCCGGCCAGGTGGGCCACGGTGCGGCCGTGGACCCGCTCGTCGTGGGCGAGGGCGACCGCGTCGCCGCCCTGCTCCATGTAGGAGCCGTAGTCGCCGGCCTCCAGGGCGTTGACCATGGGAAGGACAGAGCGAGACCCGAGGCGGCGAGCCAGCCAGCCGATGATGCGCACGCGGAGGCTGGGGCGCTGATCGCTGGGAGGGGTAACGTCGGCCTCTTGCAGCTTCTGGCGCCAGACGCCGGCGTGGCGATCCTCGGCGGCGGCCAGGTCGCGGAAGATAGCGGCTCGTTCGGGGTCACGCTCCGCCTCCGCCAGGAGCCGGTAGAGGGCGGCGCCGTCTATCTCTCCCCTAAGGTTCTCTTTGTACTGCTCGATGTCGCTGTCGGAGGCCATGACGGAGTCTTCCCATGATACCACGGCCTCCACGTCATGCGTCCGCCAGGCCGAGGCCTGGCCTTCGGGAGATAGTCCGCCGTTTCGCCGGATCATTCGTCGATCAGATGCCAATCCTTTGTCAGCCTTGACACTACCTGGGCTCCGTGCGAGCTTAGTGGCGGTTTCCGCCTTCCGTAAGGCGGAGTGTTCGTTCCCCAGGAGAACCATCGCGTGGATGAGACCAGGCTGCCGGTTATCATCGGCGTCGGCCAGCATACCAACCGCTCGGAGGACCTCTCGGACGCCCGCGAACCTCTGGACATGATGGCCCTGGTGGCCCGCCGGGCGGAGGAGGACGCCGGCGCGCCCGGTCTCCTCGCCCGCGTGGACTCGCTGCGGGTGGTGAACTTCTTTGCCTGGCGCTACGAGGATCCGGCCTGGCAACTGGCGCAACGGCTGAGGCTGCGCCCCCGCGAGGCCCTCTACACCACCCTCGGCGGCAACACACCTCAGTGGCTGGCCAACGAGACGGCGGAGGGCATCGCCCTGGGCCGGGTGGGCCTGGCCCTCATCGTGGGGGCGGAGGCCATCCACTCTGTGCGGCTGGCCCGCAGGCAGGGCGTGACGCTGCCCTGGACGCCTCGCGCCTCAGTGAGGCCGCGCATGGTGGGTGACTCGCGCGACGGATTGCGGGAGGAGGAGACGAAGCACTTGGCCCGCATGCCCATTGAGGTGTATCCCCTGTTCGAGAACGCGTTGCGGGCCGCTCGCGGGCGGGGACTGGAGGAGCACCGGCAGCACCTGGGTCGCCTCTGCGAGCGCCTGGCCCGCGTGGCGGCGGACAACCCCTACGCCTGGTTCCGCGACGGCAAGTCCGCCCAGGAGATCGCGGCCGTCTCACCGAACAACCGCATGGTCGGCTATCCCTACACGAAGTACATGAACGCCATCATCGAGGTGGACCAGGCGGCAGCCTACCTGATGACCAGCGTGGCGCTGGCCCGGGAGCTGGGCGTGCCCCGGGAGCGCTGGGTATACCTCTGGGGCGGCGCCGAGGCAACCGATGTCTGGTGGGTCACGGAGCGTGTTGACTTCCACTCCTCGCCTGCCCTGCGCTGGGCCGGGCAGCGCGCCCTGGCCAGGGCTGGCCTCGCCATCGAGGAGATAGGCCTCTTCGACCTCTATAGCTGCTTCCCGTCGGCCGTGCAGGTGGCCCGCGACATGCTGGGCATCCCTGAGGACGACCCGCGGCCGCTCACCGTCACCGGCGGCTTGCCGTACTTCGGCGGTGCCGGCAACAACTACAGCTCTCACGCCATTGCAACCATGGTCGAGCGCCTGCGTCGCGAGCCAGAGAAGAAGGGTCTCATCGACGCCATGGGCATGTACCTCACCAAGCACTCGGTGGGAGTCTACAGCGCGACGCCGCCCGCCCACGAGTGGATCCCACGCGAGGACGCCCGGGAGCAGGAGGCGCTGGAGTCAGCGCCGCACCCGGAGCTGGCGGCGGAGGCGGCCGGCGAGGGCGTCGTGGAGGCGTACACCGTCCTGCACGACCGCGATGGTGAGCCGGAGCAGGGCATCGTGGTGGGGCGGCTGCGCAACGGGCGGCGCTTCATCGCCAACTCCGAGGCTGACCTGTCTCTGCTGCGCTCGATGACGGAGCGGGAGATGGTGGGGGAGAAGGGCCGTCTCTCTCACGACCCGGCGACAGGCCTGAACACGATTACCTTCTAGCTAGCCCCGTTTTCTCCAGACAGCAATGCCGGTATCGGCCAGGACGGGCAGGCGCCGGCCGGCGGCGTCCATGGTCCGCCAGAGGGCGCGGGACACCGGCGCCGGCAGGGCCTTCAACCCTAGCCGCCAGGCCATGTTGAACTGGAGGAGCGAGACCCCGAAGAGGCGCTCCAGCTCCAGGTTTTGCGTTCCCAGACGCGCCAGCAACCGGCAGGTGCCCCTGAAGGTGTGGTCGATGGGGGTCTCCCAGTAGGCCAGGTCGGTGGGCCGGGGCGTGCCCAGCCGCTCCGCTACGGCGTGTGCGAGCTGGCCCAGGCGACAGGATAGGCTGTCGTAGTTGGCCAGGGCTACCACCAGCCGACCGGAGGGGGCCAGGACCCGCGCCGCCTCCAACATGAAGAGGCGTGGCTGGGCGAAGTGGTCCAGGGATCCCTGGCAGATAACCAGGTCGAAGGAGGCATCCCGGAAGGGCAGCACTTCGGCCACACTGCGCACCAGCCGCACCGAGCGCAGCACGTCCCACGATATGTAGTGCCCCAGGCGCAGCATCTCCTCCGAGGCGTCCGCCCCCACCGTTCGCCAGCTCAGCCGCGAGAGGCGCGCTGCCTGCTGGCCGGTGCCGCAGGCGACGTCCAGGGCGGGTCGGGCGGTGGATGGCGCCCGCCCCGCTGTCTCCAGCACCGCCTGTCCGATGCGGCGCAGGTACCAGCGGCTGTCCCGCTGCTGGTCAAAGTAGAACTGCTCGATGGAGTAGTGGAGGTCGAGCTTGGCGGTGTCCATGGCCTCTACCCGCGGTCCAGATGGTCGGTCACGGGTCAGAGCGGCGGACGGCGCTGCTGCCAGGGCTGGGCCGCCTCGAAGGCGGCCGCCGCCCGCAGCACCGTCGCCTCTTCGAATGGCCGGCCGACGATCTGGAGGCCTACCGGCAGGCCGTCGGCGCTCCAGCCGCAAGGCACGGTGGCGGCCGGCTGGCCGCTGAGGTTGAAGGCCGGGGTGAACGGAGACCAGCCGAAGGGCAGGACCGGGCGCCCATCGATAACCCGAGGCTCTTCGCCGATGGGAAAGGCCGGTACGGATAGGGTCGGTGTCAGGAGAAGGTCGTAGCGCCGGAAGAAGTCGCGCAGGCGTGTCCACATTACGAAGCGCCCCCGGTTCGCCTGCACGACCTGGAGGCCCGTGACCTGTCGGCCGTAGTCGCGGAAGGCGATGGCGTACTCCGTGAGGAGGTTCTCCTGCTCCGCCGATACGCCCTCCAGCTCGCCGGCGGTAAGAGTGGCTGCCAGGTCGATGAAGACGCGGCTGATGAGGGGGTCCTCGATGCCTGGGTGGTCCTCCTCCACCATGCAGCCGAAGTCGGCGAAGCGGCGGGCCGCCGCTTCCGCTATCCGGCGCACCTCGGGGTCCACGGCGCCGTAGCCCAGGTCGGCGCTCCAGGC
>CAZSSQ010000132.1:0-6731 GCA_964609465.1 uncultured Dehalococcoidia bacterium
AGGCAAAAATCGCTGACAAGGAAGGCATCGTCGACTTCGCCGGCGACACCATCCAGGAGGCGACGTTCACGCTTATCGCGGACCTATGCAAGTAGCCGCGGGCCGCCATGGTTCACGCATGAGAGGGACGGTCGTGAGGGCCGCCCTCTCGCATTTGCCTGCCATGTCGCCGAGGGATGCGCAGACCTGACACGTTTGGCACCAGCGGGCAATGGTGATGCCGGACCGCCGGGCAGCTAACAGTACGCCCGCAAAACTGCGCCTGGAGGGCCCGGCGAGCAAGTATCGGCGGCGAGGAAGGTCGCGCAGACGGGGGTGAGGCAGCATTGGATGTAACCTCTGCCCAACTGCCTCATTCTGTTCTTCTCCTCGAAGAGGCAATAAACGGGGCTCCATGACGATGGCCGTGTAGGAAACGACGGCGACATCCCAAAGGTACGGCCAACATCCGCCTGCAGGAGGAACCCCGAGAAGCGCCATGCGAGCGCGCAATCCCCATAGCGTTCTGTCTCTCCAGCGCCACTTGACAGGAGGGGTACGATCGCTGTGTTGCAAGGTGGTGGCTGCGGTGAGGGCCTGTTGCGTTCCTTACGCTAGCTGCGTCGCGACCCGTAAGTATGAGTCTGATGCCCCGCGCATCATTCTGGCTCATGCTCCACGGGAAGGGGGCCATGGAGTCTGGCTATTTGCCGCCCAACCAGCGCATAGCGACTTGAAGCCAGCCTAAGGACCGGCCCGGGCAGGGCCCATAGCCTGGGGTGTAGCACCAAGATCCACCATATGCGCCGAGCGGATGGGAAGCACCACGTTCCATCCTGCGAAATCAGCAGGAATGCAGGTCCAAGATCAGGGTTCCGGGAGTGACTCGCAACGCCGCCGAGCATCGGCGAATTAGGCCCCAAATGGCGGAATCGAGCAAGCGAAAGGAGAGACTCGATGAGAAAGAAGCTTCTTCTAGGACTGGTAGCGATGGCAGCCGCTTTCGTGACCATGCTGACCGCGCCCGGGCTATCGGTCCAGGCACAGCCGGTCGCGTCCATCAGCTTGCCCGCACCCGGCGGCACAGAGCAACTCTACCCCTGGTGCAACAACATATCCCTGACCTTCCCCGACGGGACAGCGTGTCAGACAGTGGTGCAGGCTGTCAATCCTCCCGGGACGGTCGAGTCGATGTGGCGCCACAACAGGGCGGACAACAGGTACGAGGGCTTCTCTCCCGCATACCCTCAGGCTAGCGACCTGCTCACGGTGGACTTCCTCGACTCGGTGTGGCTGTGCATGGCCGCGACATCTGGGGGTGCTCCGCCCTCTGGAGCCACGGCAACTCCGACTCCACCGCCACCCCCTGGGCCACTGCAGGCCGACTTGGCGGTAACCGACCTCTTCCCGCAGAACTTGCCCTTGGGGCCGGTGGTCGCGAAGATCACGAACAACGGTCCCGACAGTCTCACGAATGCCAGCATTGATCTTTCGTGCCAGGTAAGCACGCAGCCCTACGGCGGCGGCACACCGTCCGCACAGGGGATTGGGGGGCCGATAAGCGTCACTTTGAACCCGGGCCAGACCGCCGAGTTTCCGGCAGGCCTCTCTATCGACATCAGCCAGGCCCTGTCCGAAGTGACGTGCACCATCACGGTGCCCTTCAACGATCCGAACCCAGGCAACAACAACTACGCCGAGAAGTTCCCCACAGCCGACGTCGAGGTGGCCGATCTCATCCTGCAAGGCCCCGCGGCTAACAGAGAGGTGCGCGCCGTGCTCAGGAACAACGGGCCAGGCACCCTGGTAGGCGTTCCCGCCTCGCTTGAGTGCAATTCGCAGGTGTGCCCAGATTTGGGACCGTGTTTGCTCGTCATAAACAATCCCCCGCACCCGCCTGTGCCCGTGCAACTGCACCTTGCACCGGGGCAGACTATGTCGATTGCAACACCCCGGACGTTCGACGACACAACGGCTCATGTGGCGACGATGGCGTGCACCTTAGTGGTCGAGTTCAACGACCCCAATCCAGACAACACATACAGCGAACTGCCGGTTCAGTAGAGCATGCAGCAACTCCTGGCTGGGGGCTGGGATCTGGAATCTAGAATCCCTGCCCCCAGCCACGTGAAGTCTGCGCTCGCCAACCGGAGACATGCGGTGAGCCGAGGACCTGCCTGTGGGGTGCCGATGCTCCATCTGTATCTGGAAGACTGTCATCCTCAGATGCCGTGGGCATTCTCCTTAGCCAGGCGTCGGATCGGATCCTGCGGGTGCCGGGTCACCTGCCGTCGCCACAGTAGAGCAGCGCGCCAAACCGACTTGGACTGTGGGCTGGCAAAATTCCATCCGCCGCCCTCTTCCTACGCTGCCACCCACTCATACGCGTGATGGAGTCCTCCCAACACCGCTGGGGAGACAATTCTACCGCCCCAACCGCCGGGAGAGCGCACACCATCGAAAGATGGTGTGGCCCCAAGGGGCAGCACCGGGTGGGCTCTTCCCCGTCGGCCTTGGCTCGCGTCAGGCCTACACAACCGGAGTTAGCTCGGGTTGACTTCTTATCGGCTCCGTGACATAGTAGCGCCGCCCCGCGAGGGGACTATCTACCTGCGGAGGGGGGCCCATGACAACCCGCCTTGCGTCCTTCAATGTGGAGAACCTGTTCAGCCGACCGAAGGTGATGAACCGCGCCACATGGGCCGCTGGCAAAGACGAACTGTCAGAGTTCACGCTGCTCAGTTCACTCCTAGAGAAACCGGTCTACTCTGACGACGACAAGACCGAGATCAAGAGGATTCTCGATAACCACAGGTTCGGCGATCGCAATGTGTTGCCATCGGACCGGCTGTTCCTGATTCAAGAGGTGCGGGGCAGGCTCTTCAAGGTCTCGCAGAACTCAGTAGAGGTAGAGATCGTCGCTGTCGGCAGGTCCTCCTGGGCTGGATGGGTCGATCTGACGCGAAACGACCTCGACCCGAGGGTCACGTCGTTTACGGGCCGTGTGATCCGGGAGGTCCAGGCCGACGTACTCTGCGTCGTCGAGGTGGAGGACCGCCTTACGCTCGACCGGTTCAACGAACAGGTCATCAGCCAGGACGGCGGGTGGGTCTACCCGTTCAACCTCCTCATCGACGGGAACGACCCGCGCAAGATCGATGTCGGCCTTCTCAGCAAGCACGAGATCATCAGCGTGCGCTCCCATATTGCGGACGTCGACGACAAGGGCGTCATTTTCAGCCGGGATTGCGCCGAGTTCGAGGTCGTTCTCCCCGGCGGCGACAGGCTATGGGTGCTGGCCAACCATTTCAAGTCAAAGGGCTACGGGAGTGCGCAGACGACCAGCCGCAAGCGCCGGCGGCAGGCGACGAGGGTCGCGGCGATCTACGAGGAAGCCAAAGCTCGGTCGCCCTTCGTCGCTGTCGTAGGCGATCTCAACGACACCCTGGACAGTTGGGCGCTCGCGCCGCTGGTCGGGGACACGGACCTGAAGGACGTGAGCGAGCACCCGAACTGGGAGGGGCAGAAGGGGACGTTCGGAACCGGCAAGGCTAAGTCCAGCAAGATCGACTACATCCTGCTGTCGCCGGCGCTGTGGCAGCGCGTGAAGGACGTCGGGATTGAGCGACGGGGGATCTATGCTCCGTCACTCCACATTATGTGGCCCGGGGTGGATCGGAGGACGGCGGCGTCCGATCACGGCGCCATTTGGGTCGACCTAGACGTGTGATCTGTGTCCCATTTTCGCTTGCGGCCCCGTCCGCACGATGAGGACATGGTGGCTGGAGGCTGGCGCAGGCAGGTCCGTGTGACAACCGTTCAGATACGGATGGGATTTTGGCACCCCCACACATCAGATCGTAATGGTGCCACCTTTCAGGGCGTCTTTGAAGATCGCAATTGTTTCTGATATCCCCTCCTTTAGAGACGTTTCGTGGAGGGGTCCGAGACACGCCACCACTTGGGAATTGTCCATCTCCTCGGGAAATGGCAGCGCTTTGTCCTCAAAAGTAATGGTGCCCTTTTGAGAAGGCACAATAGCCTCAATCGTCTCGACAACCTCTTCCATTGTTACCGATGTGCCGCCGATATTGAACACTTGGGCACCTTGAAAGTCAGTTTGGGCCGCCTTGATGAACACCTTGGCAACATCGTCTGCATATTGGAATCCGAAACGGCCGCCAAAAGAGATGTGGTAGGGTTCTCCCCGTGCGGCTGCCAGCATTGCTTTGGTTGGCGTGGAGGTCATACCCTGATCGCGACCCGGTCCGTAGACCACATACGGCCGAAGGCCGATGCTCGCGATACCGCCGTCAATCCAGTAGACGCGAGCGTTTCCCTCGTTAGCCTGTTTGTATACGCCATAATGGGAGCGAGGGTTGACGGGAGCTTCATGTGGGAGCGCTCCAGGTGGATACTCATCACTCAGCCCGTACACGGCAGCGCTGCTCGAGTAGACAACCTTATGGAGCCCCGACCGCTTGGCGGCCTCGAAAACATTGATCGTTCCGAGCACGTTCACGACGGCTCCCTCTGGGGGGTCCTCCTTGCAGAACGGGAGCTGCATAGCCGCAAGATGGATGACATGCGTTGCACCGAAATCTTGTAAGGCCCTTTCCAGAAACAGAAGATCCGTAATACTGCCCTTTTTGAGATGAAGCTTCTCTATCTCTTCTGGGCTCATGATGAGTTGGAGACGATGGAGACTCGAGTCGCGAATCGTGATGCACACGGGGACATTCTCTCTTACAAGATTGCGCACCACCCAGGCCCCAATACACCCTGTGGCTCCCGTAACAAGAAAGCGCTCTTCCAAGATTCCACCCTCCTCCTAGCTTCTCCAGCTCAGGAGAGGCGATATAGTTGCCTGATACCGGTTCTTAGTTAGATTCAAGATTCTACTTCGCAACCCAGCCGCAATCCACGAGAAGGTCAGTGCCGGTGATGAATGAAGCCTTTTCACTGGCTAGGAAGTAGATAGCCTCTGCGATCTCTTTTGGGTCAGCCCACCGACTAAATGCTTGCTCAGCCTCCCGTTCCGTTTTTACCCTGTCGTATGGAATGCCGGTCCGTTTTGATTCGAGCTCAATGTCGGCGCGGAGCATCGGAGTGTTCACTGATCCTGGACTGATGGAGTTTACGCGTATGTCATGATGCGCTACCTCCCAGGCAAGGGCGCGAGTGAAGGCAATTATGGCGCCCTTGGTTGCTCCGTAAATAGTGTGATTGACCTGTCCCACATGACCCGAGACCGACGCCATGTTGACGATAGCGCCGCCTGGTTGCTTCTTCATGATCGGAAGGACGTGTTTGCAGAAAAGGAAGATACCACCGAGATTGACATCTACGATCCTCCTGAAATCAGTCCAGTCAATCTCTTCCAGAGGTTTCACCACAACAATGCCGGCGTTATTGATGAGCGCGTCAATGCGACCGTACACTCTCATCACCTGATCCACGAAGGCCTTGACATGGCCCTCGTTTGAGACATCTCCCTTTGTGAAGAGACATTCGCCCGCCTGCGATTTGATCTCTGTAGCTACCTGCTCTACTCGATCGACGATATCGATTATGCCAACAGAATAGTTGTTCTGTGCGAACAGTTTTGCCGTGGCCTCCCCTATACCATTCGCTCCCCCGGTAACGATTGCTACAGGCTTGTCTGTCATCTATCTCCTCTTTTCAAACCCCAGAATATCTCGGGCTTCCTTCACAGTGGCGATCGGTCTTCCAAGCGCTTTCGCGATACTTGTCGCCTCCTCGACGAGCTCGAACGTTGAGGCGAGATCGCCTCTCCTGTTGAACGGATAATCCTCCGTCCCTACCCGGATATGATCTCCTTGCACAATAGCTGCTGTTATGATCTTGATCTGGCTCTCGTGCATGATACTCACAGTGCAGATACACCCTTCAGGCATCTGCTTGCGTCGGTAGAGGTATTCTTCGACCGTTGGTGGCGACCATGTGCCGCCGGGCCATCCGAAAAAGAGGGTGGTGATGTAGGGCCGCTTGAGCAGCCCTCTGCCGATGAGATAGTTCAAATTCCAGATGGAGCCCGCATGCCACACCTCGAATTCCGGTCGCACACCGTATTTCGTGCAGGTCGTCGCATACTCGGTGAGTTCTTCTTTCGTGTGGAGAACGTTGCAGTCCACTTCAACGAAGGCCTCGTCGTGATGGTTGAGAATGATCGAGATCATCTCGGCCTTCTGCTCGAAGACCTCGATCCGCTCCTGGAGGGTTAGGCTTGACATGCCGCACTGGATGATGATGTCCGAGGACGAACGGACAGCGCTGATCACCTGGGGCCACTGGCCCTCGCCGTGGATGTGGAAAACCGCAGCGCCCTTTTCGCGGCAGAGGCGCGCCTCAAGTGCAATCTCTTCCGGGGTGCGGGGATATGCCACCTCGGGATGCAGCCAGCAGGTATTGGGGGTTGCGGTGATCACTAAGGGGTTCATCGGAGTCTCCTTTTCAAGAGTCCTTTTCTCAATGGTCTCCGGCATCACGCCGTGGAACGAGGTTCACGGGTTAATGTTCCCAGGATCGGCAATGGAATCCCGATCTGAAGAAGATCCCGATACGGGGTCAGCTTCATGATCCCTGTACGCTGATCATGTGCTTGTCCAGGGTGGTGATCTTCCGGCAGCCGGTCTCAGTGACGTGGTAGCAATCCTCGACACCGATCAGCGTGTTACTGAAGGGCTCCCAGGCCTCGATCTCGAAGACCATGTTCTTCTCGAAGGGTCGGT
>CAZSSQ010000133.1:0-6646 GCA_964609465.1 uncultured Dehalococcoidia bacterium
GCCACTGCCCAGATGTGGTTGCAGAAGTAGCGGTTCAGGGGTGGGAAGTAGCTCAGGGGGCGCAGGTAGCGCAGGAAGTCCAGCAGGCGCAGGCGCAGCGACAGAGGCGTGGGGTAGGCACCCAGCTCCCAGTAGAGGAGACGCTCGACGCGGAAGCCGGCGTCCTCCAGGGTGACGCGCAGGCTATCGCCGGTCTGCTCGTTGATGTGCAGGCGCCGCTCGTAGTCGGTGCGTGGGAAGCGCGGCGCGACCGGCAGGTCGGGCGAGAAGACGGCGTCGCGGTAGCGGAGGAGGCGGCAGGCAACTGCTAGCGCCTGGTGCACGCGGCGGGTATAGGCTGGGTAGACGCGGTCGAGGAGGAGACGGTTGGGCGAGGTGTGCACTACCAGGCGGCCGCCGGGCCGGAGTACGCGGCGCGCCTCGGATAGGACGGCGGCCAGCTCAGTCGGCGCCAGGTGCTCCACCACGTCGGTCATGAACGCAATGTCGAAGGAGGCATCGGCGAAGGTCAGGCGGCGGGCGTCCATGAGGGCGAAGGCGGCTCGCTCCTGGACATCGGGCGGGTGGCTGGCCAGGGCCTGGTGCGCGATGGCCACTGCCGTCTCTGAGTAGTCGATTCCAACGGCGCGGGCGCCCCGCAGGGCCGAGTGGAACACCAGCTCGCCGCGGCCGCAGCCGATGTCCAGCACGCGCTGTCCCGGCTGCACCCTGGCCAGGGAGAGCGCCTTGCGAAAGCGGGGCCCAAGGCGCCGCCCCAGGGAGGTCTGGAACTCCCGGTAGCCCTCGGAGGCGCAGAGAAAGTAGGCCTCGTCGTACTCGGCGGCGTCGATAGCGAACCTGTCTGCCTTCCGCTGTTCTCCCATCGGAGCCTCGTTGCGCCCGTGTAGTTGACCGGCCATCGCCGCTGTGCGTCAGATCTCCCGCCGGACTGCCCCATGCCTGTTGTCGGGCATCACAGGCGCTAGCCGGAGGCCGTCAGGGGCGCACTGGCGGCGGAGGTACATTGCTATCCTGGAGAAAGCCCTCGATGATGTCCGCCAGCTCCTGGGGGTGCTCGCGGTAGTAGGTCATGGTGGGCGCGACCACCAGGTGGCAGTCCGGAATGGTCTCCTGGAGCCGGCGCCCTGAAGCCAGCGGGTGGACGTCGTCGTCGGGGTGGGCGACGACGAGGGTGCGCGCCCGGACCTCCACGAAGCGCTCCTCGGGCAGGGGCGGCCCACCCAGCAGGCCCCGGATGGCCGGCACGACGGCCCGCGGGTTCTGGGACAGCAGCCAGCCGCGGATCCACTCGAACTCCTGGGGGTTCGCCTCGCGCAGGGCCTGGAACTGAGGCATGGCCATGGCCACCTCCACCGCCTTTTCAAGCCCCTGTGCCTCGATGATGGCCGCAAAGGCGAGGAACATCCGCTGCACCGGCCCCATGTCTTCGCCCAGGGGCGGCGGCGCGATGAGGACGAGCCTGTCCACCATCTCCGGGTGGTCAAGGGCGAAGACGAGGCTGGTGCCGGCGCCCATGGAGCCGCCGCCCACGTGGGCCCGCTCGATGCCCAGGTGGCGGAGGAGGGCAAACAGGTCCTGGGCCAGGGCGTACCAGGAGTAATAGGCGGGATCAGGGGTGTACCCAGAGCGGCCGTGGCCGCGGGCATCGTAGTTGATGAGGCGGAAGCGGCGGGAGAGGGACTCCGGGTTCTCGCCCAGGGCGTCCATCATGTCGATGCTGCCCATGAGGCCGTGGGCCAGGACCAGGGGTGGGCCCTGGCCGCGCTCCCGGTAGTACATGTCGAAGCCGTTGATATGGGCGGTGGGCATAAGATCTCGCTCCGCTGGCTCTGATGCCTCTGGCCGTAAGGTTTAGCGGCCACCCTATCAGGGAGCCGACACCTCCTCGCTCAGGAACCCCTCGACCAGGGCCGCCAGCTCCTCGGGATGCAGTTGATAGTGGATCATGGACGGGGCCACCACCAGCCTTGAACCCTCGATGGCCCTGTGTACCACCTCGGCCGACGCCAGAGGATGAATGTCGTCACCCGGGTGGGCAACGATGAGGGTGGGCGCCTTGATCTCATGGAACCGCTGGTGGGGAAGCTCCGGGCCCAGCACTATGCCGCGGATAGCGTAAACAATACCCTCCTCGTTCAGGGACAGGAGCCAGTTGCGGATCCATGCGAAGATCTCCGGGCTGGCCTCCTTCAGGCCCGCCCAGGGACGCAGGGCCAGGGCGATGTCCGCCGCCTTCTCCAGACCCAGCCCTTCGATGAGGAGGGCCAGGCCCCCGAAGAGCTGCGCCCCGGGCGCCGATGCCTGCTGCCCTAGGGGCGGTGGCGGCCGCAGGATCAGCCGTTCCACCATCTCCGGGTGGTGGAGGGCAAACACGAGGGCGGTACCGCCGCCCACGGAGCCACCCCAGAGGGAGGCCCGCCGGATGCCGAGATGGCGCAACAGCTCATGGAGGTCCTCGGCCAGGGCATCCCAGACGTAGTCGGCGGGGTTAGTGGTGTAGCCGGAGCGGCCGTGGCCGGGGGCGTCGTAGTTGATGAGCCGGAAGCGGTCGGCCAGGTACATGGGGGTCTCGCCGAGGGCGTCCGCCATGGCGGTGCTATTCAAGAGGCCGTGGACGAGGACCAGGGGCGGGCCATCGCCGAGCACCCGGTAGTACATGTCGAAGCCGTTAATGCGAGCGATCGTCATCCTTCACCTCACAAGTGGCATAGCAACCCGCCGTCGACGAAGAAGGTCTGGCCACTCACGTAGCCGGAGGCCTCCGAGGCCAGCCAGAGGGCCAGGGGAGCTACTTCATCGGCGTTGCCGGGACGGCGCATGGGGATAAAGCGGATGAGCCGGTTGGCCTGGGGGTCCGGGTCGCCCAGACCGGGCGAGTCCTCCAGCCAGCCGGGGGCGATGCAGTTGACGGTGACGCCGTGGGGCCCCCACTCTTGGGCCAGGGCCCGCGTCAGGTTCATGACACCGCCCTTGGCGGCGCAGTAGGCGGCGCCGTTCGCCAGACCGC
This sequence comes from uncultured Dehalococcoidia bacterium, assembly GCA_964609465.1. Classification (GTDB taxonomy): domain Bacteria; phylum Chloroflexota; class Dehalococcoidia; order DSTF01; family JALHUB01; genus CAVSBT01. The sequence continues at coordinate 3,008 of CAZSSQ010000133.1, forward strand.
GCTCTCCCATGGCGGAGACCACGTTGACAATGCGGCCCCATCCCTGCTTGATCATCTCCCGGCCGGCGGCGCGGCAGGCGTAGAAGACAGGGCTCAGGTTGGCATTGATGATGCGGCTCCACTCCACGTCGCTGGTCTTCTCGGCCGCCTTGCCCAGGAAGAGGTCGGGGGCGGTGACCAGGATGTCGAGGCCGCCCATGTCCTTGACCACCTGCCGGACCATGACTTGGACGGCGGCGCCCAGGGAGGCGTCCAGGGCCTGGGGCTCGCGACGGCGCCCTGTGATGGCGATCTGCTGGGCCAGGCGCTTGACGGCCAGCACCTCGCTGCCCTTGGGGGTGGCCGAGGCGACGGTGACGTCGGCGCCGGCCTCGCTGAGGGCGAGGGCGATGGCGCGGCCGACACTGGAGGCGGCGCCCACCACCAGCGCCCGCTTGCCGGACAGGTCGAAGGCTTCGGGGCCCAGTTTGACGTTCTCCCACATGATCAAGCTCGCTCCCTCTGCGGACGGGCCGCCGCTGCCCGATGGACAGGCAGGCTCAGGCCATGCGTACCTCCGGGGCGAAGCCCACCGGCGCGTAGCCGCCGGCCAGGCCGCCGCCGTCGATGATGAAACCCTGTCCGGTGATGTAGCTGGAGGCGTCGGAGGCCAGGAAGATGGCCAGAGGCCCAAGCTCCCAGGCTTCGCCCAGCCGCTGCACGGGCACGTAGCTGCCGCGCTCCCGGATGAAGTCGGCGGCCTGCTGGTCGGCCTGCGGGCTCTGAACGACGAATCCAGGGATGATGCAGTTCACGCGGACGTTGTGGCGCACCAGCAGGAGGGCCAGCGACTTGGTGAGGGCGATGACACCAGCCTTGGCGGCGGCATAGGCGAAGTTGGCGGCATAGCCGCGCAGGGCAGTGCCCGAGCCCACGTTGATGATGACACCCCTGCCCTGCTGCACCATGTGGCGGGCAGCGGCCCGGGCGCAGTAGAACGTGCCGGACAGGTTCACCTCCAGGGTATCGTGCCACTCGTCGTCGGAGACGTCCCAGAGCTCCTTGCCCTGGGTGATGGCGTCGCCGATGCCGGCGTTGCTGAGCATGATGTCGAGTCGCCCGAACTCCTGGACGCAGCGCTGGATGAGCTCGTCCACGGCCGCCGAGTCGCGGACATCGGCGCGGACGGCCAGGGCGCGCCCGGACGGGCGCCCGTCTGGGCGCCGGCCCAGGGCTTCAACCTCCCGCACCGTGCTCTCGATCTGGTCCTGGCTCCGGGCTGCGGCCACAATGTCGGCCCCTGCCATCGCCAGGGCGAGGGCCATCTGCCTGCCCAGTCCCCGACCGGCGCCGGTCACGATGGCTACCCTATCCTTCAGCTCCAGCCTCTCGCGGTACATGGTTGTCCTCCGTGCGCCGCTCTCCCCCAATGGAGCGCACGCCGCTTATTGTAGCGGGCTTTGGAGTGTGGGTCAGCCCTTGGCCGCTGGCGGCGTTGACAGCCTCCGTTGACGACCTATGATGAGGGCGCCCCGCCGGGGGCGCAGCGCATCTTGGCGAGGAGTGTCTTCAATGACGGCGCGTATCCTGGTCGGAACCTGCTCCTGGACTGAGCGCAGCCTGGTGGCCAGCGGGCGCTTCTATCCGCCGGAGCTCAAGTCGGCGGAGGAGCGACTGCGCTTCTATGCCGAGCAGTTCCCCATCGTGGAGGTGGATAGCACCTACTACGGGCTGCCCTCGGAGCGTAACGCCGCCCTCTGGGTGGAGCGCACGCCGGACGAGTTCATCTTCGACATCAAGGCCTTCGCGCTTTTCACGCAGCACCCGACGCCGCTGGCTTCGCTACCCAAGGACGTGCGGGAGGCGCTGCCAGCCGCTCTGCACTCAAAGCGGAACATCTACTACCGGGACATCCCGCCGGAGGTCCGCGACGAGCTGTGGCAGCGCTTCGCCAGCGCCCTGCTCCCGCTGGACAGCGCCGGCAAGCTGGGCGTGGTCCTCTTTCAGTTCCCGCCCTGGTTCATGCCCGCCCATGAGAGCCGGGCCCATGTTCTGGAGGCACAAGAGAGGCTGCCTCAGTACCGCGTGGCCGTGGAGTTCCGCAACAATCGCTGGCTCTCGGACCTCAACCGTGACCGCACCCTTGACTTCTTACGTCAGAACCGGCTGCCCTTCGTCTGCGTCGACGAGCCCCAGGGGCTGACGAACAGCGTGCCGCCAGCGGCGGAGGCGACGGCGGAGATCGGGCTGGTGCGCTTCCACGGCCGCAACCGAGAGATGTGGGCGAAGAAGGGCGCCACCACGGGCGAGCGCTTCGACTATCTCTACTCGGAGCAGGAGCTGGCCGAGTGGCTCCCAGCCGTCGAGCGGCTGGCGGGCGAGACGCGGGAGCTGCACCTGTTGATGAACAACTGCGTGCAGGACAAGGCGGTGGTGAACGCGCGCCAGCTCGCCCTCATGGCGGCGGGGCGCTCTGGCTGAAAACGGCTGGCGTGTCCGGCCTCACTGTGCCCCCGGCCAGCGGGCACCGTCAACGACGCATCAAGCCATGTCTGTTGGCGCTATTGCACCCAGTGTCGTAGCGGAGATCAGGCTGGCCGGAATGCGGCCCTCTGCGGGCTCAAGAAGTCCAGATTTCGCACTCTCAGGGGGTAAGGCCAACCTAGGGCGGAGGTGGCGAGGGGGACTGGTCCGGAATCGGGTCCTGGCAAGTCGAACCGTTGCGACCAAACACCTTCTGGAGGTCTTTGATGTCGATGTCGTAGTCCTTCAGAGCAGGCTCCAGGTCGTACCAGGGGTCATACAGCGTGTTTCCGAACCCGGCGCCGTAGCGGAAGGCGATCATTTGGTCATCGATGATATCCACCTCGCAGCCGAGGTTCAGGTCGGCCTCCAGGATGCGGACCGTGATGCTGGCGTCCGCGCAGACCTCAACCAGACCGCCCGGCAGGATGCCCTGCAGGAGGTTGCCCTGGCTGTCGGCCAGCGGGTCACCGTACACATCCGTCAGCTCGCAGTTCTCGTCCAGTAGGGTCCGCACCAGGCCGTTCTCCTGGCCCGGGGTGAGCCGGTACTTGAGGTCAGCCTCCGGCGTCACGTGTATGAGGGCGAGCACGCCGCTGCCCGTTGGGCCGGGCATAGGACCCGAGGACAGGCAGCCGAAGCGGATGTCGTTCTCGGTGATGATGGTCATCGTGCAGTCCACCGTCCGCCCGGTGCTCCCCAGGAAGCCCGCATCCTCGATCACGATATCGAAGATCTTGTGGTCGAACTTGAGCTGGAACTCGTAGGCCCCCAAACCGTCCGGGTCATCGGCGTTGAAGACCCACTCCTCGATCACCAGTTCGCCCTCCCCGTTGAGCGTGCAGGTGCCTCCCTCGCACAACCAGAGGTTGGCCAGCGAATCCACCCCGGGCGTGGAGGGGTCAACGTCCTTCTGCATCCGCGCTGGGTCTGTTCCCGGCGTGTTGGTGGGCGTCGGTGTTCCCGGAGTGTAGGTGGGCGTCGGCGTGTAGGCAGGGGTCGGCGTTTTCGTCGGCGTCGGCGTGTAGGTGGGTGTCGGTGTTATCGGCGTCGCTGTCGGCTCCGGCGTGTTCGTCGGCGTCGGCGTGTTCGTAGGCGTCGGCTCCGGCGTGCTCGTCGGCGTCGGCGTGTAGGTCG
>CAZSSQ010000134.1:0-6632 GCA_964609465.1 uncultured Dehalococcoidia bacterium
TCGTTGATGACCATGTGACACAGCCGCCCGCAGCCGCTACACTGTCGCCGCGCCCGTGGTTCGACAGGCTCACCACGAGCGGAATCCGAAATCCGCTCGCCCTGAGCCCGTCGAAGGGCGGGAAACGAGTTACTCAGCACGCTGCTAGGCGGGGCCGCCAGCTATTCCACGCCCGGAGGAGCCCATGACTCGATACGTCCTGGCCCTGGACCAGGGCACCTCCAGCTCCCGCGCCATCCTCTTCGACGAGGAGGCGCAACCCATCGCCTCCTACAGCCGCGAGTTCCCCCAGATCTACCCCCAGGCCGGCTGGGTGGAGCACAACCCCGAGGACATCTGGTCGTCGCAACTGGAGGCGGCGCAGGCTGTCCTGCGCGAGGCCGGCGTCCCGGCCAGCGAGATAGCCGCCATCGGCATCACCAACCAGCGGGAGACGGCCGTGGTCTGGGAGAAGGGAAGCGGCCGGCCCCTCTGCAACGCCGTCGTCTGGCAGTGCCGGCGCACCGCCGCCCTCTGCGATGCGCTGAAGGCTCGAGGCCGCGAGCCCTTCATCCGCGAGCGCAGCGGCCTGGTGATAGACGCCTACTTCTCGGCCAGCAAGGTGCAGTGGATGCTGGACTACGTCGAGGGCGCCCGCGCCCGCGCCGAACGCGGCGAGCTCCTCTTCGGCACCGTCGACGCCTGGCTCATCTACCGGCTCACCGGCGGGCGCGTGCACGCCACCGACCCCAGCAACGCCTCACGCACCATGCTCTACAACATCCACAGCGGCCGGTGGGACCCCGACCTTCTGGCCGAGTTCAGCGTGCCGGCGTCGATGTTGCCGGAGGTCCGCCCCTCGAGCGGCGTGCTGGGGGAGACGGAGCCCGGCCTGCTGGGCGCTGCCGTCCCCATCGCCGGCGTGGCCGGCGACCAGCAGGCGGCCCTCTTCGGCCAGGGCTGCTTCCAGGAGGGTACCGCCAAGAACACCTACGGCACCGGCTGCTTCGTCCTCCTCAACACCGGCCGCCGCCCGGTCCCCTCGGAGAAGCTCATCACCACCGTGGCCTGGGGGCTCGATGGCGAGCTTCACTACGCTCTGGAAGGGAGCATCTTCGTTGCTGGGGCCGCCATTCAGTGGCTGCGCGACGGCCTCCGCATCCTGAAGGACGCCGCCGAAAGCGAGACCCTGGCCTCGGCCGTGAAGGACAGCGGCGGGGTCTACCTGGTGCCTGCCTTCGTCGGGCTGGGCGCGCCCCACTGGGACATGTACGCCCGCGGCGCCGTGATGGGCCTCACCCGTGGCACCACCCGCGAGCACCTGGTGCGCGCCACGCTGGAGTCCATCGCCTTCCAGACCCGCGACGTGCTGGAGGTCATGGAGGCCGAGTCCGGCATCGCCTTCCCGGAGCTTCGGGCTGACGGGGGCGCCGCCCGCAATGACCTCCTCATGCAGATCCAGGCCGACGTCCTGGGCCGGCCCGTCCTGCGCCCCGTTGTCATCGAGACGACGGCCCTGGGGGCGGCTTACCTGGCCGGACTAGGGGTGGGTCTGTGGAAAGACATGGGTCAGGTGGGCCGTCACTGGCGCCTGGACCGCCGCTTCGAGCCAGCCATGGGCGAAGACCAGCGCCAGGCGCTCTACGACGGCTGGCGGCGGGCCGTCGAGCGGGCCCTCGGGTGGGCCCAGAGCTAGGAGAGGAAGCAGGGAGAGGCTTCAGGGCTTAGCCGAGGGAACAGTCTCCGTCTCCTCGTGGTCCACGACAAGCTCGCTGCCGTCCCAGCCGTAGTAGGTGTGGAGGAGCTGACTGGGGCAACAGAGGGGGTCCTCGGGCGCGTAGACAGGCTGAGTCTCCACCAGCGCCCCATCCTCGACGCTGACCGTGACCCGTCCGGCCTCCGGCCTCATCACTAGGAACTCCTCCAGGTCGCCCCCACGATAGCCGAAGACAGCGTAGGCGACGTTGCCACCGGTGCCACCGGAACTGACGGGCACCACGGCCTCTTCGACGCCGTCGCCCGTCAGGTCGGCGAAGATGATCTGCTCGGGCAGCAGGCGGCCGCCGCTCTCAGCCAGCAGGTCTTCCACGGCCGGCACCTGCGAGAAGTCCACCGCTTCGATGTCGGGGCTGGCGACGACCGTCGCCGTCGGCTCCAGCGTCGGCGCGGGCGAAGACGTGGGCGCAGGCGAGGACGTGGGCGTGGCCTCGGGTTCTTGTTCCTGGCCAATGTCGCAGGCGGCTACCAGCAGGGCGGCCACGACGAGCAGCATGCCTAGCACCCGCCCCGGTCGGTGGAGAAGACTTCCCCTACGATAGCCACCGGACAAACCTGCCATTGGTCGTCCCTCTACCAGCCTGGCCCGCTCCTCAGGAGATAGTCCCTACCCATACGTTGTTGGCCGGGTTCGCATCCGGCGGGTCCGTCATCTGCACCTGCACCGTCATCTGCACCCCCGGTACCACCGTCACGCCTGGGACCTCCACTGTCTCGAAGTCCAGGGGCTCGATGGTGAGCTGGTAGGTAGATATCATCGCGGGCTGGCTTGCACCCCCGGTGTACACCGTCACCTCGACTGTGACCTGCCGCGCCGGAGCGTCGGTAGGATTGTGAATGACTACCAGCGGCCGGTTCGTCTCGGTGGAGCGGAAGACGCCGTGCACCTCGAGATCGAGGGCGACATCAGGAGCGAGCTGCTTGGCCAGGCCGTTGTTATTGTCGTCCTCCTCGGGGATCAGGTTGTTGGGGTCCACGACGGCCAGCACCAGCTCCGGCCTGTAGATCACCTGGTCCTCGAGGACGATGGACACGCTGGTGCCCGGCGACAAGGCCTGGGTAAGCGTCACCGTCTCCGCCGCCACACCGCGGAGCCGCAACTCAATCTGCTGGCCGACCGGCACCGTGCCCTCTCCCTGGTTGCCCAGGAACACCCCCAGGACGTCGTTGGACACGAATATGTCCAGCACCACGAGGTCGGGAAGTACAGGGGGCGGCGTGGGCGTCGCCGTGGGCCGCGGTGTCGACGTAGGGGGTACAGGAGTGGACGTCGCCGCCGGAAGCGTAGGCGACGGGGCCGGCGGCGTCTCACCCGGAGCCAGCGTGGGCTCCGGCCCGGGCGTCCCGGTCTCCTCCGGCGGCGGAGGCGGAGTCGCCTCCGGCGTTTCCTCAGGGGGTACGCCGCCGGACGGCGTCGCTGTGTCGGCTGGAGGCATGAGAGCGGAGGGAGTTCCGCCCGGGGTGCCCGTGCTGACCGGAGTGCCACCCTTGGGAGTGCGGGTGACGGTGACTGTACGTGAGAGGGGGGTGCGGGTAGGGGAGCGAACAACGGTGGGCCCGCCCTCGCCTTCGCCGCAGAACGCGAGCACGAGGGCAGCCAGGCCAGCCCCCGCAACGAGGGCCACCAGCGAGCCAATGAGCGGCCAGCGCAGGGTCACGGAAGGCTCCCCCTCAGGGCTCTTTTCCGGGCCGGGCGGGCGACCCCTGTCCCGGTCGATGGAAGCCTAGCCCGCCACCACTTGCGCAGCATAGCCCCGCGGGCACCCTCTTGGCAAGAGTGTACTCATGATACGGATTCTGCTAGCGAGTGTAGGCAGAGCTACTTCGAAGCTGCCTGAGGGTTCACGAGGTTGGCGGGCTTCTCCCCTCGCAGGACGCAGAGAATGGCCTCCGCCGCCATGTCCGCCATCCGGGTGCGGGTGGCGACGCTGGCGCTGGCGACGTGTGGCGTCAACGTCAGGTTGTCCAGGTCCAGAAGGGGGTCGCCGCCGGGCACCGGCTCCACCTCGGCCACATCCAGGCCCGCGCCGGCGATGCTGCGCGAGCGGAGGGCGTCGCAGAGGGCCTGCTGATCGACGACGCCGCCCCGCGAGGTGTTGACAAGGATGGCGCTGGGCTTCATAAGACCTAGTTCCCGACGGCCGATCAGGTGGCGGGTCTCGGCCGTGAGGGGCACGTGCAGGGTCACGAGGTCGGACTCTCGCAGGAGCGTATCCAGAGGCACGAAGCGGGCATCCAGCTCCGCCTCCAGCTCGGGCCAGCGCTGACTGTCGAAGTAGAGGAGGCGCATGGCGAAGCCGCGGGCCCGGCGGGCCACGGCCCGGCCGATGGCCCCCAGCCCGACGATGCCCAGGGTGGCGCCGTACACGTCATAACCCAGCAGAAAGGAGGGGTGCCAGGTGCGCCAGCCATCGCTACGGGCCAGGCGGTCCCCCTCCACAACCCGGCGTGCCGCCGCCAGCAACAGGGCGAAGGCGAAATCGGCGGTGGTCTCCGTGAGGACGCCAGGGGTGTTGGCCACCAGCACACCGCGGGCGGTGGCGGCCGCCACGTCGATGTTGTCATAGCCCACAGCCATGTTGCTGACGATGCGCAGCCGGGGGGCGCTGTCCAGGAGAACAGCGTCGACGCGATCCGTGAGAAGGGTCAGAAGCGCGTCGGCGCGGGCGGCCTGACGCAGGATCTCCTCCCTCGGTGGGGCCTCCTGGTCGGGCCAGACCTCCACCTGGGCGGCGGACCGCAGCCTCTCGACGGCGCCCCCGGGCAGCTCGCGGGTGACGAACACGTGGGGATGCGCGGAGGAAGAAGGTTCAGCCGTCATGATGCTCGCTGTGTCATCGGGGGCGGGCTAGCTCCGCCAGAACTGCCACCACTTGCGCGGTTCAGGGGCGGCCGCCGCCGGCTCCTCTCGCAACGGCTCCTGGGCCATGGGCGGCTGCGCCGGAGCCTCGGCGGCCGCCTCTTCGGCGGTGCCCAGGAACTTCGCCGGCTCGGCGTCGAACCGCTCCTTGCACGCGATGGCACAGAAGTAGTAGGTAGTGCCCTCGTAGTCGGAGGTCGCCGCTGCATCCTTGGGGTCGATCTCCATGCCACAGACCGGGTCCTTCACCGTGGCCATGCCTGCCTCCCTTCGGGCTACTTGCTGGTGCCGACGCACCTGGCAGAAAGCTTATCGCCGCTCCCGGATGGCACCCGTATGGTAAGGCGTCGGCGCCAAGAATGGAAGCCCGCGGCTGCGGCCACGGCGGGCCGCGCCGCTGCCCCCATCAACGCAAGGCCCCGGCGGGAACCACCTCTACCACGCGCACCAGAGCCAGGCGGTCGGCGTAAGGGCTCAAGTCAGGGCAGGTACGGACCAGATGCCTGGCCCGTGTTGTCGTCAACCAGGAACACGTGTCCGCCACAGGTGGCCTTCCAGATGTGGCGGTCTTCGACATAGTAGACATCCCACGCCTTCGGATCGTGGGTCTCACACTCAGGACCGCCCAAGATAGTGGTCGCGCATTGGTTAGGATCTCGGGCTTGCTGATCCCTGCACCACACGGCGGCGCGCAAACTCACAGCATCAACAACCTGATCCCAACTGAGCATGTTAACGTCGGAGGGTGCTGTTCGCTTTGCCGCCAACCAGGGAGCATCCCCCACCACCGGCCAAATGGCGAAGACAGCGGCTGTCGCTAGGGCGAGAACTAGGGCAAGCCCCACGGCTCCCACTGCCAGGCGCCTCATGGTGCACCTCCCCTCACAACGACATTGGCCCTACCACGCGCACCAGGGGCAAGCGGTGTCATCCGTCAAATACAACGGGCAGCCTTTGGTTCATTGGCGGTCACGCGTCGTTCTCAGGCTCCCAATCTGAGGCCGCGCTCGCCTCGTGCGCTCCGGCAATCAAACGCGGCAAGTCACTCGGTCTCAAAGCCGCCGTTTTGAGCATCTTCTTATCCTCGCGCTCGGCGACCCTTCGTTGTCTCTCCATCTCTCGGAAGAACTGGCCCACTCTCTCGACACCAAAGGGACTACGGCCCTCAGACACCGCCGTAAGAGTCGCGTGCACCGCGTCGGTCCATTCGTCATAGGCGAGGTAGACCCCATGCCACGCTGCGTAGCTCATGGCAGCACGGTCGGGCACTGGGCCGAGACTCACGTGACGCCGTATTAGTTCCTTAGCGGAGAGCGCGAGCCTATGGGAAGCGTCCGCCAGGGCTTTGACCGATTCAGGACTATCTAGGTGGCTCCCGTGCTGAATCATCACCCCGTTGTAGCGCACCGCTTCACGGTCTTGCAGCTTTGCGAGTTGAGTCGCCTTGTTGTAGTAGCTGATTACCTCTTCCTTCTCTTGCGGCGATACCCTTGAACCCGTGAGCAGAGTCATCAGTCCCCTAAGCATGTCGTCCTCCACTTCGAAGGTGCAGGCCGCACGAGGGCCTGGCTGTCAGGAGGGTTAGACTTCGCCGCGCATGATGCGGCGTAGCTGAATTTCATTCCCAATCGCCATCGGCATGTTCAGAATACCCATCGCGACGGCACCGACGTAGTAGGCGATTCCGAAAGAGGCAAACCACTTCAGCAGGGAGTTGAAGTCGAATGCCTCCATGAGATAGAGAAACAGCGCGAGGATCGTCACCAGGAACACGACTTGTGAGAGCTTGCCCAAGAAGTGAGGGGAGCGATTTGCGGCCCACAATGCGTATCCGCCGGCGTCCCGAGGCGGAACGAACACAGTCCACGAATACCAAAGGGATTCAAGAACGATGAACGCAATTGCTAATTCGATGGAAACGAGCCGGAGACAGGTGACAATGAGCACACCGATGAGATTCAATGGTCTATCAAGCATCATTGGAACCATGTTTGGTGCTTTAATAAGCGGGTAAAGA
>CAZSSQ010000135.1:0-6631 GCA_964609465.1 uncultured Dehalococcoidia bacterium
TGGGGAACGCTTGCTGGTTCTTCACTCCCAGGGTCATCGTCGTCATCGAGTGGGTCTTCAGCTTGGGGAAACCGAGGTAGAAGTTGCCCGGGCGCTGCGAGGGGTCAATGAACCTCTCGTGGAGCCGGCGGGGAATGCGGATCGGCGTCTCCTCGCCCTCCAGGGTGTAGGGCACCGTGGGTCCCTCGTCCAGGTACACAAGCTCGGCGCCGTGCCGGCGAGCGATGTCGGCGTAGCCGTTCACCGTGAACACGAGACGGGTGGAAAGACCATGACTGGAGTTCTCCATCAGCGCCAGGCGCCGGTAGCCGTGGTCGCCGAGGTAGGCCAGCAAGGCATCGACAACGGCCGGGTCCGTGTGCATGCCCGGCGAGAAGTGGATGGCGTTGGGCTTGAGGTGGACTTTGCTGCCGGCGGGGATGACGCTGGAGACGCCGCCGTATGGCGCAAAGACGGCATCAAATGCGGCGGGGAGACCCCTGGTTGTGTCGGCGATGGTCACGATGGGCTGCATGGCAGATACACCTCCAACCAAGTCTGAACCCAGTCTAGCAAGTGGATGCACCTGGCGAAAGGAATTGTACTCGTTCGGTATGGCATCCTGTCCAATACGGCGCGGACCTGACTGAGGCAGCACCGTCTCCACACGACTTGCAGGATTCCCCGAACCAACACTAGACTAGGCCCATCTGGGACTTCCTGCATGAACCGAGAGCACGAACGCGCCCCCTATCGCGACCCCCATCTGCCCATCGAGGAGAGAGTACGTGATCTCCTCGCCCGCATGACCCTCGACGAGAAGGTCGCGCAGCTTGGAGGCGTCTGGTCAACGCAGCTCTTCGAAGGCGAGCGGCTCTCGGAGGCGAAGGCCAGGGAGGCGCTTCGCCACGGCACCGGGCACCTGACCCGAATCGGCGGCGGCACCGTATTCGGGCCGCGGGAGAGCGCCCGGCTCGCGAACGCAATCCAGAAGTTCCTCGTAGAGAGCACGCGGCTCGGCATCCCTGCCATCATCCACGAGGAGAGCTGCGGCGGCTACATGGCGCGCGACGCCACCTGCTTCCCCCAGGCGATCGGCCTCGCCAGCACCTGGGAACCAGAGCTCATCGAGGCGATGACGGACGTCATCCGCATCCAGATGCGCGCGGTGGGCGCGCATCAAGCGCTGGCGCCGGTCCTCGACGTGGCCCGTGACCCGCGCTGGGGCCGCACCGAGGAGACCTTCGGCGAGGACCCATACCTCATCTCCCGGATAGGCGTCGCCTATGTGAAGGGCCTCCAGAGAGAGGACCTGCGGCGCGGGATCGTCGCCACGGGCAAGCACTTCGTCGGCTACGGCGCCTCGGAGGGGGGCCTCAACTGGGCGCCGGCCCACATCCCAAGGCGCGAGCTCCTCGAGGTCTTCGTGACGCCCTTCGAGGCGGCCATCCGCGAGGCGAAGCTCGCCTCCATCATGAACGCGTACCATGAGCTCGACGGCGTCCCGTGCGGGGCGTCGCGGGAGCTCCTGGAGCTGCTTCTGAGGGTGGAGCTCGGCTTCAACGGTGTCGTGGTGTCGGACTACTTCACGATCCCGACGCTCATGACCTACCACCAGGTGGCCGCGAGCAAGGCAGAGACAGCGCGGCTCGCGCTTGAGGCGGGGCTCGACGTTGAGCTTCCAGCCCTCGACTACTACGGGGAACCGCTTCGCGAGGCGCTTGCGAACGGGCGCGCCGAGATGGCGCAGGTCGACCGGGCCGTCGCGCGCGTGCTTCGCATGAAGTTCGACCTGGGGCTCTTCGAGAATCCGTACGTTGATGCGGAGGCGGCCCCGGCCGTCTTCGATACCCCTGACCAGCGCGACCTGGCGCGCCGCATCGCCCAGAAGTCGATCGTACTCCTGAAGAACGAAGGCGATCTCCTTCCCCTCGACCGCTCTCTCCGAAGGCTCGCCCTGATAGGCCCCAGCGCCGATAGCATCCGGCTGCTTCAGGGGGACTACCACTACCCTGCCCACGTCGAGATAAGGTTCGGCCCGGTGAGCGAGGGAAACGTGGCGCCGCGTCCCGAGGCCGGCGCCGTCGACCTGGCGCAACACTTCGTCCCCATGGTGAGCGTGCTTGAGGGGATACGGAACAGGGCCGGCCCGCAGACCGAGATCCTGACCGCCCGGGGATGCGACCTTCTCGGCGATTCGACGGAGGGGTTCGCCGAGGCGGCCGAGGCCGCGCGCCGGGCCGATGTCGCCGTGGTGGTAGTCGGCGGGAAGTCAGGGCTCGTGGAAGGCTGCACGAGCGGCGAGTCCGTGGACTGCGCCGACCTCGGGCTGCCCGGCGTCCAGCAGGGCCTGGTCGAGGCGGTCGTCGCCACCGGCACGCCCACCATCGTCGTGCTCATCAACGGCCGTCCCCTGGCCCTTCCCTGGATCGCCGAGCACGTGCCGGCCATCCTCGAGGCGTGGCTACCCGGAGAAGAGGGCGGAAACGCCGTGGCCGACGTGCTCTTCGGCGACGTCTCGCCCGGTGGCAAGCTTCCGGTCTCGCTCCCTCGCTCCGTCGGCCAGGTCCCGGTCTACTACGGGCACAAGCCGTCGGGCGGGCGCAGCCACTGGAAGGGCGACTACGCCGACCTCCCGACCACGCCCCTGTTCCCCTTCGGGCACGGCCTTAGCTACACCCGCTTCGAATATGCCAACCTCGAGCTGAGCGCCGCGAAGGTGCCCGCGAGCGGAGCCGTGGACGTGCGCGTGGAAGTGAGGAACGCGGGCTCCCGCCCCGGCGAGGAGGTGGTCCAGCTCTACGTGCACCAGGCCGTCGCCGGCGTCACGCGGCCCGTGAAGCAGTTGAAGGGCTTCCGGCGTATCGCCCTCGAGCCCGGCAAAACGCGCCGGGTAACCTTCCACCTCAACGTGAGCCAGCTCGCCTTCTACGACCGGGACATGCAGTTCGTGGTGGAGCCGGGGCGCGTCGAGGTCCTGGTCGGTGCCTCCTCAGAGGACATCCGCCTCACGGAAAGCTTCGAGGTCACCGGCGATCGGCGCGCGCTCCACCGCTCCGAGGTGGTCCCCACACGGGCGGACGTGAGCTAGGCGAGGCGGCCGCTGCCTCCGCTCCCTCTTCGTCCCCGGCGCTACGCCCCTGACGGCAGCAAGCCCGCGGTCGCTGTCTCGATAATGGCGCCTTGCCACCTCACGCCTGGTGTCTCCTACTGGCGCGTCCTTCGCCGGCTGGCCTATTCCGCTTGGTCCTGCTGGTAGACAGGGGACGAAGCCTTCATGTAGCGGAGCATCATGCGCATCTCCGCCGTGCGGCGGCCTCCCTGGTCGTCCATGTACACCTCGAACCACAGGTATTCAGTCTTGGGGCTCTGGCCGACGCTGATCAGGTGGCCGGCCGCACGGTAGGGCTCGCCCACCAAGACAGGCCCGTTGACGTTGCGAAGCTCGATGGCGCCGTAGAGCCCGACGGCCTGGGTCTTCGTGTGCCCCTCGAGGTAAGCGTAGCACGGCCGCATCATCGCCGTTACCAGGTTGGCGGTTGTCGCCACCGCTCCGCCCCATGGTGAGGGGCCCCGGTACCAGGGCAGCGGGTCGGTGGTCACCTCCAGCCGCTGGTTCATCTCCTCTTGACTGACCCTCACCTCGACCGTCGGGAACTGGTCACCTACGGAGGCGCCCGCCAGGATGCGCAACTCGCCCGATGGGAAGTGACTCAGGTCCCTGGCAAGCAGCGCGGACGGCTCGCGGGGTTCGCCCACCGCCGCCGTGCCCTCGCAGATGCGCTTTCCGCTGGGTCGCTCGGCCCAGACCTGCACCTGAACATCGGATACGCCTGCGGGAGGCACAGCCACGATGGCCCGCACCTCTTCTCTGTCCAGAGTGGGCTCCAGGAAGTAGAGAGAGAGGTTGCCGCGCTCAAACCAGCGCTGGCCGAAGGCCTTCAGGAGGAGCGGAGGAAACAGCTCCGAGTGAATGGAGCCCGCCACAAGCCCTCCACGGAACCCGAGCCGCTGTGCGGAGGTGTCCTCATGGATGCTGCCCTCCAGATACAGATGCGGATTCGCCGGACGGCGCCACTGCCCAATGTACAGGCCGCCCCGCTCTTCGATCTCATCGATGATCTGTTGAATATCCGCAGTCATGCCCTGCACCTTTCTCGATCGTCACCTCCATCCGGAGGGCGAACCATGTCTTGCCTGCGTCGGATGTTAGCACACTGCCGGCCGCAGTCTCGACCCGGCCTCTCGACAGACAGCAGTCGATGAGTTGACCCTGTGGGATACGAAATCTCAGCCGCATCCCGACCGTGCACGCGCTGAGCTGCCTGGACCAGCCTTGAGGCACCACGTCCTCACAGAGGCCTGCCTTACCAACGGCGCCTCGCCGGTACGTGGCGCGTTACAATAGAGGATGCGCGGCGGTCGCGACTAACGAGGAATCGGCCGGGCCGATATCGTTTCAGTGACCGAAAAGGGAGGGAGACCCACGCCATGAGCAAGATCGCGGACAACATAACGGAATTGATCGGCAACACGCCCCTGGTGAGGCTGAATCGCCTTGCCGAGGGGCTGGGAGCTACCGTTGTCGCAAAGCTGGAATCCTTCAACCCCTGCGGCAGCGTCAAGGACCGGATCGGCGTCTCCATGATCGAGGCGGCCGAGAAGGAGGGGCGCATCAGCAAAGACACGCTGATCGTCGAGCCCACCAGCGGCAACACCGGCATAGCCCTCGCTTCCGTCTGCGCCGCCAAGGGATACAGGCTCATCCTCACCATGCCCGAGACCATGTCCGTCGAGCGGAGGCAGCTCCTCGCCGTTTTCGGGGCGGAGCTTGTCCTCACGCCCGGTTCGGAGGGAATGCCGGGCGCCATCAGGAAAGCCGAGGAGATCGTCGCCAGTAACCCCCACGCCTTCATGCCACAGCAGTTCAAGAATCCTGCGAACCCCATGATCCACCGCCAGACCACCGCCGAGGAGATATGGCGCGACACCGACGGTCAGGTGGACATCCTGGTGTCTGGGGTAGGGACAGGAGGCACGATCACCGGCGTGGCCGAGGTGATCAAGAAGAGGAAGCCGCAGTTCAGGGCGATAGGCGTTGAGCCGGCGGACTCTCCGATCCTTTCCGGCGGCAGGCCAGGCCCCCACAAGATCCAGGGCATCGGGGCTGGCTTCATCCCGGAGGTGCTAAGGCTGGACCTAGTCGATGAGATCATCAAGGTCAGCAACGACGATGCCGGAGAAGCGGCCAGGCGACTGGCCAGGCAGGAAGGGATACTGGCCGGCATATCGTCGGGGGCGGCGACCTGGGCAGCCCTGGAGGTGGCCAGGAGGCCGGAGAACAAGGGGGCCCTGATCGTGACGGTTCTGCCCGACACCGGCGAACGCTATCTCACCACCTGGCTCTTTCAGCAGGACGCTTCGGCCAGCCCCAGGATCTGAGGGCCGAGAGCATGTGTAACGGGTCCTGATGTCCGACAAGGTCAAGCCGATAACCAGGGAGCCCAGGTACGCCGAGATCATCCGGCGCTGGGAGGCGTTCTGGTCGCTGGAGGATATCGGGCGGCCGCTGTGGCTCATCCCCACCTCGCCTGTACTCACCGCCCCTATCGTACGGCCGGTGCCCCTGCCCCTGCTACTCCAGAACAGGGAGGTCCAGCTCCAGTCGCAACTGGCCGTCCTGGACTGGCGAGAGACGCTCGACATCGGCGACGACTTCGTGCCGCACATACAGCCTCAAGGCGGCGTGACCGTCTTCGCCTCTGCCTTCGGCTGCGAGGTCGAATTCTTTGAGCACACTCTTCCCTGGGCGCATCCGGTGATCAAGGCGGACGACCCGCCCGAGAAGGTCTACGAGCTTTCGCCGCCCGCCGTCACCGACGGTCAACTGGGCCAGATGCTGGACTTCACCACCTACTATGTTGCCCAGACCCGCGGCCGCTATCCGATAGCCCTCACCGACTTGCAGGGCCCCCTGGACACCGCCTACCTGGTATGGGAGCCCAGCGCCTTCATGGTCGCCATGCACACCAACCCCAAGGAAGTCCACCACCTGATGCGCCTGGTTACGGACCTGATAGGACGTTATGTAAAGGAGCAGCGCTCTCGCTCCCCCGAGTTCCTCCCCTGCCACTACCCGCCCCTCTGGCTGCCCGACGGCAGGGGTATCGCCATCAGCGACGACGGACTGGCCGTCATAGGCGCCAGGCTCTACGAGGAGTTCTGCCTGCCCTACGTCAATGAGCTCTCGGACGAGTTCGGCGGCGTGATGATCCACTCCTGCGGCAACTTCCAGCACCAGTTCGAGAACCTGGAGAAGATGCACAACCTGCGGGGCATCAACTTCGGGGCGTCAGAAACGCCGTTCGAGGCGGTCTGGGAGCGCTTCGGGGGGAAGACGGCGGTTATCACCCACCTGGGCTTGAACAACCAGATCCACTTCGACAGCAATCGGGAGTATATGGAGCACGTCCTCAGCATCAGGACCCACAACCGCGGCCTCTGTATCCTCGTCACGCCGGGGCAGATGGAAACCAAGGCGTCGGAGCCCGACTCCATCGCCAGGTTCGTAGACCGCGTCAAGGGAATGCTGGCGAGGTACGACTAAGAGGGTCCCAGACTTCTCGACCGCCTGGGAGCGATTGCGGTCAGC
>CAZSSQ010000136.1:0-6471 GCA_964609465.1 uncultured Dehalococcoidia bacterium
GTCGAGTGGCTGATCCTGGCTGACCATGCCGAAATCGTCGGCGGCAAACTGTACCTGATGGGCGGAGGCTGGGACAGGTTGACGGTGAACACCGGCTTCCCGATCACGAAACCGGTCGGGCTGGCGGCGGCCTTCCGAGTGCCGTGGAATGAGACGAATCAGCCGCAGAACGTCGAGATCGAGATCCAGACCGACGATGGGGGCTCCGTCGGCAAGGTGGCCGCCCAGTTTGAAGTGGGGCGACCGCCGGGCATGAAGGCCGGACAGAGCCAGCGCTTTCAGCTCGCCGCGAACCTCCCGCTGACGCTGGCTGGCCCCGGGAGCTACGTGATTGTGGCTCGCGTCGAGGGCCAGGAGGCGGGTCGGGTGCCATTCAACGTCATGGGTGGCCCCATGCTTCAGGCTCGACAGCAGCCGGGGAACCCAGAGCACGGCACCAGCGAGTAGTGCCTGGAAGGCAGGAGCCTTCGGACCCAGGTCCGGCTTCCCCCGCTTCCCCATCGTCGTTGACAGCCCTTGGGGCATGACCTTAGGATCATAGGCGACACCAAGGGGTAACGGACGGGTTCCTGCTGCCGGCCGCGTTCGCTGGGGCCGGCGGCCGGGGCACGAGGGATCGAGCCCAGGGGGCTAATTCCGCGCCCGCGCGTGAAGAGGGCAGAGCTTCAGCCCCAACCCCCACAGTCGGCCTCGCAGGCGCCAGAAGGCATGCCCAGAGCGATGACAGCACGGGGTTAGTGCCTTGGGCTTTTCTGCCATCGCGCTGCGGCTGCCTCCGGGAGAAGCAGCCATGTACGGAAGCCTCGCTATTGCTCCCAGGTCCATCCGAGACCTCACGCCTCTGGTCGGCGAGGAAGAGCTTGCCGAGCTTGACCGTCTGGCCCGGCCCCTACGCGGCCTCCGCGTCCTCAACCTGAGCATTGCCGCCTTCGGCACCGGCGTCGCAGAGCTGCTGAACGCCGCCGTCCCCCTGATGACAGACCTGGGCCTGGACTGCCAGTGGCAGGTGGTGCGCACCGGCGAGGAGTTCACCCCTGTCAACAGGGCCATCTACATGGCTTTGGGCGGGCGTCAGGTCGCCTGGTCGCGAGAGATGGCTGATCTCTGGCAGCGCTACAACGCCATGAACGCCGACCTCCTTACCGAGGACTTCGACGTGGTGGTGGTCCACGACCCGCAGCCCGCCGGCATCCGCTCCTTTGTCGACGAACGCCGGCAAGCGGCGGCCCGCTGGGTCATGCACTGCCACCTGGACATCTCCAGCGCCCAGGAGAACGTCTGGCTCCTCCTCCGCCAGCACATCGAGCCCTACGACGCCATCGTCTTCGAGACGGACAGCTTCGCCCCCAGGGACGTGCAGGCGCACGGTATCGAGATCATCCGTCCGGCCATCGACCCCGCGGGGCCCCGGAACATGGACCTGTCGCCGGAGTCTGTGGCAGCCATCGCGGAGCGCTACGGCATCGACGCCGCGCGCCCTCTCCTCTGCCAGCTATCGCCCCTGGACGAGAGCTGCGACCCCATGGGAGCCATCGATGTTTACGACCTGGCGAGGGAGGCGGTCCCCGACCTCCAGCTCCTGCTGGTGGCCACGGTGGTGCCCGAGGAGCCCCTGGCCCGGGCCAGCTTCGATGAGGTGGCCAGGAAGGCTATGGACTATACCGGCGTCTTTGTCCTCTCCGGCCTCAACGAGGTGGGCAACGTCGAGATGAACGCCTTCCAGCGAGCGGCCAGCGTGATCCTCCAGAAGGACCTCCGCCGGGGCTTCGGCCTCTGGGTCTCCGATGCCCTCTGGAAGGAGAGGCCGGTGGTGGCGGCGCCGCGAACCGGCCTCCTGGAGCAGGTCATCGACGGGCAGACTGGCTTCCTGGCCGATAGCACCGAGGAGTTCAGCCGCCGCGTGGTCGCCCTCCTCCAGGACCGTAGCCTGGCCGCAAGACTGGGCGCCGGCGGCCGCCGCCACGTGCGGGAGAACTTGCTCATCACCCGATACCTCTCCGATTACCTGCGCCTGCTGGGCCGCCTCACAGGGGCCTCGACGTAGGGTCGGACGATAGCCGGAGAGAGAAGAGCAAGATGCTCGGTTCCGTCCCCACCACACCGAAATCGCTCCAGGACTACGCGCCCGTGGTCGGCGAGGAGCGCATCCAGGAGATCCGCGACCTCGCGGCTCCTCTTGCGGGTGCCCGCGTGCTTCACATCAACGCCACCGCCTTCGGCGGCGGCGTGGCCGAGCTCCTGGGCTCCCTGGTCCCCCTCATGAACGACGCCGGCCTCCGGGCCGACTGGCAGGTGATGAAGGGCAGCGAGGAGTTCTTCCAGGTCACCAAGGCCATGCACAATGCCCTCCAGGGCATGCTCATCGACTGGACGCCGCACATGCGGGAAGTGTGGCTCCACAACAACCTTCTCAACGCCCAGCTCTTCGACGAGGACTACGACTTCGTGTTCGTGCATGATCCGCAGCCGGCGGCCATGCTGGGCTTCATCGCCGAGCTGCGCCGCCATCATCCCAGCGGCTACTGGCTCTGGCGCTGCCATATCGACCTGACGCACGCCCAGGTACAGGTGTGGGACACCCTCCGGCCCCACCTGGAGGCCTACGACGGCGCCATCTTCACCCTGGCTGACTACGTGAAGGAGGACCTGGGCGACCCGCGGACGTTTGTGGTGCCGCCCGCCATCGACCCCCTGAGTCCCAAGAACGCGAAGCTCCCGGAGGACGTGCGGCAAGGCATCCTGGCCCGCTACGGCATCGACCCGGCCAAGCCGCTCCTCGTCCAGGTCTCCCGCTTCGACCCCTGGAAGGACCCCCTGGGGGTCATCGAGGTCTACCGGGCCATCAAGCGGGAGCTGCCCGACCTCCACCTGGTGCTTATCGCGTCTATGGCCCAAGATGACCCCGAAGGCTGGGCCTGGTACGAACGCACAGTGCGCCGGGCCGGCGACGACTACGACATCCATATTCTCTCCAACCTCAACGGCGTGGGGAACGTGGAGGTCAACGCCTTCCAGCGGGCAGCGGACGTAGTCATCCAGAAATCGGTAAGAGAAGGTTTCGGGCTGGTGGTCTCGGAGGCTCTCTGGAAGGGGAGACCGGTGGTAGCGGGGAACGTGGGAGGCATACCCCTCCAGATAGTGAACGGGAAGACCGGCTACCTGGTGGGCACCGTCGGGGAGTGCGCCCAGCAGGTGCTATCCTTGCTCAAGAACCCCGAGAAGGCGCGCAAGATGGGCCGCGCCGGCCGGGAGTTCGTGCGGGACAACTTCCTCATCACTCGCTACCTGCGGGACTACCTGCGCATCTTCCGGGAGCTCAGGGGCATCGAGCCACCGCGCAGGGAGAGCGCCGCCACGGCGGCCCAGGTGCTGGACTAGGGGGTGGTTTCGGTGAAGAGGGTAATAGCGCTGCTCCTGGCCGGCGGCCAGGGAGACCGGCTCAGCGTCCTCTCGGAGGAGAGGGCTAAGCCAGCCGTGGTCTTCGGCGGCCGCTACCGCATCATCGATTTCTCGCTCAGCAACTGCGCCAACTCCGGGATCACCCGAGTGGGCGTTCTCACCCAGTATCGACCCCGCTCCCTGAACGCCCACATTGCCATCGGCCGCCCCTGGGACCTGGACCGCCAGGGCGGCGGCGTGACCCTGCTCCAGCCGTACCTGGGTCGGGAAAGCTCTGACTGGTACCGGGGCACCGCCGATGCCGTCTACCAGAACCTCTACTTCATCGAGGAGTCGCGCGCCGACCAGGTCCTCATTCTCGCCGGCGACCATGTCTACAAGATGAACTACGACAAGCTCATAGCCTTCCATCGAGAGAAAGAGGCCGACGTCACCGTCGCCGTTCACGGCATGACCCCCGAGGAGGCCAGCCGTTTCGGCAACGTGGTCCTGGACGAGAACGACCGGCTGATGAGCTTCCACGAGAAGCCCAGGGCGCCCGTGTCCAGCCTCGGCTCCATGGGCGTCTACGTCTTCAACAAGGACATCCTCATCGAGCAGCTCCTGTCCGACGCCCAGCACATCGAGAGCTCGCATGACTTCGGCCGCGACATCGTCCCCGGTCTGATGGAGGAGATGCGGGTCTTCGGCTACCGGTTCGAAGGCTACTGGCGGGACGTAGGCACCATCGAGGCCTATTTCGACGCGAACATGGACCTGCTGGAAGACCTGCCGGAGCTGAACCTCTACGACCAAGAGACATCCATCCAGACCAACGCCACCGGCCTGCCGCCTGCCAAGGTGGGACGCCATGCCTACATCAGCCGCTCTCTGGCCAGCGCGGGCTGCATTGTCAACGGCCAGGTGGAGCACTCCGTCCTCTCCCCAGGCGTCTACGTCGAGGAGGGTGCGGTGGTGCGGGACTCCATCGTCTTTAACGGCACCTACATCCAGTCCGGCGCCATCGTCGAGCGCTCCGTCCTAGACAAGGAGGTCCAGATAGGCAACAATTGCCATGTGGGGTTCGGGGACGACTTCCGGCCCAACGAGGAACGGCCCGACATCGTCAACTGTGGGATCAGCATCATCGGCAAGAGGGTCAAACTGCCGCCCTTCCTGCGCGTGGGCCGCAACTGTGTCATCGGGCCGGGGGTCATCGTCACCGCTGCCGAAGACAACTACCTGCCCAGCGGCACCACCCTGCGGGCGCCGCACCGCGAGGGCATTTTCAACGTCTAGCTCTGCCAAGGCCACACGGTTGTACTTCAACTAGAAAGGTGATGATGCACAAAGGCGCGTTCACTTTCGTCCTTCACAGCCACCTGCCCTACTGCCGCCGCGCCGGCCGCTGGCCCCACGGCGAAGAGTGGCTCCACGAGGGAGCCGCCGATACCTACCTGCCCCTCCTGATCGCCCTTCACGACCTGGCCGAAGAGGGGTGCCGCTACCAGCTTACGATCGGTCTCACGCCCGTCCTCTGCGAGCAACTGGCCGACGCCCACGTGCTGGAGAACCTGGAGATATACCTCCGCGAGCGCATGGAGCGGGCGCGCTGGCACGCGGGACATCTGGACCAGGAGGGTGACCTGGCGCGCGCCGAACTGGCTCGCTTCTACGCCGGGCACTACTCCTTCCTTCTCGACACCTTCATAAACCGCTTCGGGCGCCAGATACTACCGCCCTTCCGTGATCTGCAAGACCGAGACCTGATCGAGGTGTCGGCTGGCGCCGCCACCCACGGCTACCTGCCCCTCCTCGAAAGGGACTCCGCCATTCACTCCCAGGTCGCCGTCGGTGTCCAGACGTACCGACGCCACTTCAACAAGAGCCCCACCTCCTTCTGGCTGCCGGAGTGCGCCTACCGTCCCACCTATGCCACCGAGGAGGGCCGCGGTTATGTCAAGCCGGGCCTCCACGAGTTCCTCGCCCAGCAGCGCATCCTCTGCTTCTTTGCCGAGACCCACGCCATCGAGGGCGGCCTCCCCGTGGGCAAGGCCATGGGCGATGCCATGGGCCCCTACGGCGACATCCCCCGCCGCTATCTGGTGCCTCTGGGCCGGTACCCGGAACCCACCCTCAAGAGCACCTACCTCCCCTACTGGGTCTCTGACCCGCGGGTGGCTGCCATCGGGCGCAACAACCGTACCGGCCTCCAGGTCTGGTCCGCCGAGCACGGCTACCCCGGCGACTACCACTACCGGGAGTTCCACAAGAAGGACGGCGCTTCCGGCCTCCACTACTGGAAGGTGACCGGTACGCGGGTCGACCTGGCGGACAAGCAGCTCTACAACCCGGCACGGGCGCAGGAGCGCACGCACGACCACAGCCGCCACTTCGCCAGCCTCGTCGAGGACCTGGTGCGCGACTTCTACGGCAGAAGCCGCCTGTTCGGCATCGTCTCCGCCGCCTACGACACGGAACTCTTCGGCCACTGGTGGTTTGAGGGGGTCGACTGGTTGCGGGAGGTGCTGCGCATCCTCTCCCGCAGTGAGGACGTGGAGCTGACCACGGCCTCGCGACATGTGCGGGAGCACCCGCCGGAAGACGTGCTGGCCCTGCCCGAGAGCTCCTGGGGTCAGGCCGGCAACCACTTCACCTGGCTCAACACCGACACAGAGTGGGTATGGCCGCTTGTCGGCGAGGCGCAGCTACGCATGGAGCGTCTGGTGGCGCGCTACCCCGAGGCCTCCGGGCCCCTGGCCGACGCCCTCAACCAGGCCGGTCGCGAGCTTCTCCTGCTGGAGTCCAGCGACTGGCCATTCCTGATCACCACCTGGCAGGCACGCGACTACGCCACCAACCGCTTCCAGGACCACCTGGAGCGCTTCCACCGCCTGGCAGACATGGCGGAGCATCAGCAGGTGGACGAAGGGCTGGTGGCCCAGTATTTCGACCTGGACCGCGTCTTCCTCGACCTGGACTACCACGATTTCGCCGACCGAGAGCGCGTGGACCAGCGGGCCTCAGTCACCTAGGGGAGGACCGGCCCCTCCGCGAGCGCGAAGGAGCCACAAGTATGCCGGTCATCTATTG
>CAZSSQ010000137.1:0-6382 GCA_964609465.1 uncultured Dehalococcoidia bacterium
CCTTGGCGTAGGGCGCGAACTTCACCGTCCCCTTGACCAGGGAGTAGATGGTGTAATCGCGTCCCAGGCCCACGTTCCGGCCGGGGTGGAAGCGTGTGCCCCTTTGTCGCAGGATGATGGTGCCGGGGAGGACCACCTCGCCGTCGTACCGCTTGACACCCAGTCGCTTAGACTGGCTGTCGCGGTTGTTGCGTGTGCTGCCGCCGCCCTTCTTGTGTGCCATGGCTACTCACCTGTCGGCGGGGTCTCCGCCGTCTTCCGTCGCCGCCGCGGGGCGTCCGCCGAAGGCGGATTCTCCGCTTGCTCCACGGGCGCTGCCGCCTCGCTGGCGACGGCCGGCTCCTCCGCCGCGGCCTCGGCGACGGCCGGCGCCGCCTTGCGGGCCCGACGACGCGGCGGGGGCTTCTCTTTCTCCTCCCCCACCTGGATCCTCTGGATGGCCAGGCGGGTAAAGGCCTGTCGGTGGCCGGTCTTCTTCCGGTAGCGGGTCTTGGCCTTGTACTTGAAGACGATCAGCTTGGGGCCGCGTCCGTGCGACACGACCTCCGCCACGACCTTGACGCCGGGGACGGTGGGCGTGCCCACCGTGACCCGCCCGTCCTCGTCCAAGAGGAGGACGTCGGGCAGCTCGACCTGCCCGCCCTCGGGTGCCGGCAGGCGCTCGACGTCGATGGTGGCCCCTTGCTGGACGCGGTACTGCTTGCCGCCGCTACGGACGATGGCGTAGACCGCCAAGACCCTCTCCTCTCGTAGGCTCGCTTTCGATTCTACTGGTAGGGAAGCGTACCGTCAAACGCTCAATGTGCCTCACTGTAACTGTTACCGAAGGGGTAACGTCGCCTCAACAATCCTGTTGCCTTCGAGTCGGTAGGGGGATAGGGCGTCTCGGCAGTCGCTTTGACCGCTCCAGGGCGCCGAAGTAGAATCTAGCCGAAGGAGCAAGCTATTGAGGCGTATCGTCGCCTTCCTCCTGGGGGCGGCAGTCCTCATCGCCGCAAGCGTGGTGGTCTTGGTACTCGTCTCCGGAGGGGGCGGGAACCAAGACACCGGCGACTCGACTGCTGGGGAGACGGGCGCGACGCCAACCCCGGTTGCCCCCGCAACCGTCACCCTCTCCCTAGACCAGGACACGCCGTTCGAGTTCAGAGGTGAGCAGCATCAGGCCCGCCTGCTGGAAATCATCGGCTCCTCAGCACGCATCAGGCTATCCTCGTCGCCCATCGAGGTCACCCTCACTGCCGGACAGCCCGCTGAGGTCGACCTTACGGACGACTCCGTTGCCGACGCAACCGTAACGCTCGACGAAGTCTCCCAGTCATCGGTGACCATGACGGTCACCCCTCTGGCGCTGCGCAAGTGGGACGAGTCAGCGTTCCAGACGAACGGCGGGCTCGCCCCGTACGACATCGACCACTACTACGAGGCCGACCCGGCGCTTGTCCCTGAGACGGACGGTGACCTCTGGCTCTTCTACGTCGCTCAGGATACGCGAATCCACTGGGAACGCTACCGGCCGGACGGCCAGATCATCAGGGACCCCGAACTGGCGTCGGGGTGGCTGCCGGCCGAGATCGACACGGAGTCGATCGACGCAGGAATGCTTCCGGGCGGGCCCGCCGTCGCCTACGCGAGCCGGGGGCTGTGGCTCGTCCCCTTCGATAACGACATGGTCCAGCAGCAGCCCCGGCTGTTCATCGGGCGGGCCCTGAACCACCCGTCCATCGCCGTCCACGAGGACAGGATGTGGATCGCCGCCCAGGGCCAGCCGGAGACGCTCGCCCTGGACGAGACCGGCGGGAGGAGCAAGGTCGTCATCACCGAGCTCGGGACGGGAACGCCGGTCAGCTACCTGCGCCAGCGCTCGGTGACCGACCCCGGCGAAGACCGCGACCTGTTCCCCGATATCGCGTACGACGACCAGTCCGGGAAGCTGGCCGTCGTCTATCAGCGCGAGGCCAAGGGCAGCACGGGGGCGGAGTTGCGTTTCGCCGTGGTCGACCCGTCCACGCTGAAGCCGGAGCGCGACATCACCGTCGCGTCCGAGATCCCGGTTGGGGACACGGTGCAGCTCTGTGGCGTCACCGCCTCAGACGGCAAGGCCATCGTCTTCTGGTCGACCGGCGGCGCGGCCGACATCCACCTCGCCACCGTCGATCTGGCAAGCGCAGCGGTGACGATCCTCTGGGAGGGGCAGTCCCGCAACGGCGCCCCCGATATGTCGGCGCGCTTCGACGTCGATCTCGCGCTCCTGCCGTCGGGGCCGGCTGCGGCCTACCTCGACCCGATGGAGTTGGGCGGCGAGGCCTTCCGCTTCCGGGTCTGGCCCATCACCGACAGCGGCTGGGGCGATGATCCGGTGACGCTGGAGGGAGGCCCGCCCGTCCTCGCCGACGTGATGATCGACCTCAACGGCTTCAGGCAGAACCCGCGCAAGGCGATCTGCGGCAGCCAGACCATCCTCGAAGGGGCAGCGTTCAACCGCGGCAGCGGGATTGCTCGCAACACGCGCGTCGATGTCGTCGTCGATGGCTCGCCGGTCGGCTCGGTGAGCCTGCGCGACGTGAAGGCGGGCGAGCGCAAGCCCTTCGCTATCGGCTGGACGCCGAGCCCCGACCTGACGGCGGAGGAGGTTACAGTCGAGTACGCCGTCACCACTGACAGCGAAGAGTACACCCAGGACAACAATCGCGCCTCTTTCACCGCCGTGGTGCGGCAGAACGGCGTCGTCTTCGGACGGGTGGTCAACTCGTCATCTGACGTGAACCAGGAGAGCGGCTGGTACCCCGGCCTGGAGGGCGTGCGGATCACGGTCGGCGACACGGTGGTGCTCACCGATGCTTCCGGCTCCTTCACCATCGACGGCCTGCCGTTCGGCAGCTACACGATTGAGGCGGAACTGGAGGGCTTCAACCCGCTCTCTACTGACTTCGAGGTCGTGCGGACGCGCCCCATGGCCTCCGTGACCATGCTCATGGACAACCACGGAGTGCTTCGGATCAAGGTCGTTGACCAGGCAGGCGCCCCGCTTTCCGGCGTCGATGTGTACCTCATCGCCAACCGTCAGCTCAACAGGACCGGCACCGACGGCGAGCTGGCCTATGACATCTCCGCTGGCACCTACCACTTCTCGTTCATCAAGCGCGGCTACTGGAGCATCGCCGACCAGGCGCTCGACGTACTGCTCGGCCAGGACCGCATGGAGACGGTGGTGATGCAGGAGGCGACGACGGGCTTTCTGAGCGGACAGGTGGTGGACAAGTACGGCGTGGGCGTCGCCGGCGCCTCGGTGACGATCAAGGCCGCTAATGGGGACGTCGTCGCGCAGCTCACCGCCGACGGCGACGGCTTCTTCCCGGAGCAGGAGCTTCCGGCCAAGCCGCCCAAGACCTACAAGATCGTCGCCTCTTCCGGCGGCCTGACGGTTGAGCAGGCGGAGCAGCTCTACGGCGGTGACCGTCGCGCGGCCGTCGTTGCCCTCATCCCCGACCGCGGCGACCTCCGCCTCCGCTCGGCCACCGAAGGCTACACGTCGTGGATGATAGAGGCCTCCTGGCCCGGCTTCATGAGCGTTCCCTCGGCGGCGATGTACGTCTGGTACGGCAACTACGCCATCAGCGTCGCGACGCTCTACTGGAGCAACACCAAGGAGCTGGCCGGGGTCGACGTTACCGTGTGGGGAGGGACGTACGAGACCCATGCCACGCAGTCCGAGATCGACCTGACGGAGATGGACAAGGACTACGGTGAGCTGTTCGAGACGACGGCAATAGAGGGCTTCGGCGGCCTCATCACGACGCTGGCCACCGAACACGCCGGCGACCTGCTCGACATCGCCGGCTCCGCGAAGGACCTCATAACGGGCGACGCCGCCGAGGATGCAGTCACCACCGGCCAGGGGCGCGAGCTTCTCACCTGGAAGGAGGCGCTCGACGACTTCAACGTCAACCCGGAGTTCGACTCGTCTGACCCCGTCGGGTCGATGTGGAACGTGGTGGAGGCAGTGCCCCGCTCCTTTGCCATCCCCATTGTCATCGGCGGCAGCAGTGTCCAGGACACGAGCGTGCGCGTCGATCAGGTGGACGTCGTGCGGCTGGCAACCGGCGAGGTGCTCTGGTCGAGCGGCCTCTCGGAGTGGTACTCACACCAGGGGCCGGGCGAGATCGAGAACGAGAACGGCCGTCACTACGCCTTCAACAAGCCCGATGTCGAGTACGACGACGTGGTCATATACGTCTGGCTCACCGTGCAGAAGCTGTCCGGCGGCTCGCCAGGCGGCACTTGCTTCGACCAGCGGGAGCAGCAGGTGGTCGTCTTCCATCCGGGGCCGCGCAAGATGGAAGGGCTGATCGCGCCGGGAGACCTGTACCGCAACCCGCAGCCCTAGCCGCGTCCCATCGAAACACCTGGGCCTGTCAAGCCCCTCGCTATTCGGGGTGAAACGAGGGGGGAAGCAGGATGAGTCTACCGGCCCCCGCTCGGGGCCGCTTCGACCTGCTGGCGCCGCCAGTGCGCATGGAGCTTCTTGACAACAGAACACACGTTCTGATACGCTGAGGCTGTCCTGGGTGCGTCCCGTAAGACGAGGACACCGAGCTATGCGAGCAGCCTGCGTCTTCATCCCCCACTTCGCCATCGCCGTCGAGCTCCTCGACAGGCCCGACCTGCGCTCAGACGGGCGCGGGCGGCCCGCTGTCATCGGTGGCGGCCAGGGACGGGGCAAGGCTGTCCTGGACTGCTCGCCGGAGGTTGAGGCACAGGGGGTGCGCCGTGGCATGCCCCTGCGACAGGCCCTGGCCCTCTGCCCCAAGGCCGTCTTCCTGGACCCCGACCCGGCCCGCTACCAGGACGCCTTCGAAGCCGTCCTTCGCGCCCTGGAGGGCATCAGCCCTCTGGTGGAGGCGGCGGAGCTAGGCCGTGCCTACGTGGGGGTGGACGGCCTCGATGGGCTCCACCGGGATGAGATGGCCCTGGGCGACGCCCTGGTGCAGGCCTGCCTGCCTGCCCGTCTGGCAGGCGGGCCGGACAGGCAGGCCGTCCGCCTGGCTCACGGGCAGGGGCGTCCGGCCGGCTCACTGCTGCCCAGCGTTGGCCTTGGGGAGGGGAAGTTCGTGGCCTGGGCGGCCGCCGTCACCAGCGCTCCCGGCGAGGCCTGTGTGGTGCCGGCGGGGCGGGAGACCGCCTTCCTGTCGCCCCTGGACGTCTCCCTCCTCTCCTGCTCGCCCGATACCCTGCGTCGACTGGAGCTCCTCGGCCTGCGGACCATCGGCGACCTGGCGGCCCTGCCCCTGGGGGCTGTCCAGGCCCAGTTCGGCCCCGAGGGGCGCCGCCTCTGGGAGCTGGCCCACGGCCTGGACCGCGAGCCCCTGCGGCCCCGTCGATACGAGGAGTCGGCGAGCGAGCGCCTGACCTTCCCCGAGCCGACTGTCAGCACCGGGGCCCTCCTGACGGCCGGCCGCCAGCTCCTCGGCAGGCTCTTCCGCCAGCCGGCCCTGCGTGGCCGCGCCGTGCGCCAGATGCGCCTGCGCGCTGCCCTCAGCGACGGGCGGAGCTGGGAGCGCACCGTCACCTTCCGGGAGGCCACCGCCGACCGCGACCAGATGCTCTACGTGCTGCGCTGCACGCTGGAGGCGGCCCTGCCCTCACGGCCGGTGGAGGAGGTGGAGCTGACCCTGTCCGGGCTGACGGGGGAGACGGGGAAGCAGGAGGGGCTCTTTGCTGAAAAGGGCAGACGGCTGGCTCAGTTAGAGGAGGCCCTGCGGCAGCTCAAGGCCCGCTTCGGGCAGTCGCCCGTCTATCACGTTGTGGAGGTGGAGCCGTGGTCGCGCATCCCCGAGCGCCGGCTCGCCCTCATCGACTACGACCCCTGAGGGAGCCGCGGCCCGTCGCTGTGGAGGCGGATGGTGAGGGGCGGCCCGTGGCCGTGACGCTGTCGGGCCGGCGACTGCGCGTCCTCCAGGTGCAGGACACCTGGCGCATCGACGACGAGTGGTGGCGGGAGCGGCCGGTGAGCCGGCTGTACTTCAGCGTGGCGCTGGAGGACGGACGGGTTACGGTGTTCTACGCAGATCTGTTGCTAGGTCGCTGGCACAGACAAGCATATTGACAAAGTGGTCTCGGTTATTATACTACCGATTCGCGCGGCAGATCGTCGTCAAGTCTGAACATCTACTGCTCACGCTTGGCTTAAACAGGGAGGGACAGGAATGGCTGACAAGAAGGTAACAGGCTGTGCGAAGAAGATACCTTGGTCAGGCTGGTGGTGGCCCCAGAGCCCCAACCCCCCGCCAATGGCGGCAAAGAACGGTCCACTCGACAAGTTCGATCAATACATCGAGAAGGAAACGAACAAGAACCCTGGCACCGTACAGTGGGAAATGAGCCA
>CAZSSQ010000138.1:0-6370 GCA_964609465.1 uncultured Dehalococcoidia bacterium
TTCGGGGCGCCGGCGCGCGCCCACGGCGAGGTGGTCTTCAACACCAGCATGACCGGCTACCAGGAGGCCCTCACCGACCCCTCCTACGCCGGCCAGATCCTGGTCATGACCTACCCCCTACAGGGCAACTACGGCATCAACCGCATCGACGTGGAGTCGCGGCGCATCCAGGTACGCGGCTTCGTTGTGCGCGAGCACTGCGACATTCCCAGCCACTGGCAGTCTGAGGCCACCCTCCACGACTACCTGGCGCAGCGCGACATCCCCTGCATCAGCGGCGTGGACACCCGCGCCCTCACACGTCGACTGCGCTCCGTCGGCGTCATGATGGGCATCATCACCTGCGACGAGTCGCCCCAGGACGCCCTCGCCCGCCTGCGCGAGATGCCCCGCTACGGCAGCGTGGACCTCGTGCCGGAAATCAGCACCGAGTCGCCCTACGACTGGCCCGGCGACAGTGAGTCAGCCTCGCCAGTAGGAGCGACAGCAGGCGCGCACGTGGTGGTGGTGGACCTGGGGGTCAAGTACAACATCCTGCGCAGCCTGCATCGACTGGGCTGTCGCGTCACCGCCGTCCCCTGCCTCGCCAGCGCCGAGGAGATCCTGGCCCTGCGACCGGACGGCGTCGTGCTCTCACCCGGGCCGGGGGACCCCGCCTTGCTGGACTACGTGGTGCGCTCCGCCGAGGGGCTCCTGGGCAGGGTGCCCATCATGGGCATCTGTCTCGGCCACCAGGTGCTAGGGCACGCTTTCGGGGCCAGGACCTTCAAGCTCAAGTTCGGGCACCGCGGGGCGAATCACCCCGTGCGCGACCTGGCGACCGGCCGCGTCTACATCACGGCCCAGAACCACGGCTACGCCGTCGACCCCGACGGCCTGCGCGGCGGCGCCGAGGTGAGCCACGTCAACCTGAACGACGGCACGGTGGAGGGGCTGCGTCACCGCGACCTGCCCGTGCTCTCAATCCAGTACCACTCAGAGGCATCGCCGGGGCCCCTGGACAACATGTACCTCTTCGAGAGGTTCCTGGCGATGGTGAAGGAGGCAGGAGGGACATCACTGCGTGCCTAGAGTGCCAAGAGTCACCGCTCGTCGACTGGTCCGGGCTCTGAAGAAAGCGGGATGGTATGAGCATAGGCAGCGAGGGGCACACTTGGTCATGAAGCATCCGGAACGACCCGGAGCCAGGGTGGTGGTCCCAACGCACTCTGGGGAAACCCTCTTGCCAAAGACCCTAGAAGCTGTTCTCGATCAGGCGGGCGTGACTCCCGCCGAACTGGCAGAGCTGCTGTAGGAGTGAACATGCGCGAGTACACCGTGATCCTGGAACCGGACGCCGAGGGTAGGGGCTACACGGTCCTGGTTCCCGCGCTCCCGGGCTGCATCACGCAAGGGGGCACCCGGGAGGAAGCCCTCTCGAGGGCCAGAGAAGCCATCGCTGCCTACATCGAGAGTCTTGAGGCGGACGGAGAGCCTGTGCCCGAGGAGCAGGAGCCGATCCAAGTTCTCAAAGTGGCCGTCTGATACTCGATCACTCGGGAAGGGACACCGACATGGCGCCCGCGGAAGCCACCTATCGACAGGCCGCCATCGACGACGCCGAGGCCATCGCCGAGGTGATCAACCGCGTCGTCCAGGAGCCGAACCCGGTAGGGCTGGAGGGCCCGACGACGGCGGAAGGGGTGCGCACGTGGCTCACGCGCCAGGGCGCCCACGGCGGCATCTTCCTCTGCCTGGTCGAGGGGAAGGTGGCCGGCTTCGGCGCCCTCGACTTCAACACCCAGGAGCCGGACACGGCCACCCTGGGGGTCTGGGTCCTGCCCGAGTACCGTCGCCGGGGGCTGGGGACGGCCGTGGCCGAGTACGCGCTGGGCTTCGCGCGGGACAAGGGCTACCGCCGCCTGCGCGGCCGCCTGCCGGAGAGCAATGAGGTGGCGCTGAGCTTCCTGTCGAGCATCGGCGCCCTGGTGCCCATATACAACCCGGACATGAGGTTTGAGCTGCCGCTGTGAGGCTATGACGACACCCTTCCACCTCCGCCACCGTGCCGACCGCTTCGTGCGGGGCCTCTACTTCCGGGTGCTGCGGCCCGCCGCCCGACCGGTCGTGAGCGACATGGTGATACGCATGTCATACGGGTTGCTGACGCTGAGCGTCATGGGCTTTGTGGCGGGGATCCTCCTGATCCCCATCGGCGTGTTCGGAGGCATCGGCCACGCGGCCGCCGGCCACGGCTTCTTTGCGTTGTGGTTTGCCCTCGGCAGCTTGGGCCTGGCAATCCTCTCGGCAGGCGTTGGCTTCCTGCTCGGCTTTGCTGGCCTCCCCTTCTCCGCCGACTTCATCACAGAGTGGCCGGCCTATGCGCTGGCCCTGGGTCTCTCGCTGGCCGGCTGCGCCCTGCTGGCCATCCTCATCTTCCTGACGCCGCTGCCGGCCTGGGGCGCCGTCCCTCTGGTGATGGCCCTGGTAGGTGGGGCCGCCTACGTCGTCGCCCTCGCCCTGCCGAGGGCGCGGCCGCGGGCACGGGTGAGAGCGCGGGCGGTGCGCCGGTGAGGGCCGGACCATGACTAAGCCCTCCAAGGTCCTCATCATCGGCTCCGGGCCCATCATCATCGGCCAGGCAGCGGAGTTCGACTACGCCGGCACGCAGGCCTGCAAGGCCATGCGCGAGGAGGGCGTCACCTCCGTCCTCGTCAACTCCAACCCCGCCACCATCATGACCGACGAGGGCATCGCCGACATCGTCTATATCGAGCCCCTCACCGTCGACGTGGTGTCCCGCATCATCGAGCGCGAGCGTCCCAACGGCCTGCTGCCCACCCTGGGCGGCCAGACGGGCCTCAACCTCGCCGTGGACCTGGCCGACGCCGGCGTCCTCGACCGGTACGGCGTGCGCCTGCTGGGGACTCCCCTGGAAACGATCCGCAAGGCGGAGGACCGCGAGCTCTTCAAGCGTATGCTGGCCGACATCGGCGAGCCGGTGCCGGATAGCGCCACCGTCACCACCCTGGAGGAGGCGCGAGAGGTGGCCGGCCGGTTGGGCCTGCCCCTGGTGGTGCGCCCCGCCTACACCCTCGGCGGCACCGGCGGTGGCATCGCCCACACCTGGGAGGACATGGAGAGGATCGTGGCCGGCGGTCTGGCTGCCAGCCCCATCCACCAGGTGCTGCTGGAGCGCTGCCTGCTGGGCTGGAAGGAAGTTGAGTACGAGGTGATGCGCGACGGCGCCGACAACTGCATCACCGTCTGTAACATGGAGAACCTGGACCCCATGGGCGTCCACACCGGCGATAGCATCGTGGTGGCTCCCAGCCAGACCCTCTCCGACAAGGAGTACCAGATGCTGCGCTCGGCCAGCCTGCGCATCATCCGCGCGCTGGGCATCGAGGGGGGCTGCAACATCCAGTTCGCCCTGGCGCCGCGGCCGGAGGTCGCCTCCTGGCAGTATGAGGACGCGTCGGCGGCACCCTACTACGTCATCGAGGTGAACCCCCGCGTGTCGCGCAGCTCGGCCCTGGCCAGCAAGGCGACAGGCTATCCCATCGCCCGGGTGGCGGCGAAGATCGCCGTCGGCAAGCGCCTGGACGAGATCGCCAACGCCGTCACCCAGAAGACCACCGCCGCCTTCGAGCCGGCCCTGGACTACGTGGTGGTGAAGATACCGCGCTGGCCCTTCGACAAGTTCCCCTTCGGCGAACGCGGCGTTGGCACCCAGATGAAGGCCACCGGCGAGGTCATGGCCATCGACCGCAGCTTCGAGGCCGCCCTCCAGAAGGCAGTGCGCTCGCTGGAGGTGGGTGACCGCTCGCTGCTGTGGGAGCACCCGTCGTGGGCAGAGAGGCTGCCGGTGCAGGAAGGCGCTGCCGCAGAGTGCGCCTGGCCCCTTCCCGCCACCGACGAGCGCCTGTGGGCGCTCATGGCCGCCCTCCGTCGCGGCGCCGACCCCATGGCCATGGCCCAACAGACAGGCATCGACCCCTGGTTCCTCCACAAGCTGTCGAACATCGTCGCCATGGAGAAGCGCCTGCTGGGCAACCCCCTGACGCCGGACCTCCTGCGGGACGCCAAGCGGCTCGGCTTCTCCGACGAGCAGGTGGGCACTCTGGCCGACCAGCTACCGGAGCGGGTGCGCTTCCTGCGCCGCGTCTGGCACATTCGCCCCGTCTACAAGATGGTGGACACCTGCGCCGCCGAGTTCGATGCCGCCACTCCCTACTTCTACAGCACCTACGAGGAGGAGAACGAAGCCGAGCCTGAGCCCGGCCGCAAGGCCCTGGTCATCGGCAGCGGCCCCATCCGCATCGGCCAGGGCATCGAGTTCGACTACTGCTCGGTGCACGCGGTCTGGGCTCTTCAGGAGGCAGGCTACCGCGCCCTTATCGCCAACTCGAACCCCGAGACCGTCTCCACCGACTTCGACACCAGCGACCGCCTCTACTTCGAGCCCCTGGACGAGGAGGCGGTGCGCGACATCCTGGAGAATGAGGCCGGTGACAACCTGCCCACAGGCCCGGGCGACCTTCCGCCGCCGAGCATCGTCCAGTTCGGGGGCCAGACGGCCATCAACCTGGCAGGTCCCCTGCACCAGGCCGCCATGCCCATCCTGGGCTCCAGCGCCGAGGCCATCGACCTGGCCGAAGACCGCCGGCGCTTCGAGGATTTCCTCCAGAAGCTTGGCATCCCCCAGCCACCCGGCGCCGGCGTTACCACCATCGAGGACGCCCTTACCACGGCCCAGACCATCGGCTACCCGGTGCTGGTCCGGCCCAGCTACGTCCTGGGCGGCCGCGCCATGGAGATCGTCCAGAACGCCAGCGAGCTCATCCGCTACATGACGGCGGCCGTCGAGGTGGGCAGCGGGAAGCCTATTCTTATCGACAAATACATGGAGGGGCGCGAGGTAGAGGTGGATGCCATCGGTGACGGCGAGCGGGTCCTCATCCCCGGCATCATGGAGCACATCGAGCGTGCCGGCGTCCACTCCGGCGACTCCATGGCCGTCTACCCGCCCCTCAGCCTCAGTGAGGACGAGATCGGCGCCATCGTCGACTACACGGAGCGCATTGGGCTCGGCCTGGGCGTGCAGGGGTTGATGAACATCCAGTTCGTCATCATGCCCAACGGCGCTTCCGCCGAACCACCGGGCGGACCCGCCCAGACGGGCGGCCGTCTGGCCGCCTCCACTGGAGTCGGCTACGCCCGCGTGGGCCCGCCCACGCGGGCCTCGACGGTGTACGTGCTGGAGGTGAACCCGCGCGCCAGCCGCACTGTCCCCTTCCTCTCCAAGGTGACAGGCGTGCCCATGGTCCGCCTTGCCGTCAACGTCATGCTGGGCAAGAGCCTGGCCGAGCAGGGATACTTCGGTGGGTTGTGGCCGCGCCAGAACCTGGTGGCGATAAAGGCCCCCGTCTTCTCCATGGCCAAGCTCATCGGCGTTGACACCTACCTGGGGCCGGAGATGAAGTCCACCGGGGAGGTCATGGGCGTCGACCGCAGCTTCCCGGCGGCGCTGGCCAAGGCCCTCCTCTCGGCCGACCTCATGCTGCCGCCACCAAAGGTCGACGCGCCCCCGGGCAAGGGCGGCGGCATCCTGGTCAGCCTGTCCGACCGCACCAAGCCGGAGGCCATGCCCATCGTCCGCCAGTTGGCATCGCTGGGCTACCATCTCTACGCCACAGCGGGCACGGCGGCCATGCTGGAGGCCCTGGGCCTGCCCGTAGAGCAGGTGGCCAAGCGCATCGAGGAGGGCCACCCAAACGTCGTGGACGTGATCGAGGAAGGGCTGGTGGACTGCGTCATCAACACCGCGGAGGGAGGTCAGCCCACGGCCATGCGCGACGGCTTCCAGATCCGCCGCGCCGCCGCCGAGAGGCGCATCCCCTGCTTCACCTCCATCGACACCGCCCGCGCCGCCACCGACGCCCTCCTGCGCGGCGCCCAAACCTACGTCGTCCAGCCCCTACGCCTCTACCGGGACGGACAAGCCCGCCGGAGCGAGAGCCCGTGAACATCGCCTGGGCCACCGTCACCGAGTCCGAGCGCCTGTACGGCGACACCTGGCTCCTCTGGCTCCACGCGCCCGAGGTGGCCCGCGGCGCCGTCCCCGGCCAGTTCCTCATGCTGCGCTGCCACGAAGACGGCCCCGGGGTGAGCGAGGATGGTGTAGCGGCGACCTTTAGGTCGCCACCTGCTGGCCATACCGGCACCGGCTACGGCCCTCCCATGCTTCCCCGACCCATGAGCTACCACCGACTTCGGCCCACTCAGGACGGGGGCAATGACTTCGCCATCCTCTTCGAGGTCATCGGGCGGGGGACGCAGTGGCTCTCCCGCCGTCAGCCCGGCGACCGCATCTTCGTCCACGGGCCCC
>CAZSSQ010000139.1:0-6245 GCA_964609465.1 uncultured Dehalococcoidia bacterium
CGGGGGCAACCTCCACGCGACCCGATTCTAGCGCATGCTCCTGGGCCTGGGAAGCCTCCACCAGGAGGGCGGGGCAACACGACAGCTCCCGCCGGCCCGCCCAACGATACCCCGGACGGCGCTTCTAGCGCGGGCCTACAAGGGCCAAGAGGAGTCGGGGTTCCCTGCCAGTGCACGCTCCGGCTGGGGCTCCCGGACCCCTGGTACTGCCCCATTCGGTCGTACCTGGCCGTGTGCTGCACTGACACGTCCGTGCCCCCGTAGCTCAGGCGGGTAGAGCAGCCGTTTCCTAAACCACATCCCTGGCTGCGATGGCCTCGGCTGCTCAGCCTATGGGGCCACGTGCTAGGCGCCAGCAGGCCCGCCTGCCGGGCTCACGAGGCGCACGGCGCCGCTGTCGTCGCGCTCCACGGTGATCCACTCGCCCCGGTTGAGGGTGTAGCCGCCGGGGTCGATCTCGGCGCGCAGGATGGCCAGCTCCTCATCCGAGGGGGGCGCCAGCACCTCCAGGGGGTCGGCGATGAGGGGCTTGAAGTCCATCCTGGCCAGCACCTCCTCCACGGAGATCCAGGGGGCTACGGCCTGGAGCCTCATCATGTGGCTCTTCTCGTCGAAGCCGAAGAGGGCCCGCTCCGTCACCACCAGGTAGGGGCCGGTGCCGGCGGGCATGCCGGCGCGCTCGCGAGCGCCGGGGCTGCCGTCCAGATAGCCTGGCGACGACATGAAATCGAGCTTCTCCACGAGCTTACGCTTCTCCAGCTTGGTCATAACGATGATTCGCCAGCACTGGGAGGCGATCTCGTTGCCCCCGCCGGGTCCCCCAAACCGCCTTTCCGGCTTCTCGTAGCTCTCCCCAATAAAGGTGGAGTTGAGATTGCCGTACTTGTCGATCTGAACCGCAGCCAGGACGCCGTAGTCCATGTATCCGAGGGCGGCGTGAAAGTCCACGGTATTCATGCCTGTCCAGCACACGGAGCGGTAGTGAGAGCGGCTCGCTCCCAGCATCATGCGCCAGAGAGGAAAGGTGGGGCTGGGCGCGACGGCTCCCTCCTCCACCACGTAACCCACTTCCGGCGTGCGCATTCGCTTCGCCATCAGGACGGCCATGAGCGGCGGCCCTGCCATCTGCACGAAGTACAGCTTGTCCTCCTCGATGAGGCGAGCGACGGCGCAGATGTTGGCCTCGATGTCTGTGAAGGTCGATGTCTCGCTCATTCGTAGTAGCCCTCCCGGATGGTCTCGTCCTGGCGGAGCTGAAGCAGCTTCTTGGCCCCTACCCGCTGCTCCAGCATCTCTTCATGGGAGGCTACGCTGTAGACCCACTTGTCCAGGTACTCGCCCATGCCGTCTTGGGCCTGAGCGATCGCGAACTCGAACAGTTGCTGGAAGTCGGCGCCGTAGAGTCCCGGAACGGCGCCCGGGTAGGCGCCGAACGGGGCCAGGACGACCGCATCGACGAAGTAGTAGGGGATGGTGGTCCTCTGAGGCTGCCGCCGGATGGCCTCGTTCCCGATGATCTCCTCGGTGGAGATGATGAGCTTCTTCGAGGCCATGGCGATCTCGAGCGGCGCTACGCCGGCGCCGAAGACGCGGGCGTTGCCGTGGACATCGCACTGGTGGACGTGAATGATGCCCACATCCGGGTTGAGGGCGGGGACCACGCAGATCGGCTTTGCCAGATAGGGGTCCTCGATGAGCTTGGCAGCGGAGCGAGCGAAGGCGTCGGTCCCACCCAAGTACCTCATGGGAAGGAAAGGCACTCCCATGGCGCCGGCCAGGAGCCGATAGGAGAGAGCCCCATTTGTCCACTCGATGAGCTCGATCTCCCCTTTTTGGAGAGCCCGGTTGATGACGGGGCCTGTCTCCATCCAGCCCACGTCCACCTTGCTG
Source organism: uncultured Dehalococcoidia bacterium (assembly GCA_964609465.1). Lineage (GTDB taxonomy): Bacteria > Chloroflexota > Dehalococcoidia > DSTF01 > JALHUB01 > CAVSBT01. The sequence goes on from CAZSSQ010000139.1 coordinate 1,891, forward strand.
ACGCACCCCGCGGCGACCAGCAGGCTTACATCGGACCAGTTGAACTTCGCGCACAGCCAGAGGTTCTTCTTGCGCTGGCGGATGATCTCGCGGAAGAGCGAGGCTGGCCCCCTGTTGGCAACGTTCTGGTCGTAGGCCACGTAGTCGCCGTCCTGAACAAAGCGCTGCACCGCCTCCTGCTCCGTCACCACCTTGTTGACGGGGCGACGTTCCTTGTGGTCGCGGACGTAGGCCCGCAGGCCGTCCGGGTCCGGCATCCGGAACTCGCCCACCCCGGAAGCGAGAACTTCCATCTCTCTCCTCTCAAGACTGCTGCTGGGGAATGCTGACGGTCTGCTCCTGGAGGCCCAAAGCCCGCACGACGTATTGTAGCTCGGCGTCCCGCCAGGGCAGAGGGGCGGGCTCCTGGATCATCCTGGCCCGTTTGAGCTCCTCCTCCACCTGGGGATCGGGCTTGAAGGGCTTGCCGTACTCCATTTCGAAGAAGAGGCTCTCAAAGGGGGCCCTCCGGGTCTGGCCGCCGGCCTCCCAGGATTCAGCCGGGTAGCCCACCGCCATGAGGCAGATGGGGACAGCGGTCTCCGGGAGCTTGAGCAGCTTGCCCACCTGCTCCAGGCGGGGGCTGCTCATGCAGCAGGTCGCAAGGCCCTCATCCCAGGCCACCAGGGTGGCTTGGGCGACGGCCTGTCCCACGTCCATGTAGGCCAGGGGAGCCTCCGCCATTTCCCGCCAGGTGGCGCCAAAAGCGGGGCGCAGGAACTTCTCGATGGCGGCCTTCGTCTCTGCGGCATCCGAGCCGATGCGGCGCGTGTCGGCCAGGTCGTGCAGGTCCTGGATCCACTTGTTGACCTCGTAGGCCGCCTTGTCGTGGTACCACATGAGGAAGCAGGGGGCGGTCTGCATCTGCTGGTAGCCCAGGGGCGGCGTAATAGCCTTTATGAGCTGCTCCGAGGCCTTCTCTTTCCAGATCACGATGGCGCGGGTGTTGTTCACGTTGCCCACACAGGAGGCGCGCCGCGCTGCTTCCAGCATCTTCTGGATCTTCTCGCGTTCCACCGGCCTGTGGGGCAGGAAGAAGCGGATGCTCCTGCGGTTGCCGATTACCTGCTTTACCTCCATTGGGCGCTCCTTCCCAGCAGACAGAGCCCATCCCGACGACCCTAGACGGTGCGTCCCGTAGACTCTAGCACTATTGGTTGACACCTTCCAGACCTCGGAGGAGCGAGGACGCCTTCTCTGGCGCTCGTGGCGGCAGCCTGGCGAGGGCCGGGGGCCTCTACTCGTAGCGCAGGGCTTCGGCGATGGGGATGCTGGAGGCCTGTCGCGAGGGGACGAAGGTCATCAGCAGGGAGGCGGCGTAGGCAAAGGCGCAGACCAGCAGGATCTCAAGCCAGGGGATATAGAACCCCGTCAGGCCGGTGGCCGTCAACTCATCGCTGGTCATGAGGAAGTAGGAGAGAAGGATGGCCAGGCCCACGCCGGACAGAATGCCCATGAGGGTCACAAAGGAAGACTCCATCAGGAAGCTCAGCGCCACGGCGCCGCGAGTGTAACCTATGGCCCGCAGCATGCCGATCTGCTGCCGTCGCTCCACCACAGTCCGGAAGGCGATTACGCCCACGGCGGCGACCCCCACCACAAGCCCCAGGCCCATGAAGGCCTGCATCAGGTAGAAGAAGCCGCTGAACAGGCGGACCTCATCCTGCCGCTGGGCCTTGATGGACACGGCCTGCGCCCCCTTCGTGAAGAGGGCTGCCTCGATGGCGTCGGCGGTCGCCTTGGCCTCCCGCGGGTTCGCCAGCCGGATGAAGTACGTCGAGTACTCCGGGTGCCCGAAGACCTCCCGCACCAGGCGTTCGGAGGTGATAAGGCCGGAAAAGCTGGAGAAGGGGCCAGAGCCGCTGGCCCCTGAGTTCAGGAGGCCGATGAGCTGCACCTCACCGACCACAGCAGTGGCCTTGTCATGGACCTGGATCTTGATAGGCTCGAACGTGGTGGTGCTTGCGGTAATGCCGTCCAGGGTGAACAGGCCGAAATCGCCGAATGCGAACCCCTGGGGCACGGCGCTGAGGTCGATGACGGCCAGGTTGCGCTGAGTACGGATCGCCTCCCAGACGGCCTCGTCGGTCTCGTACCCGGTGGCACGGGCCTGGAGGGGCAGGTTGGCGGTGGCCAAGAACTCGTCGTCAGCACCCTTGACCAGGTAGAACTTGAACTCCTCCTGGCCCTCCTGGCGCAGCTCGGCGGTGGAGGGCCGCGCCACCCCCAGCCTTCCAAGGGAGGTGAACTTGCTGGTATCGACGGAGCCCTCCTGGTCCAGGGCCTGCCGCAGGTCCGCGATGGGGTTGTTGGGGTTCTCATCCACCTGGACATCCCAGCCTCCGCGCGCGTCTTCGCTCAAGAAGAGGCGGTTGAAGTTGGCGTTCATGGTGGACATCACCACCAGGGCAAAGACGACCAGGGAGATCATGGCCACAGTCATGCCTGTGCGGAACTTGTTTGCCAGGGGGTAAGCCACCGCTGTCTTCACGGCCGGCAGGATGCGCCCGAAGCGCCCGCCCACCTTGCTCACCACGGCGAGCAGCAGGTCGGCGTTGTAGATGAGGACGAACGTCGCGGCGGCCACCATGACGATGCCGCTCAAGAAGAACATCTCGATACCGCCGGACTCCAGTTTCGGAGGGATACGGCCGCCAGCGCCAAGCGCCCAGAAGGCCAGCAGCAGAAGGCCCGCAGTCGTGAAGACGGGCCGCTGAGGGAGGCCGGCGAAGTCGAGGGTCAGGACTACCCCCAGAACGGCCAACGAGACGCCCAAGGCATAAGGGAACTGAGCATCTGTTGCCAGGCCCGTAAAGACCAGGGCCAATCCCGCGACGATGGAGAGTATGCCGATGCGGAAGGTGAGGAAGACGCCCGCCGCAACCAGAAGCACCGCCAGGGTGCCGAAGACGCCCGCCAGCACCGCCAGGCTCGAGGTGACGCCCGCCAGAGCGCCGAGAGCTCCTGCCGCCAGGAACACAGCAAGGTTGCGCGCCCACGTCCGGAGTCCCGCCGGCCGGAAAAACAGCCGCGCCAGGTAGCGGAGGACCGCCAGCCGACCTCGGCGGATCTGCCACCGCAGGCGTACCGCCGGAGGTTCGGGAAGGTCGCGGATGGCGCGCACGATGTTGAGGGCGCTCACCCGCCAGGAGGAGAAGACGACGCTCAGAAAGGTCAGCACCACGCCCAGGGAGTAGGAGATGATGAGGCTGCGCGCGGTGACGTGTGCGCGGATGGAAAGGTTGAACTCGGAGAAGATGGCAGCCATGATCCCGGTCAGGGCCAGTGCCACCAGCACCCCCAGGAAGACCCCCACCAGGGCGGAGAGGAGGTTGTAGCCCATCCCCTCGGACATGAACATCTGGACGAGGTGGCGCCTCTTGGTGCCCACGGCCCGGATGATGCCCATCTCGGTCTTCCGCTCCGCCGCCAGCATCACGAAGATCATGAGGATGAGCAGGATGCCGGCGGCTATGGAGAAGAGGCCCAGGACGAGGAAGAAGGTCATCATGCCGTTGCCGAACTGCTCGGCAAAGTCGATGTTCTCCCTCTTCGTCTCCTCCACGCCCAACTGGAGCCCCTGCTTGTCTATGACATCCTTCAGCTTCTCAGTGACGGTGCCGCTGAGGGCCAGGGAGTCGCGGACGCCACCCCGGTTGGAGATGGCGATCAAGTCCACCTCGCCCTCCCGGGCGAAAGCGCGCTGGAGCACGTCCAGGCGCGCCACCATGCCTTCGGAATTCTCCATGTTGAGGTCGCCTGTGGCCATGCGGTCCTGCACTATGTCCGCCACCTGGAAGCGGAGGGGCTCGTTCTGGTAGTAGATGGTGACGGTGTCGCCCACCTGCGCCGCCAGCTCGTCGGCGGCGCTCTTGTTCAGGTAGACCTGGTCTTCGCCCAGGGCCCCGATGTCCAGGAGTTGCCCCTTCAGGTTGATCACGTCCGGGAAGGCCGCCATGCGCGCCGGGTCGACGCCCAGGGCGGTCACGGCGGGGGCGCTCAGCCGCACCCTCTCATTGACGGCGGGCACCGTCTCCACCAGGGCCGGCGCGATGCCGTCGATGTCCGGGTCGTTGGCGACGCCAGCCTCCAACTGCTGGACCGTGCTGGAGGGGATGCTGATGTCGCTCGTGCCAACACCGCCCCCCTCGCTCTCGAACTGGACGACCTCGTCCACGTGGCCCATGATGTCGTACACCGTGCTGCTGATGCTGTAGTCGACCGTATCGCCGGTGGTGAAGGCGGCGGAGATGATGAGCGTGCTGAGCATCAGTCCGATGACGATGAGGGTGGTCTGGGCCCGCCGCCGGGGGATG
>CAZSSQ010000140.1:0-6245 GCA_964609465.1 uncultured Dehalococcoidia bacterium
CCGCAAGCGGCCGCTGCCCCGCTTCCCGCGCCGCATCGGCGTCGTCACCTCGCCCATAGGCGCCGTCTTCCACGACATCTGCAACATCCTGGGGCGGCGCTGGCCCCTGGCCGAGGTCGTCCTCGCCCCCACCGCCGTCCAGGGCGCGGAGGCGGCGGCCGGCGTCGTCTCCGCCCTGACCGCTCTCAACGATGAAGGAGCCATCGACGTCATCATCGTCGCCCGCGGCGGCGGCTCGCTGGAGGAGCTCTGGCCCTTCAACGAGGAGCCCGTGGCCCGCGCCATCTACGCCAGCCGCGTCCCCGTCGTCTCCGCCATCGGCCACGAGACCGACTACACCATCGCCGACTTCGTGGCCGACCTGCGGGCGCCCACCCCCTCGGCCGCCGCCGAGCTGATCGCTCCCGACCGCCTGGAGGTGACGGTGCGCCTGAGCGTGCTGGCCGCCTCCCTCCTCACGAGCTGCCGGGGTGAGGTCGATAGCCGCCGCACCGGCGTCAGCCAGGCGGTCGGCCGCATGGAGCGTCTAATACCCGACCTGGCCCGCGAGCGTCAGCGCGTCGACGACCTCTGGCGCCAGGCCAACGCCTCGCTGGAGGCCCTCCTGCGACGCTGGCGCGAGCGCCTCTCGGGATTCGCCGGCCAGCTCCGGTCCCTGGACCCCAAGGCCACCCTGGCCCGCGGCTACGCCCTCGTCCAGCGCGACGGCCACGTCGTTAGCAGCGTGGCAGAGGTGACGGGCGGCGAGCGGCTCTCGGTGCGGGTCAAGGACGGCGGCTTCCCGGTGCGGGTCGAGAAGACGGCCGGCACCCGTCCGTCCACCCGACGGACCCGCAAGGGCGAGAAGCGCGGGGAGGGCGTGCAGCCCCTCCTCATGGTGGACCCGTAGCGACGGAGGATGACGCCTGTGCCTCGCGACAAGGACCAGCAGACCTTCGAGGAGCTCTACCAGCGGCTGGAGGAGACGGTGGCCAAGCTGGAGGCAGGCGGCCTCAGCCTGGACGACACCCTGGCTCTCTACGAGGAGGGCATGAACCTGGCCCGTCGCTGCCAGGAGATCCTGGACGGCGCCGAACTCAAGGTCACCCGCCTCAAGGAGGCCTTCGCTGCCTACGCCGCGCCTCCGGAGCCCGAGGAGCCGGGAGAGGAGCCTTGCTAAAGGCCGACCTCCATATCCACACCCACTACTCGCGGGACTGCATCACCTCGCCCGAGCAGTGCGTGAGCCGCTGCCTGAAGCTGGGCATCAACTGCCTCGCCGTCACCGAGCACAACAACGTCGAGGGGGCCCTGGCCGTCCGGCGCATCGCCCCTTTCAAGGTCATCATCGCCGAGGAGGTCAAGACCAGGGACGGCGAGCTGACCGGTCTCTTCCTGAAGGAGACCATCCCTCCCGGCCTAACGCCTGAGGAGACCATCGAGCGGATAAGGGCCCAGGGGGGCCTGGTATCGCTGCCGCATCCCTTCGACCGCATCCGGCGAGAGCCCCTGCGCGACCAGGCCCGGGAGCGCATCCTGCCGCACCTGGATGTCATAGAGGTGTTCAACTCCCGCACCACCTTCCGGAGTGACAACGAGCGGGCGCGGCGCCTGGCCGAGGAACTGGGGCTGCCCATGGGCGCCGGCAGCGACGCCCACTCGCCCTGGGAGCTGGGCACCACCTACGTCGAGATGCCGGACTTCGAAGGGCCGCAGGAGTTCCTGGATGCCCTGCGGCAGGGGCGCATCGTGGGGCGGCCAGCAAACCCCCTGGTTCACGTCGTCAGCGCCGTCGCCAAGCTGCGCTGGCGCCTGGGCCTGCGGCCGACGTACACTTCCCGAGGGTAGCGCCATGCTCCCTATCGGCTGGTTCTCCACGGGTCGCGGCAGCCTGACCCGCTCATACTCCGTTATCGGCTGGTTTGCAGCGCCACGGCGAGGGGGCCGTGATCGCAGGACAAGCCTCATCACAGTCGGAGTCATATGAACAAAGTCGTATTCTTTGACCTCGAAGGACCGCTGTCTCCGCAGGACAACGCCCTGGAGGTGGCGGGCCTGGCTGACAACGGCCGCCAAGCATACGCAGTCATTAGCCGCTACGATGATTTGCTGGCCCTTGAAGGGAGAGAGGAGTACGAGCCCGGCGATACCCTGAAGTTGATTCTGCCCTTCTTGGTTCTGCACGGCGTCAGGGCAGAGGACATAGAGCGCGTGTCCAGCACGGCGCCCCTCACCGCCGGCGCGAGAGAACTGGTGGCCGCACTGCTGGCAGCCGGGTGGCGAGTACACATCATCTCCACTAGCTATCAACAGCACGCCCTAAGAATTGCCGAGCAGCTTGGCATCCCAGATCGGGATGTTGCCTGCACCCGACTAGACCCTGAAGATCTTGCGAACCGTATCAAGGGATCCGACCTGAGCTTGGTGAAAGAAGCTTGGGATTACATACAGCAGATCAGTGAAGGGCTATCGCTGGAAGAGATCGGGCTCGGTGCTGCCGACCAGCAGATTCGTCCTAAGCTGGATGAATTCTACTGGGAGATCATCCCCCGCACGGAGCTGGGACCACTGTTCCAGGGTCTCAAAGTCGTGGGAGGAAGACGGAAGGTTGGAGCGCTCGAGAGCTTCTGTCGTGAAGCCGGGGTCTACCTGGGCCAGGTAGCGGTAGTCGGAGACAGCATTACTGACCTCCAGATGCTCAAGGCTGTCGAAGCGGCCGGAGGTTTGTCCATAGTTTTCAACGGAAACCGATATGCTCTTCCTTTCGGGACTGTCGGAGTCGCCAGCGTCAGTTTGATGAATCTGCTTCCAGCCCTTCAGACCTGGCTGGAACATGGCCGCGAGGCGCTGCGCACGGCGATATTGTCCTCGAACCTGAGCCCACAAGATGGAGAGGCGATCTATCACTGGCTGGTCAACTCGTCCAACCTAGAAGACATAGTCAAGGTCCATGAGACGGCACGAAAGGGAGCCAGAGGACGGGCAGCAGGCAGCATCGGCTGATGACATGCGTCCCCAGTTGAGGGGTGCCCGCTCAGCCAGACCCCGGCCGGCCAGGCCGCGCTTCGACGTGGTGGGGTTCGGCGCGCTCAATCTCGATCACCTCTACGCGGTGCCTCAACTCATCCAGGACGGTGGAGTGGAGGTACTCACGTCTACCGCTCAAGCCGGCGGCTCTGCGGCGAACACCATATACGGCCTGGCGAAGCTCGGCCTGCGCTGCGGCTTCGTCGGCGTAGTTGGCGACGACCATGCGGGGGAGGCGATCCTGGAGTCCTTCAAAGAGGTCGGGGTAGACACCAGCAGCATACTGGTAAGGCCTGGCACCAAGAGCGGCCAGACCATCTGCGTCACCGCCGGCCAGGGGCAGAAGGCGATATACATCATCCCCGGCGCCAACAGCCTACTGGACAGCCGTGACATCAACCTCACCTACCTCAGCGACACGCGGTACGTGCACCTATCGTCCTTCGTGGGTGAGCACCCGTTCTCCCAACAGTTGGAGGTAGTCAGCAGGCTTCCAGCACGGGTTAGGGTCTGCCTTTCCCTGGACACCGTGTATGTCGGCCGCGGGCTGGAGCCCCTAAGAGGCTTGTTGGAGCGGTGTGCAGTCCTTTTTGCCAACGCCGAGGAGATCCAGCAACTGACTCGCAAGGAACCGCACGTAGCTGTGCACTCATGCCTAGACATTGGGTGTGAGATCGTAGTCGTGACGTTCGGCTCTGGTGCAAAACAGAACCACAGGCGTTCTTCCCTTGGCGATGACGAGATCACTGCCTCAATGATTGTGACGAGGCGCGGCCGGGGGCGTAGTCGTTGGCCCATCGAACACACCGTTCCAGCGGTCAGAACGCATCGTGACGAGGTAGTGGACACCGTTGGCGCTGGTGACGCCTTTGCGGCTGGCTTCCTCTTCGGATTGCTGTCGAGGCGCTACGGGTTGGCCAAATGTGGGGGTCTGGGGCACACTGCAGCCGAGTTCTCCCTGACAAAGTCGGGCGCTCGCGCGGGCCTCCCCACCAGGCAAGCGCTCCTCACACGCTTCGATGAGAGCTTCGGGGCCTCCTTTGGCAGGGAAGGCAAGTCCAGGCCGGTCTTGAACTCTATGCAGACAGGGTAGCCGCTTGGCCATTACCATCGGCTGGTTCTCCACAGGCCGAGACGAAGCAGCCGGGTACCTCCTCAGGGCCGCCATGGACGCCATACAGAAGGGCGACCTCAAGGCCGAGATTGCCTTCGTCTTCTGCAACCGCGAGCGCGGCGAGGCCGAACCCACCGACCGCTTCTTCGACCTGATCCAGTCCTACGGCTTGCCGTTGGTCACCCTCTCCTACAGCCGCTACCGGCGGGAGCGCAACCTTCCGGTCGTCCGGCTCGGCGAGCCCCTGCTCCCCTGGCGCTGGGACTACGACCGCGAGGTGGCCCGCCTCATTGAGCCCTACCCCTTCGACCTGGCGATGCTGGCCGGCTTCATGCTCGTCTTCACCGACGTCATCTGCGAGCGCTGGCCGCTCCTGAACCTGCACCCGGCCGCTCCCGGCGGGCCCGTAGGCATCTGGCAGGAGGTCATCTGGGAGCTCATCGCCAGCCGGGCCAATAGGTCGGGCATCACCATCTTGCTCTGCGCGACAGAGCTGGACCGGGGCCCGACCGTGACCTACTGCACCTACCCCCTGCACGGATCAACCCTGGACCCTCTCTGGCGCCAGGTGGAGGAGCGCTCGGTGGACGAGATCAAGGCAGCGGAGGGAGAGGAGAACCCGCTGTTCAAGGAGATCCGCCGCCAGGGCGCGACCCGCGAGCTGCCGCTCATCGTGGCCACCTTGCGCGCCTTCGCCGATGACCGCCTGCGCTTCGAGGGGCTGAGGGTCGTTACAGCCAGCGGCCACCCGGTCCATGGCTATGACCTCACGCCGGAGGTGGAGGCAGCGGCAGCGCCTCTGCTGGCGGAAAGTGGCACCTAGGTGCAGCCCGTGCCCATGTCCCAGGATGCCATCCTCAAGGTGCAGCGCCTTCGCCCCGGTGCCCGGCTGCCGGTGCGCGCCACGCCCGGCTCATCCGGCCTCGACCTCTTCGCCTGCCTGGAGGACACGGAGGGCCTCCTCCTGAGCCGCGACCCCGTCCTGGTCCCGACCGGCATCGCCCTGGAGATCCCGCCGGGCTTCGACGCCCAGGTCCGCCCGCGCTCCGGCCTCTCGGCCCGAGGCGTGGGCGTCGCGCTGGGCACCATCGACAGCGACTACCGGGGCGAGGTCCTGGTGACCATGTACGTCTTCGGCTCCCAGGACTCCTTCCGCATCCGCAGCGGCGACCGCATCGCCCAGCTCGTCCTCAGCCGGCTGGCGGAGCTGCCGGTGGTGGAGGCGGAGGAGCTTTCGCCCACGGCGCGCGGCAGCGGCGGCCACGGCTCCACGGGCACGTAGAGGCAGGCGGCGGCCCGTATTCGGGCGTTACTCGTCCCCTTTGCCCAGCAGCGACGTGTACAGCACGGCGCCAATGAGAGCGCCCACGATAGGCCCTACCCAGTAGATCCACTGGTCGTCCCAGTGGTTGGCCAGCAACGAAGGCCCGAAGGTGCGGCCAGGATTCAGAGAACCGTTGCTGACGGGGCCCATCGCCAGGATGGACAGGGCTAAGGTAATTCCGATGGCGATCCCCGCGAAGCCCTCCTCGCGGTCACCGCGGCTGCTAGGTTCCCTGCGCCGTGGCCCTGGCCCGTTCTTCTTGGGACATTTCGGCGAGGCGCTCGACCTCCTTGACATCCAGACCAAGCCCTTCAGCCACGCGGCGGCCGTACTCCGATTCGGCCTTGTAGAAGAGGGCTGTCTGGCGCAACTGGATGCGCTTCTGCGCGTTGCCCAGGTGGGTCACGATATTGCCGATCAGATGCTCCCGATCCTCGTCCGTCATTACCTTGCGGTACAGATCCCCAGGCTGCACGAAATCGTCATTGGGGTGCGTGTAGCGCTGGCGCGCGGCCATTCCGGACACTTCAAAGGGGGGCTCGGCCGCTGTGGGGTCGGGCGCGGGCCCGCCAAAGCTGTTAGGGTAATAGTTCGGGCTGCCGCCGCCGTTGGAGTCAAAGCGCATGAACCCGTCGCGCTGGTAGTTGTTCACCGGCACGGCCTTGGCCGAGTTCACCGGCAGCAGATGGTAGTTGGGCCCCAGGCGGTGGCGATGGGTGTCGTGATAGCTGAAGAGGCGCCCCTGGAGCATCTTGTCCGGCGAGGCGGCTATCCCGGGCACGAAGTTGCCGGGCGAGAAAG
>CAZSSQ010000141.1:0-6234 GCA_964609465.1 uncultured Dehalococcoidia bacterium
TCATCGCCGACGGCGTCATGCCCTCGAACGAAGGCCGCGGCTACGTGCTGCGGCGGGTGATCCGGCGGGCTGCCTACTACGCACTTCGGCTGTTGCAGGGGGGCCTGGGCTCCCAAGACGAGGCTCTGGTTGGTGCGACGACCCTTGATGAAGCAAGACAGGCCATGGCCGCACACAAGAGCGCTGCTGAGGCGCGGCTAGAAGGATGGGCAGGAGGCGAGCCCTTTCTTGAGCTAGTTGTGAAGCAAGGCATTGAGTGCATGCGCGAGCCCTATCCAGGGCTAGAGGAACAGAGTGCCTTAGTGTCAAGGGCTACAGCGGCTGAAGAGCAACAGTCCCGAGCGGTTCTCACGAGAGGCGACCATATCCTAAGGCAGCTTCTCCTGCTGCGGGCGAACGCTGCGGAGCTGGTTGAGACAACCTCCGACCCGACCAGGCAGCTAGAGATCGTGATCAGCCACTCCGAACTGGTGGATGAAGTCAAATCGCTGTCTATCGAATCCATCAGGCCGGCGGTTCAGCGTCGCAATCTGGCCTTGCTCCGGACGGTCTCGGATACCGAGGTCTTCACGCTGCATGACACCTATGGCTTCCCCATGGAGCTGACCCGCGAGGTCGCCCGCGAGCGCGGCTTCACCATCGACGAAGCGGGCTTCCAGCGGGAGATGGAGGCGCAGCGGGAACGGGCGCGCGCCGCCTCCCGCTTCGGTGGCGGCGGCGAGGAGCGCGAGAAGGCTTACCAGGCGCTCTTCCACCTCCAGACCCGCTTCGTGGGCAACGAGACCCTCCGCCACGAGAGCACCATCGCCGCCATCATCGCCGGAGCCGACGTGGTGGAATCGGCCCAGGAGGGCGACGAGGCGGAGCTCGTCCTCCATGAAACGCCCTTCTACCCGGAGGGCGGCGGCCAAGTAGGCGACCAGGGCGAGATCGCCGGACCGGCGGGGCGCTTCGCCGTCGAGGACACGCAGTGGGCGCGTGAGGGCGTCGCCGTGCACCGCGGCCGCGTCGTCGAGGGGCGCATCGCCGTCAACGACGCCGTAGTCGCCCAGGTGGACGCCGAGAAGCGGCGCGACACGATGCGCAACCACACGGCCACCCACCTCCTTCAGGCGGCCCTGCGCCGCGTGCTGGGCACCCACGTCCGCCAGTCGGGGTCGCTGGTCGCCCCCGACCACCTGCGCTTCGACTTCACCCACATGGAGGCGCTCAAACCGGAGGAGGTCCTGGCCGTCCAGCGACTGGTGAACGAGAAGATCCGCGAGGACATCGAGGTGCACCCCGACGAGAAGGGCTACGAGGAGGCCATCGCCGGCGGCGCCCTCGCCTTCTTCGGCGAGAAGTACGCCGACCGCGTGCGCGTGGTCGAGATAGCCGAGCAGCCCCCCACAGAGGAGCAGGGCCGCTACAGCATGGAGCTCTGCGGCGGCACCCACTGTCGCTCCACAGGCGAGATAGGCAGCTTCATCATCGTGCGGGAGGAGAGCATCGGGGCCGGCTTGCGCCGCATCGAGGCCGTCACCGGGCGCGGCGCCGAGGAGTACGCGCAGGCGCAGCGCGACCTCCTGGAGCGCCTGAGCCGCCGCACCGGCGTCATCCCTGCCGACCTGGAGACGAAGGTGGCGTCGCTGCTGGAGGAACTGGAGGCGGAGCGACGGCGGGCCCAGTCGCTGGAGCGCGACGCGGCCCGGCGCGCCGCCGAGGCCCTCCTGGCGAGTGCCGAGCGCGTCGACGGCGCCGCGGTGGTAGCCGGCCAGGTGCCGGCGGCCAGCTTCGAGGTCATGCGCGAGGCGGGAGACTGGCTCCGCGACCGCCTGGGCAGCGCCGTGCTGGTGCTGGGCGCCGTCTTCGACGAGCGACCCAACTTCGTGGCCATGATCACGCCCGACCTGACGGCCCGCGGCCTCCACGCCGGCGAGCTGGTCAAGCGGGTCGCAGCCGTCACCGGCGGCGGCGGCGGCGGCCGACCGGAGATGGCCCAGGCCGGCGGCAAGGACCCCGGCCGCCTGGAGGAGGCCCTGGGCCTGGCCCGCAAACTGGCCCGGGAGAGCCTGTCGGCCCTTCCCCCGAGGAAGGGCTCTCCCCCAAAGGGGCTTCCGAAAAACGTCCGCCCTTCGACAGGCTCAGGGTGAGCGGGATCGAATGGCTGTGCGGTTCCGCTCGTGGTGAGCCTGTCGAACCACGAGCGGACAAGAAGGGTATTTCGACAGACCCTCAAAGGGCCGCTAGCATGCGTGTACTGGCGCTGGACGTCGGCGAGCGCCGCATCGGCCTCGCCATCTCTGACCCCGACGGCCGGGTGGCCGTCCCCCTCGAAACCCTGGAGCGTCGCGAAGGGGGCGCCGACCTGCGTGCCCTGGCCGACCTGGTAGACCGCGAGGGCGTCCAGATCGTGGTGGTGGGGCTGCCTCTCTCCCTGGACGGCAGCCTAGGACGGCAGGCTGAGCGAACACAGGAGTTCGCCCGCCGCCTGGCGGAGGCCGTCGCGCGGCCGCTGGAGATGTGGGACGAACGGTTGAGCACCGTCGCCGCCGAACGCGCTCTGGCGCCTCCCGGCCCGTCGCGCAGGCAGGCACGACGCCGGGCAGACGCCCACCCGTCTGGGCGTAACGACGCCGGCGGGCGGCGGCGGCCGCCCGAGCGCAGCCAGGGGGCCCGGGACGCCATCGCTGCCACCCTCATCCTCCAGGCCTACCTGGACAGCCGCCGGCGGCCGGCCGCCTCCACACAGGGGTGATGGGCCGCAACCCGCTGCTCCCCCTCGCTATCGCTGCCGCTGCCCTGGCCGCGGTAGGCCTGGCGGCCTGGGTGGTCTCCGGCACCCCCACTGCCGTCCTCCAGAATGAGCCCGGCCTGCCCGTGCTCCCCACTCCATCCGGCACGGACATCGTCAGCGTCGAGGTGGCGCCGGGCGATAGTGCGGGCGACATCAGCCGGCGGCTGGAGGAGGGCGGCGTCATCGAGAGCGCCCGCCTGTTCCGTATCCTGGTGGCCCTCATGGGCGTCGAGGACGAGATGGTGGCCGGCCGCTACGAGTTCGACCGCGGCATGCCCACCCTCCAGGTCATCGGCCGCCTGCGGCTGGGCATCACCATGCCCCTGACGGTGACCGTACCCGAGGGCCTGCGCTCCGAGGAGATAGCGCTGGTCATGGAACGGGAGGGCATCGTGAAGGCCGAGGACTTCCGGCGTGCCCTGGCCTCTGAGGCATACGACTTCGGCTTCCTGTCCGAGCGGCCGGCCGGCGCTGACCTGGAAGGCTATCTGTTCCCAGCCACCTACGGCTTCTCCCGCGGCGTGACGGCGGAGGAGGTGGTGCGCCGGATGCTCGCCGCCTTCGATGCCCAGGTGACACCCGAACTGCGCCAAGCCATACAGGCCTCCGGCCTCACCCTGCACGAGGCCGTCACCCTGGCCTCCATCGTTGAGCGGGAAGCCGTGCGGCCTGAGGAACGGCCCCTCATCGCCGGCGTCTTCCTCAATCGACTGCGCTTGGGCATGCCCCTGGGGGCAGACCCTACGGTCCAGTACGCGCTGGCCAGCGACCCCGCCAGCGTCGAACGCTTCGGGTTCTGGAAGCAGGGGCTGACCACCGAAGACCTGCAAGTGGACTCGCCCTATAATACGTACGTGAACGGCGGCCTGCCGCCGGGGCCCATCGCCAACCCGGGTCTGGCCTCGCTGGAGGCGGTGGCGCACCCGTCGCAGACCAGCTACCTGTACTTCGTGGCCCGGAACGACGGCAGCCACGTCTTCGCCGAGACCCTGGAGGAGCACCTCCGCAACGTCGAGGAGTACCAGCGCTGAGGCGTAGGGGATGAGACGTATTGGGCTTATCGGGCAGGGACTGAAGCACTCCCTGTCGGCGGCCATGCAGCAGGCGGCCCTGGACCACTGCGCCCTCGACGCCCGCTACGAGCTCTGGGACACCCAGCCTGAGGAGATCCCGCAGCGGGTGACCTCGCTGCGCCGGGAGGACTGCCTGGGGGCGAACGTGACCGTCCCCCACAAGCAGGCCGTCATCCCCTTCTTAGATGAGCTGGACCCCGTGGCGGCCAGCGCGGGGGCGGTGAACACCATCGTCCGGCGGGAGGGGCGGCTCACCGGCCACAACACCGACATGGCGGGCTTTGCCCGCGCCCTCAGCGAGGCCGGCCTCAATGCTCGAGGTGTACGCGCCGCTGTCCTCGGCGCCGGTGGCGCCGCTCGCGCCGTGACCCTGGCCCTCATCGAAGGTAGGGCCAGCGTCATCTCGCTCTCCGACGCCATCCCGCAGCGCGCCGAGGCCCTGACCGGTGACCTGAGGGGCCTGACTTCGCCGGAGACCACCGTCACCTGGGCACGCTGGGGCGACGCCGCCTTCCAGCGCTCGCTGCGCGAGTGCGGGCTTCTGGTAAACTGTACCCCTGTAGGCATGCGCTTCGGCCCTGCCGAGGGGCAGTCGCCGGTGGCGGCGGAGGTCATACCGCCGGGCTGCCTGGCCTTCGACCTGGTCTACAACCCGGAGGAGACGCCCTTCTTGCAGGCGGCCCGGTCGCGGGGCGCTCGCACGGCAGGCGGCCTGGCCATGCTGGTGTACCAGGGGGCGGCCTCCTTTCGCCTCTGGACGGGCCTCGAGGCGCCGGTGGAGGTCATGTTCCAGGCCGCTCGGAAGGCCCTGGCAGGTTAGAGCGGGAGGCTAGGAGAATGGGGACGCTGCGCTTCCTCACCGCCGGGGAGTCCCACGGCAAGGCCCTCTCCGCCATCGTCGAGGGCGTGCCGACGGGGCTGCCCCTCTCCGAAGACTACATCGCCGCCGACCTGCGCCGGCGGCAGGGGGGCTACGGCCGCGGCCGGCGCCAGAAGATCGAGCAGGACCGGGCGAAGATCATCTCCGGCGTGCGCCACGGCCTCACCCTGGGCAGCCCCATCGCCCTCAGCATCGAGAACCGCGACTGGGCGAACTGGCAGGAGGTCATGGCTGTCGAGCCGGCACCGGGGCCGGTCGAGAAGGTCACGGGCCTGCGTCCCGGCCACGCCGACCTCCCCGGCGTCATCAAGTACCTTCAGGACGACGTGCGCCCCGTACTGGAGCGCGCCAGCGCACGGGAGACGGCCGCCCGAGTCGCCGTGGGCGCCGTCTGCCGCCGGCTGCTGGAGGAGCTCGGCGTGCGGGTGCACAGCCACACCATCGTCATCGGCGGCGTGGAGGCGCGCGGGGACGGCGAGCCCGACTGGGAGGCAGTCGAACGCTCACCCGTGCGCTGCGGCGGCCCGGCGGCGGAGAAGGCCATGATCGAGGCCATCGACGCCGCCCGCAGCGACGGCGACAGCCTGGGTGGGGTGCTCGAGGTCTGGGCCACCGGTGTGCCCATCGGACTGGGGAGCCACGTCCACTGGGACCGCAGGATCGACGGGCTGCTGGCGCAGGCGCTGATGAGCATCCAGTCGGTGAAGGGCGTGGAGATCGGCGGTGGCTTCGGTTTGGCTCGCCAGCGTGGCTCCCAGGTTCAAGACGTTATCCTGCCGGCCGGCGAGTGGGGCGAGCGCCCCTGGCCACGTGCCAGCAACCGCGCCGGCGGCACCGAGGGCGGCATGACCAACGGCGAGCCGGTGGTCGCGCGGGCTGCTCTCAAGCCCATCTCCACGATTTCCAGAGCTCTGCCCTCGGCTGATCTCGCCACCGGCGAGCAGGTGCCGGCCCACTACGAGCGCGCCGACGTCTGCGTCGTGCCAGCGGCCGGCGTCATCGCCGAGGCTATGGTCTGCATCGTCCTGGCCCAGGCGCTGCTGGAGAAGTTCGGCGGCGACCACCTCGAGGAGACCCGGCGCAACTACCACGCCTACCTGAAGACAGTGGGACCGAGAGGGGAGTAGGAGCAGGGGGCGCCACATGAAAGCATCGCGCCTTGTCCTGGCGCTGCTGGCGGCGTTGGCTCTGGCTACGGCCTGCGGCGGAGGGCCCGCCGCGGGCAAGATCGCGTTCGTGTCCAACCGCGACGGCAACCATGAGATCTACGTCATAGACGCCGACGGCTCCGGACTAGAGCGCCTCACCGACAACTCCGGCTTGGATAGCAGCCCCGCCTGGGCGCCGGACGGCTCCCGCGTCGCCTTCTGGTCCGATCGCGGTGACAACGTTGACATCTACGTGACGGACGCTGACGGCTTCAGCCAGCAACGCCTCACCAGCAACCCAGCTGATGACTTCGGCCCTGCCTGGTCACCCGACGGCAGCCGCATCGCCTTCATGTC